>NZ_JBHXLL010000002.1:80347-447684 GCF_042721415.1 Kitasatospora sp. NPDC058444 | reverse complement strand
GCGAAGGACGGCACGATCTCCTTCCTGGAGGTCAACACCCGTCTGCAGGTGGAGCACCCGGTCACCGAGGAGGTCACCGGTCTCGACCTGGTCCGGGAGATGTTCCGGATCGCGGACGGCGAGGAGCTCGGCTACGGCGACCCGGAGGTCCGCGGTCACTCCTTCGAGTTCCGTATCAACGGCGAGGACCCGGGCCGCAACTTCCTGCCCGCGCCCGGCACGGTGACGCTGTTCGCGCCGCCGTCCGGTCCGGGCGTGCGCCTGGACTCCGGTGTGGAGACCGGCTCGGTCATCGGCCCGGCCTGGGACTCGCTGCTGGCCAAGCTGATCGTCACCGGCCGGGACCGCAGGCAGGCCCTGGAGCGGGCCAACCGCGCGCTGGCCGAGTTCAAGGTCGAGGGCATGGCCACCGCCATCCCGTTCCACCAGGCGGTCGTCACCGACCCGGCGTTCGCGCCCGAGGTGCACGGCAGCGACGAGCCGTTCAAGGTCTTCACCCGGTGGATCGAGACCGAGTTCGACAACACCATCCCGCCGTTCGCCGGCGCGGCCGGTGACGGCGAGGAGGCCGAGACCCGGGAGACCGTGGTGGTCGAGGTCGGCGGCAAGCGGATCGAGGTCTCGCTGCCGTCCTCGCTGGGCGTCGCGGCGGCCCCGGCGGCCGGCGCGGCCGGTGCCACCAAGGCCAAGCGCCGGGTGGGCGCCAAGAAGGCCGGCTCGGCCGTCAGCGGGGACACCCTGGCCTCGCCGATGCAGGGCACCATCGTCAAGGTCGCCGTGGAGGAGGGCCAGGTCGTCGCCGAGGGCGAGCTGATCGTGGTCCTGGAGGCGATGAAGATGGAGCAGCCGCTGAACGCCCACAAGGCGGGCACCGTCTCCGGCCTCAAGGCCGAGGTCGGCGCGAGCGTCAGCAGCGGCGCCGCGCTCTGCGAGATCAAGGACTGACGCCGTCCCAGGACGGGCGCCTGCCCTCGGACCGGTCCGTACGCCCTGCGCGGGTGTGCGGACCGGTCGCGTTTCCGAGGCCTGCCAAGAGGCTCGCGAGGCGGGGCCGTGGGTACGGGCTAGCGCCCGCGCGGCAGGCCCAGCTCGGCCAGCCGGGCGGGCATGCCGCCCGGGGCGGCCGGTCCGCCGTGCGCGCCGGGGCGGCGCTGGCCGGGCAGCGGGGCGCCGCCGGGGGGCGGGCCGCCGCGGCGGGCCATCGGGCCGGGCTGGGTCTGGTGCACCGGGCCGCTGCCGGTGCCGTGCACCGGGGCGTCGCCGCTCGGGCCCGCGCCCAGCGGGGCCAGGTCGACCTGCACCCCGCAGTCGGCGAGCGCGTCCAGTTCGCGGACGGTGGTGTCGTCCGCGGTGGCCTGCTCGTCGGTGACCAGCCGGGTGATGGTGTCGGTGGCGACGGTCTGGAACATGCCGGCCGCGCCGAGCTTGGTGTGGTCGGCGAGGACGATCACCTCGGCGGCCGCCAGCACCATGGCCCGGTCCACGCTCGCGGACAGCATGTTCGCCGTCGACAGCCCGCGCTCGGCCGTCAGCCCGCTGCCGGAGATGAAGGCCTTGGAGACCCTCAGCCCCTGGAGGGACTGCTCCGCGCCGCTGCCCACCAGCGCGTAGTTGGAGCCGCGCAGGGTGCCACCGGTCATGACCACCTCGACCCGGTTGGCGTGCGCCAGGGCCTGGGCGACCAGCAGCGAGTTGGTGACCACCGTCAGCCCGGGCACGCGGGCCAATCGGCGGGCCAGCTCCTGGGTGGTGGTGCCGGCGCCGACCACCACGGCGTCGCCCTCCTCCACCAGGCCGGCCGCGAGGTCCGCGATGGCGCTCTTCTCCGCCGCGGACAGGTGGGTCTTCTGTGGGTAACCGGGTTCGCGGCTGAAGCCGCCGGGGAGCACCGCGCCGCCGTGCCGGCGGTCGAGGAGCCCTTCTGCCTCCAGCGCCCGCACGTCACGGCGCACGGTCACTTCGGAGGTCTGGACGACGCGGGCCAACTCCCGGAGCGAGACGGCTCCGTTGGCGCGCACCATTTCGAGGATCAACTGGCGACGTTCTGCTGCAAACACAGAACCGACGGTAACCTGCGTGACCGTCTGCTTTCAGGCGTTTGCAGCTAGTAGCGGGAATTGCTCACGCACGAGCGGCGCGTGACCGTACAATACGCGCCGTCAATGGACCCGGAACTGCGCCCGCCGTCCGGGTGACGGCCATGCCCGCGCGAAGGGCGGCCGCCGATCGGCAGCCGCCCTCAACTGTGCGCCGGACGCTCAGGATTCGCCGTCGGCCCGCTTGCGGATGTGCAGCTGCCGGGCGGCCTCGGCGGTCGAACCGGAGACGGACGGGTAGACGGTGAAGGCGCTGGCCACCTGTTCGACCGTCAGATTGGCGTCCACGGCGAGCGAGATCGAGTGGATCAGCTCGCTGGCCCGCGGGGCGACGACCACGCCGCCCACCACGATGCCGGTGCCCGGGCGGCAGAACAGCTTCACGAAGCCGTCCCGGATGCCCTGCATCTTCGCCCGCGGGTTGCCGCGCAGCGGGAGCTTGACCACGACGGCGTCCATCTTGCCGCACTCCACGTCGGCCGCCGTGTAGCCGACGGTGGCGATCTCCGGGTCGGTGAAGACGTTGGAGGCCACGGTCTTGAGGTTCAGCGGCTGCACCGCGTCGCCGAGCGCGTGGTACATCGCGATCCGGCCCTGCATGGCCGCCACCGAGGCGAGCATGAAGACGCCGGTGCAGTCGCCCGCCGCGTAGACGCCGGGGGCGGTGGTGCGGGAGACCCGGTCGACCTGGATCTGGCCCCAGTCGTTGAGCTTGACCCCGGCCTCCTCCAGGCCCATGTCGGAGGTGTTGGGGATCGAGCCGACCGCCATCAGGCAGTGGGTGCCCTCGATCACCTTGCCGTCGGCCAGCATGACCTCGACCCGGTCGCCGATCCGCTTGACGCTCTCGGCGCGCGAGCGGCCCATCACGTTCATGCCGCGGCGGCGGAAGACGTCCTCCAGCACCTCGGCGGCGTCCGGGTCCTCGCCCGGCAGCACCCGGTCGCGGCTGGACACCAGGGTCACCTTGGAGCCGAGCGCCTGGTAGGCGCCGGCGAACTCGGCGCCGGTCACGCCGGAGCCGACCACGATCAGCTCGCGGGGCAGCTCCTCCAGGTCGTACACCTGGGTCCAGGTGAGGATCCGCTCGCCGTCCGGCTGGGCGTCCGGCAGCTCGCGCGGGTGGGCGCCGGTGGCGATCAGCACGGCGTCGGCGCGCAGCGACTGCACGGTGCCGTCGGGCGCGTCCACCAGCACCTCGCGGGAGCCGTCCACGGCCTGCCCGCCGGTGCCGAGCCGGCCGCGGCCGCGCAGCACGGTGACGCCGGCCCGGGTGACGGACTGGGTGATGTCGTGGGACTGCGCGATGGCCAGGCGCTTCACACGGCGGTTGACCTTGCCCAGGTCCACGCCGATGACCCGGGCCGCCTGCTCGACCGGCGGGGTGTCGTCCGCGACCAGGATGCCCAGCTCCTCGTACGAGCTGTCGAAGGTGGTCATCACCTCCGCGGTCGCGATCAGGGTCTTCGACGGCACGCAGTCCGTGAGCACCGCCGATCCACCCAGACCGTCGCGGTCGACGACGGTCACCTCCGCGCCGAGCTGAGCGGCCACCAGAGCCGCCTCGTAGCCGCCGGGTCCGCCACCGATGATCACGATCCGAGTCACGTTCCCCATTGTCCCGCACGCCGGGACCGCCGCCACGCCGGGGTCCGGGCTCCGTACGTTCGTCCAGTGGCCGCGGCCCGACCGCCGCCCGGGCTACGCTGGCCCCCATGCCCCTCTACGCCGCGTATGCCACCAACCTCGATGCCCGGCAGATGACTCGCCGAGCCCCGCACTCCCCGCTGCGCGGCACGGGGTGGCTCGCCGGCTGGCGGCTCACCTTCGGCGGCGAGCAGCTCGGCTGGGAGGGCTCGCTGGCCACCGTGGTCGAGGACGAGAAGGACCAGGTCTTCGTCTCGCTGTACGACGTCGCGCCGATGGACGAGGAGGGCCTGGACCGCTGGGAGGGCGTCCAGCTCGGCATCTACCGCAAGATCAAGCTGCGCGCGCAGACCCTGGACGGGGACATCCCGGTCTGGACGTACGTGCTCAACGACTACGAGGGCGGTCTGCCCGCGGCCCGCTACCTCGGCCTGATCGCGGACGCCGCGGAGAGCGCCGGCGCCCCGCACGACTACGTGATGGACCTGCGCCGCCGCCCCTGCTGAGGCGTTCCGGCCCCGTCCGCGATCCGATCGCGCACGGAGCGTGCGGGTACGGAGGGCACGGGTGGGCCGTCCGTGTGGAAACCGACGAGCCGGGCGGCCCGATACCGCCGCCGAGCTGTGTTTTCCGGTCAACCGGGTAACGATCCGGCATGCCGCGGCCGAATTTCTACGCGCGTAGCCGAAACCCGTCTATCCTCGGACCCGTGAACGCTTCTCCTCAGTCGGTCGTCTCCGCCGACCCCTACGCCGCCGCCCAGGCCGCCGCCGAGCGCCTGCGCGAGCTGACCGGTGCCGAGCGGCACGACGTCGCCCTGGTGATGGGCTCCGGCTGGGTGCCGGCCGCCGACGCCCTGGGCGAGACCGTGGCCGAGTTCCCGGTCACCGAGCTCCCGGGCTTCCCCGCCCCCGCCGTCGCCGGCCACGCCGGCAAGATCCGCTCGGTGAAGATCGGCGACAAGCGCGCCCTGATCTTCCTCGGCCGCAACCACTACTACGAGGGCCACGGCGTGGCCACCGTCGTCCACGGCGTGCGCACCGCCGCCGCGGCCGGCTGCGGCATCATCGTGCTGACCAACGGCTGCGGCGGCCTGCGCCAGGGCTGGACCCCCGGGCAGCCGGTCCTGATCAGCGACCACATCAACCTGACCGCGGACTCCCCGATCGTCGGCGCCAACTTCGTCGACCTCACCGACCTGTACTCCAAGCGCCTGCGCGCGCTCTGCCGCGAGGTCGACGCGTCCCTGGACGAGGCCGTCTACGTGCAGTTCCGCGGCCCGCACTACGAGACCCCGGCCGAGGTCAACATGGCCCGGGTGATCGGCGGCGAGCTGGTCGGCATGTCCACCACCCTGGAGGCCATCGCGGCCCGCGAGGCCGGCGCCGAGGTGCTCGGCATCTCCCTGGTCACCAACCTGGCCGCCGGCATGACCGGCGAGCCGCTCAACCACGCCGAGGTGCTGGAGGCCGGCAAGGCCTCCGCCGAGCGCATGGGCGAGCTGCTGGCGAAGGTCCTCGAGCGGATCTGACGTCCGCGCGGCGCGGAATCATGAGTGACGGGGCCCACGGGCGGCGTGATCCGCTGATCACGCCCTCCGGTGGGCCCCGTCCGCATGCGCGACCCCCTTCCTTGCGGAACCCTCCGGTCACAGCGGAGCCCTCCCGGTCACCCGCGGAACCTCCGGCCGACACACCGACGCACTTCCCGATGGAGCTGTCATGACGCAGGCACTCAACCCCGACCTCCTCGCCCGGGCCCGGACCTGGCTGGCCGAGGACCCCGACCCGCAGACCCGCGAGGAGCTCACCGCCCTGCTGGCCCGGGCCGAGGGCCCGGAAGCCGAGACCGACAGCAAGCTCGCCTGGGCGGAGCTCGCCGACCGCTTCTCCGACCGCCTCCAGTTCGGCACCGCCGGCCTGCGCGGCGAACTCGGCGCCGGCCCGATGCGGATGAACCGCGCCGTGGTGATCCGGGCCGCCGCCGGCCTGGTCGCGTACGTCAAGCAGCAGGGCCTGGGCGACCTGGTCGTCATCGGCTACGACGCCCGCCACAAGTCGTACGACTTCGCCCGTGACACCGCCGCCGTGGTGGTCGGCGCCGGCCTGCGCGCCGCGCTGCTGCCGCGCCCGCTGCCGACCCCGGTGCTGGCCTTCGCCGTCCGCCACCTGGGCGCGGCCGCCGGCGTCACCGTGACGGCCAGCCACAACCCGCCGCAGGACAACGGCTACAAGGTCTACCTGGGCGACGGCTCGCAGATCGTCCCGCCGGCCGACGCCGGGATCGCCGCCGAGATCGACGCGATCGGCTCGCTGGACGAGGTCCCGCGCGCCGAGGAGGGCTGGGAGGTGCTCGGCGAGGAGGTCGTCGAGGCCTACCTGACCCGGGCCGTCTCCATCGTCGACGAGCACGGCCCGCGCGACCTGGAGGTGGTCTACACCCCGATGCACGGCGTCGGCCGCTCCACCCTGGTCGCCGCGTTCCGCCGGGCCGGCTTCCCCGCGCCCACCGTGGTCGCCGAGCAGGCCGAGCCCGACCCGGACTTCCCGACCGTGGCCTTCCCCAACCCGGAGGAGCCGGGGGCGATGGACCTCGCCTTCCGCACCGCCGCCAGCGTCGGCCCGGACATCGTGATCGCCAACGACCCGGACGCCGACCGCTGCGCGGTGGCCGTCCCCACCAACGGCAACGCGGCCGGCGGCGGCGGCGGCGCGGCCGGCTGGCGGATGCTGCGCGGCGACGAGGTCGGCGCGCTGCTCGGCTCGGCCCTGGTCGCGAAGAAGGCCGCGGGCACCTTCGCCACCACCATCGTCTCCGCCACCCTGCTCGGCCGGATCGCCGAGGCGGCGGGGCTGGACTACGCCGAGACGCTGACCGGCTTCAAGTGGATCTCCCGCGCCGAGGGCCTGCGCTACGGCTACGAGGAGGCGCTCGGCTACTGCGTCGACCCGCAGGGCGTCCGGGACAAGGACGGCATCACCGCCGCCCTGCTGGTCGCCGAGCTCGCCGCCACGCTCAAGAAGTCCGGCCGCACCCTGTCCGACCTGCTGGACGACCTGGCGCTGGAGCACGGCCTGCACGCCACCGACCAGCTCTCCGTCCGGGTCCAGGACCTCACGCTGATCGCCGACGCCATGCGCCGCCTGCGCGAGCAGCCGCCGACCGTCCTGGCCGGGCTCCGGGTCACCCGCGCCGACGACCTGTCGGCCGGCTCGGCCGACCTGCCGCCGACCGACGGCCTGCGCTACTACCTGGCCGGCGAGGACGTCCGGTCCGCCCGCATCGTGGTCCGCCCCTCCGGCACGGAGCCCAAGCTCAAGTGCTACCTGGAGGTCGTCCTCCCGGTCGCCTCCGCCGCCGACCTCGGGCCCACCCGCGAGCGGGCCGCCGCCCTCCTCGCCACCGTCAAGCGCGACCTCGCCGAGGCCGCCGGCATCACCGCCTGACGCCCGCGCACACCCGAAGGGGCCCGCCGGTCACGACCGGCGGGCCCCTTCACGCGGTTCGGCGGGGTCAGACCGCGATGACGGTGATCAGCCCGACCAGCCCGGCCAGGGTGGGGGCGATGACCCACCAGCACCAGCGGACCTCGACCGGGCCCGCGGCGGTGGGGCGGACGGCGTTGCGCTCGGCCATCTCCTGGAGGACGGCGGTCACCTGGTCGGACCAGGCGCGGGTGGGGTCGGGCGAGCCCTGGACGACCGGGTTGCTCCGCTTGGCCAGGCCCATGCCGAGGCCGGTCCGGGAGGCGTGCTCGGCGACGCTGCCGCTCTGCGCCCGGGCGGCCCGCTTGCGCTGGCGCAGCGACACCGGCACCGCCCAGAGCTGGTACTTCCTGCCGCCCGCGAGCAGTTCGACCGAGTACCCCGCGCGCAGCGCGTCCACCGAGGCCCACGGCGCCACGACGGTCCGCCACGGGTTGCGCACCACCAGCCGGTCGCGGCCCGCCGTCACGGTCGGGCGCAGCGTGTACGCGATCACCGGGAAGGCGAACACCGGCACCGCCGCGAGCGAGACGTACGGGGTCTTCCCGGTCCCGCTCACCACCGCGTCGCCGATCAGCCAGGCCGCCACGACCAGCAGCAGCACTCCGGAGATCACACCGGGGACGGATCGGTACACGCGGTCCGCGTACTCGGGATCCCCGTCGGGGGCGGCGGGGCCCTGGTGGGGCTTGCCGTCGGAATCGGTCATGTCGTCGATTCTGCCCCATGCCCCTCGCGCGGAGGTCTCGGTCCGGCCACGAATGACGAGCGCTCTAGCGGTTGACTACGCGCGTAGATATGCTGCTCTGGTGACTATGTCCACTGTTGCAGCCAATGCCCCCGGCGTTGCGGGCAGCGGCCTTCAGGACGTTGCGGCGTCCGAGGCCTCGCTCCGCCGATTCCTGCACGGCCTGCCCGGCGTCGACCAGGTCGGCCTGGAGGCGCGTGCCGCCGCGCTCGGTACCCGCTCGATCAAGACCACGGCGAAGGCGTACGCCATCGACCTGGCGATCTCGATGATCGACCTGACCACGCTGGAGGGCGCGGACACGGTCGGCAAGGTGCGCGCGCTGTGCGCCAAGGGCAGGACCCCCGACCCGACCGACCCGACCACCCCCCGCGTCGCCGCCATCTGCGTCTACCCGGACATGGTCGCCACCGCGAAGGCCGCCCTGGAGGGCACCGACATCCAGGTCGCCTCGGTGGCCACCGCCTTCCCGGCCGGCCGCGCCGCCCTCCCGGTCAAGCTCGCCGACACCGCCGACGCGGTGGCCGCGGGCGCCGACGAGATCGACATGGTGATCGACCGAGGCGCCTTCCTCTCCGGCCGCTACCTCGACGTCTACCGCGAGATCGTGGCCGTCAAGGAGGCCTGCAAGCGCCCCGACGGCAGCTCCGCCCACCTCAAGGTGATCTTCGAGACCGGCGAGCTCCAGACCTACGACAACGTCCGCCGGGTCTCCTGGCTGGCGATGCTGGCCGGCGCCGACTTCATCAAGACCTCCACCGGCAAGGTCGCCGTCAACGCGACCCCGCCGGTCACCCTGCTGATGCTGGAGGCGGTCCGCGACTTCCGCGCGGCCACCGGCGTCCAGGTCGGCGTCAAGCCCGCCGGCGGCATCCGCACCACCAAGGACGCCATGAAGTACCTGGTGATGGTCAACGAGACCCTCGGCGACGACTGGCTGACCCCGCACTGGTTCCGCTTCGGCGCCTCCAGCCTGCTCAACGACCTGCTGATGCAGCGCCAGAAGCTGGCCACCGGCCGCTACTCCGGCCCCGACTACGTGACGGTGGACTGATCACCATGGCCAAGAAGAAGAACACCGAGGAGCCCGTGGCCAAGCCCGCCGGCGGCCTCTTCGCCTACGCCCCGGCCCCGGAGTCCCCCGCCGCCGCGGGCGACATCGCCACCTCCTACGGCCACTTCATCGGCGGCGAGTTCGTCGACTCCTCCGGCAACGAGGCCCTGAAGACGGTCAACCCGGCCACCGAGCAGGTGCTCGCCGAGTTCGCCCAGGGCACCGAGGAGGACGTGGACCGCGCGGTCGCCGCCGCCCGCAAGGCCTTCGCCGACTGGTCGGCGCTGCCCGGCAGCGAGCGCGCCAAGTACCTGTTCCGGATCGCCCGGATCATCCAGGAGCGCAGCCGCGAGCTGGCCGTGCTGGAGTCGATCGACAACGGCAAGCCGATCCGCGAGACCCGCGACGTCGACCTGCCGCTGGTCGCCGCCCACTTCTTCTACTACGCGGGCTGGGCCGACAAGCTCGACTACGCCGGCTTCGGCCCGAACCCGAAGCCGCTGGGCGTGGCCGGCCAGGTCATCCCGTGGAACTTCCCGCTGCTGATGCTGGCGTGGAAGATCGCGCCCGCGCTGGCGACCGGCAACACGGTCGTCCTGAAGCCGGCCGAGACCACCCCGCTGACCGCGCTGCGCTTCGCCGAGATCTGCCGCCAGGCCGGTCTGCCGAAGGGCGTCGTCAACATCGTCACCGGTGACGGCCGCACCGGCGCCGCGCTGACCTCCCACCCGGACGTCAACAAGGTCGCGTTCACCGGCTCCACCCCGGTCGGCCGCGCCATCGCCAAGCAGCTGGCCGGCACCCGCAAGAAGCTCTCGCTGGAGCTGGGCGGCAAGGCCGCGAACATCGTCTTCGACGACGCGCCGATCGACCAGGCGGTCGAGGGCATCGTCAACGGCATCTTCTTCAACCAGGGCCACGTCTGCTGCGCGGGCTCGCGCCTGCTGGTCCAGGAGTCGATCCAGGACGAGCTGCTGGACGCCCTGAAGCGCCGG
The DNA here is from genome assembly GCF_042721415.1 of Kitasatospora sp. NPDC058444. NCBI lineage: Bacteria > Bacillati > Actinomycetota > Actinomycetes > Kitasatosporales > Streptomycetaceae > Kitasatospora > Kitasatospora sp. NPDC058444. The sequence continues at coordinate 437,659 of NZ_JBHXLL010000002.1, read as the reverse complement.
ATGGGCACCCTGCGGGTCGGCGACCCGCTGGACAAGAACACCGACATCGGCGCCATCAACTCGGCCGAGCAGCTCGCCCGGATCACCGCGCTGACCGACGCCGGCGAGGCCGAGGGCGCCGAGCGCTGGTCGCCGGCCTGCGAACTCCCGGGCACCGGCTTCTGGTTCAAGCCGACCCTGTTCACCGGCGTGAGCCAGGCCCACCGGATCGCCCAGGAGGAGATCTTCGGCCCGGTGCTCTCCGTCCTGACCTTCCGCACCCCCGCGGAGGCCGTGGAGAAGGCCAACAACACCCCGTACGGCCTCTCCGCCGGCATCTGGACGGAGAAGGGCTCGCGCATCCTCTGGATGGCGAACCAGCTCAAGGCCGGCGTGGTCTGGGCCAACACCTTCAACAAGTTCGACCCGACCTCGCCGTTCGGCGGATACAAGGAGTCGGGCTACGGCCGCGAGGGTGGCCGCCACGGTCTGGAGGCCTACCTCGATGTCTGATGTCGTGACGCGTCTTGACGTCCTCAAGACCTACAAGCTGTACGTCGGCGGGAAGTTCCCGCGCTCCGAGAGCGGGCGGGTGTACGAGGTGACCGACGCAAAGGGCGAGTGGCTCGCCAACGTCCCGCTGGGCACCCGCAAGGACGCCCGCGACGCCGTCGTGGCCGCCCGCAAGGCGGTCAAGGGCTGGTCCGGCACCACCGCGTACAACCGCGGCCAGGTGCTCTACCGGGTGGCCGAGATGCTCCAGGGCCGGCGCGAGCAGTTCGCCGCCGAGGTGGCCGTCTCCGAGGGCATCGGCCCGAAGAAGGCCGCCGCGCTGGTGGACGCCGCGATCGACCGCTGGGTCTGGTACGCGGGCTGGACCGACAAGGTCGCCCAGATCGCGGGCGGCGCCAACCCGGTCGCCGGGCCGTTCTTCAACCTCTCCACCCCGGAGCCGACCGGCGTGGTCGGGATCGTCGCCCCGCAGGCCGGGTACGGGCACTCGCTGCTCGGCCTGGTCTCGGTGATCGCCCCGGCGATCGCCACCGGCAACACGGTCGTGGTCGCGGCCGCCGCGGACGCCCCGCTGCCCGCGCTGTCGCTGGGCGAGGTGCTGGCCACCTCGGACGTCCCGGGCGGCGTGGTCAACATCCTCTCGGGCCGGACGGCGGACATCGCCCCCACCCTGGCCTCGCACCAGGACGTCAACGCGCTGGACCTCACCGGGGCGATCGCCGCCGACGGTCCCGGCGCGGCGCAGCCCCTGGAAGCGGCCGCCGCGGATACCCTGAAGAGGGTGGTCCGTCCGGTGCTGGACCCGTTCGCCCAGGACTGGACCAATGCGCCCGGTACGGACCGGCTACTCTCCTTCCTGGAGACGAAGACGGTCTGGCACCCGATGGGGATCTGACCTCCCCGCTCCGCCCGTCGGAAAGACGGAGCACAACTCCACAGACTGGCCGTCCCCAGTGCCCTCACCCCCCCAGGGCCCGGACGGTCATTGGACGGACCCGCGCCTCTCCCCCCCTGGCGCGGGTCCGTCGCCCTTCCGGGCGACTTTCGTCGCCGCCCGGGCCGACTTTCGGGGCTCCCGGTCCGTGTGCGACCGGACCACAATCGCCGGTACCGAACCGGCCGAGGGGGCGCGATGGAAGAGCTGGGCGAGCTGATGGCACTGGTCACGGACGGCGTGCTGCGCCGGTGGCAGGTGGCCCGGGCCCGCCGCCGGCTGGCCGCCGGGAAGGCCGTACGGCTGCCCTGCTCGGCCCGGTCCGACCGGCGGCCCGGCTACGTCGACGGGAAGCTGGACATCACCCCCGGAGCCGCCGCCGCCCGCTTCCGCGCGCGCGGCGCCGAGCCGCTCGAACTGCCCGTCGGGGGCACCTTCCACGAGCCCGAGCCCGACACCTGGTACGACCAGGACTGGGCCGCCACCGCGTACCGGCCGCCCGGCGCCGGGGAGCCGGTCCACCTCCAGGTGGACAGCCGCTGCCTGCCGATGGTCCGGGCCGCCCTCGCCGGACCGCGGCCGCCGCAGAAGGTCTGAACCGACCGGTTTCGGCAACCGGCCGGGATGCGTCAGACTGGTGTCCCGTGAGTGACTCCCCCATGAACCCCGCACCGACCGGGCATGCCCGGGTGATCCTGCTCTCCGGGCCCTCCGGGTCGGGGAAGTCCTCGCTGGCGGAGCGCAGCGGGCTGCCGGTGCTCCAGCTCGACGACTTCTACAAGGACGGGGACGACCCCACCCTGCCGCGACTGCCGGACGGCGCCGTGGACTGGGACTCCCCGCTGGCCTGGCACCGCGACCAGGCCGTCGCCGCGATCCGCGCCCTGCACGAGCACGGGCGCACCGACGTCCCGGTGTACTCGATCCCGGACAACGGCCGGATCGACACCCGCGCCCTGGAGCTGGGCGGGGCGGGCGCGTTCATCGCCGAGGGCATCTTCGCCGCCGAGATCACCGTCGAGTGCGCCGACCAGGGCCTGCTCGGCGACGCCCTGTGCCTGCGCAACGGCGCGCTCACCACGGCCTGGCGCCGGCTGCGCCGGGACGTCCGGGAGGGCCGCAAGTCGCTGCCGGTGCTGCTGCGCCGGGGCCTGCGGCTGATGCGGGCCGAGCGGTCCATCGTCGGACGGCAGGTCGCGCTCGGCTCGTACGCGTGCGCCGGCCCGGAGGCCGCGCGGCGGATCCGCGCCGCGGCCCGGGCCACCGAGCTCTCCGCGGTCTGAGCCCCGCGGCCCGAACCCCGCGGTCGGACCGCGCTGTCGGAACCGCGTGGCCGCGCCTGCCAGGGCACGACGAAGGGCCCGGTGCGTCTCCCCCGCACCGGGCCCTTCGCCTTCTTCCCCGAACGGTCCTCGGCTCCCCCACGGGCGTGCTCCCCCGAGCCGCTGCCCCCGGACCGTGACCGTCCGATTCCCGTCCCCCGACGGGAGTCCCTTACGCGACCAGCTCGCCGAACGCCCGGACGGTGTCGCCCGACTTGTTCAGGTGCTCGTCCTCGCGCAGCCGGCGCAGGGCGCGCCAGATGCTGCTCTTGACCGTGCCGACGCTGATCCCCAGCACGTCGGCGATCTCCGGGTCGGTCTTGCCCTCGTAGTACCGCAGCACCAGCATGGTGCGCTGGTTCTCCGGCAGCTTCGCCAGCGCCTGCCAGAGCACGGTGCGCAGCTCGGTGCCGCCCATCGCGTCGGTGTCGCCGGCCGTCTCCGGCAGCTCCTCGGTCGGGTACTCGTTGACCTTGCGGCGCCGCCAGGCGGAGATGTGCAGGTTGGTCATGGTGCGGCGGAGGTACCCGCCGACCGCGGCCTTGTCGGTGATCCGGCCCCAGGCCCGGTAGGTGCTGAAGAGCGCGCTCTGCAGCAGGTCCTCGGCCTCGTAGCGGTCACCGGTCAGGTGGTAGGCCGTGGCGTACAGGGAGGCGCGGCGCTCGCGCACGTACGCGGTGAACTCCGTGATGTGGTCCTCCGCGACGGCCGGGTGCTCCCCCTGCGCGCCTCCCTGTCCGGCCTCGGTGGTGCGGGCCGCGGCGGGGTTCAGCCGCAGCAGCGTCGCACCGGCGGCCTCGCGACCGGTCGGCTCCCCCGACCCGACCGTCCGCAGACCGTTCCCCCCGGTCCCCCGGTTCCCCCCCGGGGCGTCCTTGCCCTCGACGCGCACGGGGAGGATCCCCCGCAGCGTGAGGGTGCCGGCGGAGTCGGCCGAACTCCCCAGACGGCCGATCCCGTACAGCTCCCCCGTCCTGCCGCCGCCGCTCACCCGACGGGCGCCAGGGTTTCCACCGGTGCTGTGCGCGCACCCCCGCACGGTCACGGCACCGGAGTTCTCGTCGGTCCTGACCTCGTACCGGGTCCGGTGGGACGTGGCTGACGAACGCGCGGTGCGGACAGCCGGGTTGGTCCGGGTCTGAAGCATGGCGTTCATCGTGCGCCCCCTGGGTCGGTACGAGCGGTTCCGGTAGCCGCCCTTCAGCCGGCCTTGCGGCCCGCTGTCCTGCGGCGACATGGAAAATCCTGCCCGCCGGTTGTGATGGCGCTGTCCGCCGACTGTCACAGGGGTGTCACAGGAGGGGGCCGAACGTCCCGGACCGCCCCCCTCCGTACCGGACGCCGGTAGCGCTCGTTCCGGTTCCCGTGGGGCCGGTGAGCGGTCCGGGGGGTGATTCGGCGCGGCCGGTGGGCCAAAATGGGGCCGTGCCTTTCCTCCTACTGATCGAGGACGACGACGCCATCCGGACCGGCCTCGAACTCGCCCTCACCCGCCAGGGCCACCGTGTGGCCACCGCCGCCTCCGGCGAGGACGGCCTGAGGCTGTTCAAGGAGCAGCGGCCCGACCTGATCGTGCTGGACGTGATGCTGCCCGGGATCGACGGCTTCGAGGTGTGCCGCCGGATCCGCCGCACCGACCAGCTGCCGATCATCCTGCTGACCGCGCGCTCGGACGACATCGACGTGGTGGTGGGTCTGGAGTCCGGCGCGGACGACTACGTGGTGAAGCCGGTGCAGCCGCGCGTGCTGGATGCCCGGATCCGGGCGGTGCTGCGGCGCGGCGAGCGGGAGAGCTCGGACTCCTCGGCCTACGGCAGCGTGGTGATCGACCGCGCGGCGATGACCGTCACCAAGGACGGACAGGACCTCCAGCTCACCCCGACCGAGCTGCGGCTGCTGCTGGAGCTCAGCCGCCGCCCCGGCCAGGCGCTCTCCCGCCAGCAGCTGCTGCGGCTGGTCTGGGAGCACGACTACCTCGGCGACTCCCGCCTGGTGGACGCGTGCGTGCAGCGGCTGCGGGCCAAGGTCGAGGACGTGCCGTCCGCGCCGACGCTGATCCGCACCGTCCGCGGAGTGGGCTACCGGCTGGACCCGCCGGCCTGATCCCGAACGCCTCCGACCAGCCCACCCGCCCCCTGAACTCCCGTACCACGACAGGCTCCTGTGACTGACCATCAGACGACTGCCCGGCGGTTCCCGACGGGCCGGTGGCGTCGGCTGCGCTCCCTGCGGGTGCGGCTGATCGCGGTGTTCGCGGCCGTCGCGCTGCTCGCCGCCGTCTCGGCCTCCGGCATCGCGTACTGGCTGAACCGCGACGCGGTGCTCAAGCGCGCCCAGGACACCGCGCTGAACGACTTCCGGGTCTCGCTCACCCGCAACGTCTCCGAGCTGCCGCTGAACGCGAGTTGCCCGGAGCTGGCCACGCTGGCGTCCAACGTGGCCAGCTCCGGACTGACGTACGACGTGGTGGTGGTCGACCCGGCGCACCCGGAGTGCTCGGCCTCCTCCGACCCCGCGAACTTCACGCTGGCGGACGTCCCGGCGGCCCTGCAGTCCACCGTCGCCAAGCCGCGCGAGATCACCGAGAACAACCCGTACCCGTACCACCTGTACTGGCAGCGGCAGAACCTGGAGGGCCGGCCGTTCGTGATCGGCGGCACCAAGGTGGTGCCGAACGGGCCGACGGCGTACATGTTCAAGTCGCTGGAGAACGAGCGGGCCGACCTCAACACGCTGGGCTGGTCGCTGGCGATCGCCACGCTGCTCGCGCTGATCGGCTCGGCGCTGCTCGCCCAGGCCGCCTCGGCGACGGTGCTGCGGCCGGTCAAGCGGCTCGGGGACGCCGCCCGGCGGCTCGGCGAGGGGCACCTGGACACCCGGCTGGAGGTCGACGGCTCGGACGAACTCGCCGACCTGGCACGGACCTTCAACCGGACGGCGGAGCAGCTGCACGAGCAGGTCGAGGAGCTGAGCGCGCGCGAGGCACAGAGCCGGCGGTTCGTCGCCGACATGTCGCACGAGCTGCGCACCCCGCTGACCGCGATGACCGCCGTGACGGACATCCTGGAGGACGAGGCCGAGTCGCTGGACCCGATGATCGAGCCGGCCGTCCGGCTCGTGGTCAGCGAGACCCGGCGGCTGTCCGACCTGGTGGAGAACCTCATGGAGGTGACCCGTTTCGACGCCGGCACCGCCAAGCTGGTCGCCGACGAGGTGGACATCGCCGACCTGATCATGTCCTGCATCGACGGGCGGGCCTGGTACGACGCGGTCGAACTGGACGCCCCGCGCGGCATCCTGGCCGTGGTCGACCCGCGCCGGCTCGACGTGGTCTTCGCCAACCTGATCGGCAACGCGCTGAAGCACGGCGGCTCGCCGGTGCGGGTCAAGGTCCGGCAGGACGGGGAGTCGGTCGTGGTCGAGGTCTCCGACAGCGGCCCGGGCATCCCGGAGGACGTGCTGCCGCACGTCTTCGACCGCTTCTACAAGGCGGACCGCGGGCGGGCGCGCTCGGAGGGCAGCGGGCTCGGGCTGTCGATCGCGATGGCCAACGCCCAGATACACGGGGGGACGATCACGGCGGCGAACGGGGAGGTCGGCGCGGTGTTCACCCTGACCCTGCCGCTGGCCCCGCCGCCCCCGCCGTCCGCGGGCGAGGCCGAGGGCGGCCCCGCCGGCGACGCCGCCGAGGACAAGGACGCCACGTGACCGCCCCGACCGACACCGCCGCCCCCCGTACCGTCCTGCGCCGCGGCGCCGGCGTGCTGCTGCTGCTCGCGCTGGCCTCCGGCTGCGGCATCCGGCCGACCGCCGTACCGGTCGACGCCGGCGCGCCCGCCAGCCGGACGGCCTGCCCGACCACCCCGCACATACCGGCGGCCCTGGCCACCCCGCCCGGCCCGGTCCCGACCGTGACCCCGACCCGTGGCACCAAGGCGGCCGCCAGTCCCAGCCCGTCGCCCACCCCGGTGGCGCCGGGCAGCCCGCCGCCGGACAACGTGTTCGGCGCGGTGCCGACCGCCTCGCCCTGCCGGTAGGCCGCCGGGGAGGGGCGCTGGCGAGGGGTGCCGGTGACGGATGCCGGAAGGGGCCCTGGTGAGGGCGCGGGGACGGGCCCTGACGAGGGCGCCGGGAGGGGCGCCGACGGGGCTCGGGGGGCGCGTTTGGGAATGTTCACGCCCGGTATGGAACCGACGTGACGTCGGCCCACGTCCTTCCCCCCGTGCAGCGAGATGGCACCAGGACACGCGACGAGCGTTCCGGCGCGGGGACCGAGAGCAGCCCGGCGGCGGCCGTCCACCGTCCCCTCCGGCTGGCCGGACTGGCGGGCCTCACCGGCCACCTGGCACTGGTGCTCTGGCTGGTGCTGAGACCGCTACCGGTGGCCTGGGTGTACGACGCCAACCTGACGCCGCTCGCCTCGCTCCGCTCCTCCAGCGGCTGGCAGGTGGTCGGCGAGCTCCTGCTGCTGGCCCCGCTCGGCGTCCTGCTGCCGCTGGCCGGCGGCCGGCTCCGGGCCCCCTGGCTGCCGTCCTTCCTGCGCACCACCGGCGTCTCCGCGCTGCTGGCGACCGCGCTGGAGTTCCTCTCCTCCTGGGCGCCCGGACACGTCCTGAACGTGGACCACATCCTGCTCGCCGTGGCCGGCGTGGCCGTCGCCCACCTCGCGCTGGTCCCCGGCCTGCGGCACCTGCTGCGGGACCGGCGGCCGCGGGCGCCCCGGACGGCGGTGCTCTCCATGCCGCCGGTGACCGCCGCCGGCTCGGTCACCGCCGTCACCGCCGTCACCTCCGTCGCGACCGTGGCACCCGCCGCCCGTCGGCGCGCCTACGCCGAACCGACGCCGCCGGCCGGCTGAGCCGGCTCGGGGGCCCGGACCACCCGGCCGCCGACCTCGACCAGCCCGCCCGGAAGCGGTCCGGCCAGCAGCCGCGAGCCCCGGCCCTGGGTGACGGTCAGCTCCCGGCCGAGGCTCGCCGCCAGCAGCAGGGCGGCCGCTCCGGTCGCCTCGTCCTCGTCGATCCCGTCGCCCCGCCCGGGGAAGGCCCGGGCCCGCACGGTGCCGGCCGCCTCGTCCTGCCAGGCCCAGGCGTAGACCCACTCCCCCGGCGGCGGCACCTCCAGCGCCTCCACCTCGGCCGCCGAACCGTACTGCCGCAGGGTGCGCCCCGGGGCCCACTCCGGCCGGGCCGCGATCCGGGTCAGCCCGCCGTCGCGCCGCACCGCCACCTCCCCGGCGGCCGTGACCAGCCGGTCCACCCCGAGCAGCCAGGCGGCGCCCACACACGGGTGGCCGGCGAACGGCAGGCGCACCGACGGGGTGTAGATGTCGATCTCCCCGCGCTCCGGGTCGTCGACGAAGACCGTCTCGCTGAAGCCGAGTTCGCGTGCGATCCGCTGCCGCTCCGCGCGCCCCGGCACGGCGGCGCCGTCGCGCACCACGCCGAGCGCGTTCCCATGGCTCCCGTCCGGCCCGCAAAAGACCCGCAGCACCTCAAAGTCCGTCATTTCCCACCTCGTCTACTGCCGTTTCCGCGCAGCGCAATGACACCGTGACACAAAGGCCGCGACGGATGTCCGCCGCCTCCAGTACTGTGCGCTGTCGTCCCCGAACGGCGCCCGCCGTTTTTCTTCTTCCCCTCCCAGGAAACCGTTGTGAACAATCTCGACTTCAGCGCCGAACCGCTCTTCTCCTGGTACGTCGTGGCGCTGGCGCTCAGCGGCGCCATCTTGACGGCCATCGGGGCCGCCGCCGGCCGGATCAAGGCGGGCCTGCGCGTCATCACCATCGTCGTCGGCCTCGGGTTCCTGGGGTACGCCTACTACCTGGCGTTCGTCTTCGAGGGCGGCACGTACACCATCTTCTACAAGGTGTTCATCCTGCCGGTCCTGCTGATCGTCGCCTCGGTGAAGGCGATCATCGAGCGCAACAAGGAGCAGCAGAAGCAGGCCGCCCAGGCCGCCGCCGCGTTCAACCCGAACGCCCCGCAGGCCGCGTTCAACCCGAACGCGCCGCAGGCCCAGTTCAACCCCAACGCCCCGTTCAACCCGAACGCGCCGCAGGCCCCGTACGCCCAGCAGCCGGGCGCGCCCGTCCCGCCGCCGGCCGGCGCCCCCGTGCCGCCGGTCGCGCCGCAGGGCGCCGCGCCGCACCAGCCGGGCGTCCCGCCGCAGCCGGTGGCGGACAACCCGTACGCGCAGCCGCAGCAGCCGGCGAGCTGACCTGGCCGCACCTCCGCACGGACGCCGGAAGGCCCGGCCGTCACCCGCTCCCCAGCGGTGACGGCCGGGCCTTCCGGCCTGTCAGTTCCCCGCGCCGCCCCGCACCCGGTTGCGGCGCCGCGCCACCACCAGGGTGCCGACGCCCATGGCGATGGCGGTCACCCCGGTGATCGCCATCGGCTCCGCGGCCGTGCCGCCACCGGTGGAGGCCAGCCGGGGGCCGGCGGCCGGGGCGGCGACCGCCCGCGAACCGCCCGCCGTCGGGCTCGGCGCCGCCGAGGGGGCCGCCGCCGGGACGACCTGGACGGCGGACGGCTCCGGCACCTCCGGGACGGGATCCGGGTCCGGAAGGGCCGGAGCGGGCGCGGCGGTGGCGCCCGCCGCGGGCACGGTGATGAAGTCGGCCGCCTCGCCGACCGCCTCGGCCGCGCTCTCGCCCGGCTCCGGCAGGGTGGCCGAGACGGCGACCAGGGACTCGAACAGGATCGGCGCGTCCCCGGTGAAGGCCAGCCGGACCTCGACGGTGCGGCTCTCGCCCTTCGCCAGCGCGATGACGTCGGAGTTCCCGTCCCCGGTCCGCAGCCCGAAGCGGAGCCGGGCCGGGCGCTCCGGGCCGCCGCCGCCCGGGGCGGCCTCCCGCCACTGCCCGTCGGCGGTACGGAACTCGAACTTGACGGTACTCGAAGGGAGTTCGGACGCCCCCTGGAACAGGGCCGAGGGCACGACCCGCAGGTCCCGGCCGCTCCGGTTGGTGAGCACCAGCTTGAACGGCTTCGCCTCGCCGCCCACCGTGAACGAGACGGGCACGCCCTCGAACCCGACCTCCGCGGTGGCCGCCGGGGTGGCCGGTGCGGTGGTCGGCGTGGTGGTCGGCGCCGCCGCCGGGGCGACGACCAGGTCCGGGTGGTCGCTCTCGGCGCCGGTGGTGCGCTGCTCCGGCGGCAGGGCCGGGTCCGAGACCACGGCGCCGAAGCCCGGCGCCACCCGCCCGGCGGGGGCGTCGGCGGCGACGGTGAGCCGCAGCCGGTAGGTGGCCTCGGCGCCGGCCGCCAGCGACAGCACGACGGGCCGGTCGAGCGCCCAGTGGGCGCCGGTGCCCGCCGCGTCCGCCCCGGCGTCCTGCCACTGGGCGGCACCGGGCGGGCGGTACTCCAGCCGGAAGCGGCCCTGCCCGGCGCCGGTGTCCGCGAGGCCGAAGGCCGGGGACAGGACGTCCAGCCGGTGGTCGGCGGTGTTCCGGAGCGTCGCGGTGAACTCCACCGGCGCGCCCCCCGCCCGGACGGTGCCGGGAAGGCCGCCGAAGGCGATCGTGACCGGCGAGGGGCCGGTCCGGGCGCCCGGGACCACCGTGACGGCGCGCGGTGCGGCGAGGGCGGCCGGGGCCCCGGCGGCGGCCAGGCCGGATGCCAGCGTGACGGCGGCGGTCGCGGTCAGGAATCTGCGATGCCGAATGCGCAATTCAACCTCACGAGAGAATGCGGGAGAGAACCCATCAGGACGTGAAATCGCTTGCGCGAGAGGTCATTCCACAACGAAGTCGGGCTTTCGTCCGCCCCCCGGCCGACTGCGATCGGCAGCATCCTACCGAGCCCGTTCCGCCCTTCCGGACGGGCTCGGCCGGACCGTGCGGCCCCCGAACCCTCAGGGTCACCCCGAGGGCGACCCCGACGTCCGGCTACGCCTACCCGGTGACCCTTCGGGGTGGAGAATCACCTGCCGGGCTGAGGCTCCGGAGCCGTCGGCGACGGACCATGGAAACAGCCCGCCGGACCGGCCGGAGAGGGCCGCCACCACACGGAGCCGACCATGACCGCTCGCCTCGCCCGTCCCCGCCGCAACCGCGTCATCGCCGGCGTCTGCGCCGGGATCGCCGAACGCTTCGGCCTGACGCCGTGGACCGTCCGGCTGATCTTCCTGCTCTCCTGCCTGCTGCCCGGCCCCCAGTTCCTGCTCTACCTGGCGCTCTGGCTGCTGCTCCCCCAGGAGCCGTGAGCCTGGCGGCCCAGCAGACGGCGACGGGCCGCCCGCCCCGGGGATTCCGGGGTGGGCGGCCCGTCGCCGTGCCCGCGGGCCGGGGCGTGCCGGTCGACACGCCCCGGGCCTCAGCCGGTCAGACCGGGGAGCGGGAGGGTGCTGGTCAGCGCGCCGATCGGGGTCTTGTCCAGGCCCGGGACGGTCGGGAGGGCGGCGCGCTGGGCGGCACGCTCCTGGGTGACGCCGGCCAGCGGGGTCTCGCCGGCCGGGACGGCCTTGCCCACGCTCGGGGCGAGGGTGCCCAGCGCCTCGGTCACCTTGCCGGTGGGCAGCTTGGCGGCCGTGTCGGCGACCGCGCCGGTCACCGCCGGGTTCGTCAGCGCGCCGGTGGGCAGCCCGAGGCCGCCGGCCGCCTGGCCGTCGGCCGCGGAGGCGGTACCGGCGCCGATCGCCGCGATGGCGATGCCGAGCGCCGCGGTGCCCGCGGCCTTGAGAGCCTGCTTCATGGTGGGTCCCCTTTGGGTCCTCGTCGGTGGCCGACTTCACGCACGGGACCGGCGGACGGGGGGACCGCCGCCGGGACGTGTCGGCAATGACGGGCACACGGTAGTGAGCCGGTCACCGGGGAGCCAAAGGGCGTTCACTCACCCGAGTGAGTAGTCGGATGAACGCCAACTCCCTTGCGGAAAACCGGCGTTCATCCGACCATCCGGGGCCGGGCGCGGCGCCCGGCGGCTCAGTTGCCGCCGGCGGCCACGCTGAACAGCCACTCGGCCTTCAGCTCGGCGTAGCCCGGCTTGATCACGTCGCTGATCATCGCCAGCCGCTCGTCGAAGGGCAGGAACGCGGACTTCATCGCGTTCACCGTGAACCACTCCAGGTCGCCCAGGGTGTAGCCGAAGGCCTCCACCACGTGGCCGAACTCCTGGCTCATGCTGGTGCCGCTCATCAGCCGGTTGTCGGTGTTCACGGTGACCCGGAACTTCAGCCGGCTGAGCAGCCCGATCGGGTGCTCGGCGTACGAGGACGCGGCGCCGGTCTGGATGTTGGAGGTCGGGCACATCTCCAGCGGGACGCGCTTGTCGCGCACGTACGCGGCCAGCCGGCCGAGCTCGACCGTGCCGTCCTCGCCCACCGTGATGTCGTCGACGATCCGCACGCCGTGGCCGAGCCGGTCGGCGCCGCAGCACTGCAGGGCCTCCCAGATCGACGGCAGGCCGAAGGCCTCGCCCGCGTGGATGGTGAAGTGGTTGTTCTCGCCCTTGAGGTAGTCGAAGGCGGCCTGGTGGCGGGTGGGCGGGTAGCCGGCCTCGGCACCGGCGATGTCGAAGCCGACCACGCCGCGGTCCCGGTAGCGGTTGGCCAGTTCGGCGATCTCGGTGGAGCGGGCGGCGTGCCGCATCGCGGTCAGCAGGGTGCCGACGCGGATCCGGTGGCCGGCCTCGCGGGCGTTGGCCTCGCCGAGGCGGAAGCCCTCCTGGACGGCCTCGACGACCTCGTCCAGGCTCAGCCCGGCCTCCAGGTGCTGCTCGGGGGCGTAGCGGACCTCGGCGTACACGACGCCGTCGGCCGCCAGGTCCTCGGCGCAGTCCGCGGCGACCTTGATCAGCGCCTCACGGGTCTGCATCACGGCGCAGGTGTGCGCGAAGGTCTCCAGGTAGCGGACCAGCGAACCGGAGTCGGCGGCCTCGCGGAACCACTCACCGAGCTCCTTGACGTCGGTGGTCGGCAGGCCCTGGTAGCCGCAGGCGGCGGCCAGCTCGACCACGGTCTCCGGGCGCAGACCGCCGTCGAGGTGGTCGTGCAGGAGGACCTTCGGCGCGCGGCGGATCTGGTCGGCGGTGGGGATGCGCGGGCCGGTGCCCGCGGTGGTGACGGGGATCTGCTGTTCCATTGCGGAAATATAGCCCCTACGCGCGTAGACCGACCACCGCGAATACCACCGGATGGTCCAAACTCCACCCGGAATTCCACCGCCCGGTCCATACGATCCGCCAAAGCGGCGACCCGCCGCGGCACCCGCGTCAGTCGTGCTGCAACAGCCGCCCCCGCCGGGACAGCACGAAGTCCCGGAAGGTCCGCGCCGGCGGCGTCAGCGGCCGCCCCGCCGCCCAGGCCAGCCCGATCGCCCGCCGGGTGCGCGGCGCCGTCACCTCCAGCTCCACCACCCCCGGCCGCGGCACCAGGGCCGGCGGCAGCAGCGCCACCCCCAGCCCGGCCGCCACCAGCCCGCGCAGCGTCTCCGCCTCCTCCCCCTCGAACGCCAGCCGGGGGACGAACCCGGCCTGCGCGCAGAAGCCGTCCGTGATCGCGCGCAGCCCGTACCCCTGCTCCAGCCCGACGAACGGCTCCTCGGCCACCTCCGCCAGCCGGATCCGCCGCCGCCCGGCCAGCCGGTGGTCCGCCGGGACGACCAGGTGCAGCCGCTGCTCGTCCAGCGGACGGGCGGCGAACGCCGGGTCCTCCGGCAGCGGCGAGACCAGGCAGAGGTCCAACTCCCCGGCCCGCAGCCGCTCCAGCATCGCCGCGCCGTAGTCCTGCACCAGCTGGAAGCGCACCCGCGGATGCGCGGCACGGAAGCCCCGCAGCAGCGCCGGCACCGTGTCCGGCCCCATCGTGTGCAGGAAGCCGAAGGCCACCAGGCCCGCCGCCGGGTCCGCCTCCGCCCGGGCCGCCGCCGCACCGCGCTCGACCTCGGCCAACGCCCGCTCCACCGAGGCCAGCAGCAGCCGGCCCGCCCTGGTCAGCCGCACCGTACGGCCCTGACGGGCCAGCAGGTCCACCCCCAGCTCCTCCTCCAGCCGGGCCACCGCGCGCGACAGCGTCGGCTGCGGCACCCCGAGCAGCGCGGCCGCCTGGGTCACGTGCTGCAGCCGGGCCACCGCGGCGAACCGGGCCAGCCGGGGCGCCAGCAGCGCCGCCGGCTCCTCCGGCCCCAACTCGGCCACCCGGTACGGCTGCTCGCCACCGTCCACCGGCTCCGGACCGGACATCGCGCCACCACCTCGACTCATACGCCAACGCATCGATCATCCCCGCTTCATGCATTGGACGCATCAACGGCACCAGGCCTACGGTCGACGCCATGCAGCCCTCCGATACCGGGGCGTCCGTGACCACCCCGGACGCCCCCACCACCGCCCCCGCGACCTCCGCCGGCACCACCACCGCGGACGACCGCCACCGCCCCGGCCGGCCCGGCTTCCGCCGCGCCAACCTCGCCCTGTTCGCCGCCGGGGTCGCGACCTTCGTCCTGCTCTACTCCACCCAGGGCCTGCTGCCGATCCTCTCGGCCGACCTCGACCTCACCCCCGGCCAGGCCAGCTGGACGGCCTCCGCCGCCACCCTCGGCCTCGCCCTCGGGCTGCTCCCCGCCAGCGCGCTCTCCGACCGGTACGGCCGCACCGCGGTGATGACGGCCTCCACCCTCGCCGCCTCCGTCCTCGCCCTCGCCCTGCCCTTCGCGCCCGACCTCACCACCCTCGTCACCCTGCGGGTCCTCCAGGGCGTCGCCCTCGCCGGGCTCCCCGCCACCGCCATGGCCTACCTCGCCGAGGAGGTCCACCCCGGCGCGCTGCCCTCGGCGATGGGCCTGTACGTGGCCGGCAACAGCATCGGCGGAATGGGCGGCCGACTGCTCTCCGGCTGGACCGCCGCCGGACTCGGCTGGCGCTGGGGCCTCGCCGCCTCCGCCCTCCTCGCCCTGCTCGCCACCCTCGCCTTCCGGCTGCTGATCCCCGCCGCCCGGCACTTCACCCCCGCCCCGGTGGACGCCCGCGCACTCGCCCGGACCGTCGGACGGCACCTGCGCAACCCGCTGCTGGTGCGGCTGTACGCGCTCGGGATGCTGTTCATGGCCGTGTTCGGCGCGGTCTACAACACCGTCGGCTACCGGCTGATCGCCGCGCCGTTCCACCTGCCGGAGTCGATCGCCGCCTCGATCTTCGTGGTCTACCTGGTCGGCACCGGCACCTCCGCCGCGGCCGGCCGGCTCTCCGGCCGCCTCGGCCGGCGCGGCGCCCTCTACGTCTCCATCGGAGTGACCGCGGCCGGCCTGCTGCTCTCCCTCGCCGAGTCCCTGGCCTGCGCCCTGCTCGGCCTGGTCCTGATCACCGCCGGCTTCTTCGCCGGACACGCCACCGCCTCCGCCTCGGTCGGCCGCACCGCCACCGAGGGCCGCGCACAGGCCTCCGCCCTCTACCTGATCGCCTACTACCTCGGCAACAGCCTCGGCGGCACCCTCGGCGCCGACGCCTACCACGCCACCGGCTGGCCCGGCGCCGCCACCGTCGGCCTCGCCGCCATGGCCCTCGCCGCCGCCGTCACCCTCTACGCCACCCGCCGGGCCCACACCGCCCGGCGAACGGTCGCGAACGCTTGACAGCGGCCGCGGATACACTCCGGAGCATGAGCATCGATCCTGCTGTGTACGCCAGGCTGCTCGAGATCGCGGATCAGTTGCCGAAGGTGCCCGGGATAGGGAAGATCGAGATCGCCGACGGTCAGATCGTCATGATGATGTCGCCCGTGAAGCGCCACGAACTCGCCGTGCTGCGCCTCTCCCGACAGCTCAACGCCCAGCTGTCGGCCACGCACCCCGGTCACATCGCCTATCACGGCGCGGACCTCCAGGACGCGGGGCTCGGCCGACTGCGCAACCCGGACCTGATGGTGTTCCCCGAGGCGACCTTGGAGGGCGAGCAGCGGGCGGTCCTCCCGCACGAGGTGCTGCTCGTCGTGGAGGTCGTCTCCAAGTCGAACCCCGAGAACGACTACCACGACAAGGTCCACGACTACTCGGCCATGGGGATCCCGTTCTACCTGCTCGTCGATCCCCGCACGGGAACGGGCATCGTGCACTCGGAACCCGGTTACGAAGCCCGGGAGAAGTTCGTCTTCGGGGACACGATCGCCGTCGGTCCCTGGACGCTCGACACCGGCGGTCTGCTCACGTACGCCTGACCCGGCGTACGTGAGCAGTCCTCAGGGCTTTCAGGCGATGCGGTCGAGGACGATCGGGTTCGGGGTGAAGGCCGTGCCCGCCGGGGCGACCTCGATGCCGCCGGCCAGGGCCTCGACGGCGTAGTCGAAGCGCTCCGGGGTGTCGGTGTGCAGGGTCAGCAGGGGCTGGCCGGCCACCACGGTGTCGCCGGGCTTGGCGTGCATCTCGACGCCGGCGCCGGCCTGGACCGGGTCCTCCTTGCGGGCGCGGCCGGCGCCCAGGCGCCAGGCGCAGACGCCGATCGCGTAGGCGTCCAGGGCGGTGAGCACGCCGGAGGCGGGCGCCGGGATGACGTGCTGCTCGCGGGCGACCGGGAGCGGGGCGTCGACGTCGCCGCCCTGGGCGGCGATCATGCGGCGCCAGTGGTCCATCGCGGAGCCGTCGCGCAGCGCGTCCGCCGGGTCCTTGCCCTGCACGCCGGCCGCGGCGAGCATCTCGCGGGCGAGCGCGAGGGTCAGCTCCACGACGTCGGCCGGGCCGCCGCCCGCGAGCACCTCCAGGGACTCCCGGACCTCCAGCGCGTTGCCCGCGGTGAGGCCGAGCGGGGTGGACATGTCGGTGAGCAGGGCGACGGTGTTGACCCCGGCGGTGGTGCCCAGGCCGACCATGGTGCGGGCGAGTTCGCGGGCGTCGTCCAGGTTCTTCATGAACGCGCCGGAGCCGACCTTGACGTCCAGGACCAGCGCGCCGGTGCCCTCGGCGATCTTCTTCGACATGATCGAGGAGGCGATCAGCGGGATGGCCTCGACGGTACCGGTGACGTCGCGCAGCGCGTACAGCTTCTTGTCGGCCGGCGCGAGGCCGTCGCCCGCCGCGCAGATCACCGCGCCGGCGGAGCCCAGGACGTCCATCATCTCCTCGTTGGAGAGCAGGGCGCGCCAGCCGGGGATGGACTCCAGCTTGTCCAGGGTGCCGCCGGTGTGGCCGAGGCCGCGGCCGGACAGCTGCGGGACGGCGGCGCCGCAGGCGGCGACCAGCGGGGCGAGCGGCAGGGTGATCTTGTCGCCGACGCCGCCGGTGGAGTGCTTGTCGCTGGTGGGCAGCGGCAGCGAGGAGAAGTCCATCCGGACGCCGGAGCGGATCATGGCGTCGGTCCAGCGGCTGATCTCGCGCGGCTGCATCCCGTTCAGCAGGATCGCCATCGCCAGCGCGGACATCTGCTCGTCGGCGACCTCACCGCGGGTGTAGGCGTCGATGACCCAGTCGATCTGAGCGTCGCTCAGCTCTCCGCGATCGCGCTTGGTCCTGATGACGGAGATGGCGTCCATGCGTGCTCCAAAAAGGGTTTCAAAAGCGAAGAGTGTCGCGAGATGACCGGGTTCCGGCCCACTCGCGACACTCTACGCGCGTAACAGAAAGGGATGCTAGAGCCGCTCCGGCCCGAACGCGTCGGGCAGGACCTCGCTCATCGGCTTCACGCCCGAGGGCAGTTCGATCAGCAGCTCCGGCCCTCCGTGCTCGTACAGCAGCTGGCGGCAGCGCCCGCACGGCATCAGCAGTTCGCCCGCTCCGTCCACGCAGGTGAAGGCGACCAGCCGGCCGCCGCCGGAGGCGTGCAGCGCGGACACCAGCCCGCACTCGGCGCACAGCCCGAGCCCGTACGAGGCGTTCTCCACGTTGCAGCCCGTGATCACCCGGCCGTCGTCCACCAGGGCGGCCGCGCCGACCGGGAACCTGCTGTACGGCGCGTACGCGTGACCCATGGCCTCGCGCGCCGCCGCGCGCAGCGGCTCCCAGTCGATCGCGGACGCCGCCGGAGGAACGGGGGCGGTCACTTGCCCTGGCCCTTGCGGTAGATCTGGCCGTCCGCCTTCGGCATCCGCAGTCGTTGCGAGGCCAGCGAGAGCACCACCAGGGTGATCAGGTACGGCGTGGCGACGATCAGCGGGCGCTGCACCTCGTCGGTGAGCGAGTACCAGGCGATCAGGCCGCCGGCCACCACGAAGGAGATCGCCGTCGCGGTGTACTTGCGGCGGTACAGCTGCCAGAGCGCGAGCAGGATCATCGCGATGCCCACGGTCAGGATCAGCACGTGCACCGACTCCGGGTCGCGCAGCTGGAGGCTGTCGGTGAAGCCGAACAGGCCGGCGCCCATGGCGAGGCCGCCGGGCATCCAGTTGCCGAAGATCATCGCGGCGAGGCCGATGAAGCCGCGGCCGAGGGTCTGGCCGTCCTTGTAGAAGTGCGCCGCGACCAGCGAGAGGTACGCGCCGCCGAGGCCGGCGAAGGCACCGGAGGCGATGACCGCGAGGTACTTGTACTTGTAGACGTTGACGCCCAGCGACTCGGCGGCGGTCGGGTTCTCACCGCAGGAGCGCAGCCGCAGGCCGAACACCGTGCGCCAGAGCGCGAAGTAGCTGACCACGATCAGCGCGCCGGCCAGCAGCACGACCACCGAGATGTTGGTGACCAGGCCGCCGAGCACGCCCGCGACGTCCGAGACGAAGAACCAGTGGTGGGTCTCGATGTCCTTCAGCCAGGAGGACAGGCCCGGGATGGTGATGTACGGCAGCGGGTCGGCCGGCGGGGACTGGTTCTGGCCGGCACCGGCCGAGACGTAGTCCTTGTAGTAGATCCGGTTCACGTACGCGCAGATGCCGGGGATCAGCAGGTTGATGCCGACGCCGGAGACGATGTGGTCGACGCCGAAGGTGACGGTGACGAGCGCGTGCAGCAGGCCGCCGAGCGCCCCGCCCAGCATGCCGGCCAGCAGGCCGACCCACGGGTTGACCAGGTAGCCCGCCCAGGCGCCGCAGAAGGTGCCGGCGACCATCATGCCTTCGAGACCGATGTTGACCACACCGGCCCGCTCGGACCAGAGACCGCCCAGACCGGCCATGCCGATCGGCACGGCGGCGCTGAGCGCGGCGGTGACCTGACCGGAGGAGGTCAGCGCGTGGTTGCCGGTGGCCATGCCCACGGCGGAGAACAGCACCAGGGCGCCCGCGATCAGCAGGAGCACCACCGGCCAGGACAGCTTGCGCTTCTTCGCGGGTGCGCCCGACGCCTTCGGACGAGCAGCCGTAGCCGTACTCATGCGGACACCTCCTTCTTCTCACTGTTCGCGGCGGCCTGGGCGGCGAGCTCGGCGCCGACCTTCTGCTGCTGGCGCTTCAGGCCGTAGCGGCGCACCAGCTCGTACGCGACGACGACGCAGATGACGATGGTGCCCTTCATGACGTCGACGATCTCGAACGGGAAGCCGCCCTTGAGCGGCAGCTGCGAGCCGGAGGCGTCCAGGAAGGCGAACAGCAGCGCCGCGAAGGCCATGCCGATCGGGCTGTTCCGGCCGAGCAGGGCGATGGAGATGCCCAGGAAGCCCAGGCCGGGCTGGAAGCTCTGGCCGAAGTAGTACGAGTTCTGCAGCAGCTCGGGCAGGCCGATCAGACCGGCGATCGCGCCGGAGACCACCATCGAGATGATGACCATCTTCTTGACGTTGACGCCCGAGGCGGTCGCCGCGGACTCCGAGCGGCCGGTGGCGCGCAGGTCGAAGCCGAAGCGGGTGCGGGTCAGGGTGACCTGGAAGAGCACGCCGACCAGGGCGGCGACGAAGATGAAGCCCCAGAGGGTTCCACCGTTCGTCTCGAACGCGAAGAAGTGGCTGGACTGGGAGATCCGCTCGGTCTGGATCGAGTTGGTGGTGCCGCTGGTCTTCGGCGCGAAGACGCCGGGGACGAGCAGCAGACCGATGATCGCGACCGCGATCGAGTTCAGCATGATGGTCGAGATGACCTCGCTGACGCCGCGGTAGACCTTCAGCAGACCGGCGATGCTCGCGTACAGACCGCCGACCAGCATGGCGGTGACCAGCAGCAGCGGGATCTGGATGACGGCCGGCAGGTCCACCTTGGCGCCGACGAAGGCCGCGAACAGCGCCGCGACCTTGTACTGGCCCTCGACGCCGATGTTGAACAGGTTCATCCGGAACCCGAACGCGGCGGCCGCGGCGGCCAGGTAGTAGGTGGTGGAGCGGTTGAGGATGTTCACCTGGCCGTCCGCCTTGGTGGCGAACGTGATCATCACGTTCCACGCGTCGAACGGGTTCTTGCCCGACGTCGCCAGCAGGACGGAACAGATCGCGACGGAGAGCACGACCGCGAGCACCGGCGCGGCCAGCGCGAGCACGATCCGCTCACCGCTGAACCGCTGGGCCAGGCCGGGCTTCGCGGCGGCGGGGTTGGGACTGGTCATGGGTTACTCCCCCGCCTGCGGGTCGTCGGCGGTGTCGGTGGGCTGGTCCCCGGCCTCGGCCTCGGTGCCCTCGGCCGCGACGGCCTGCGCCTCGGCGAGGGCCTCCGGCTCGGACTCCAGGTGGCCGCTGGCGGCACCGGTCATCGCGGTGCCGAGGTCCTCGGCGGTGACGGTGGCCGGGTCGGCGTCGGCGACCAGGCGGCCGCGGTAGATCACCCGGATGGTGTCGGACAGGCCGATCAGCTCGTCCAGGTCGGCGGAGATCAGCAGGACGGCCAGACCGGCCCGCTGGGCGACCCGGATGTGCTCCCAGATCTGCGCCTGCGCGCCGACGTCCACACCGCGGGTGGGGTGGGCGGCGATCAGCAGCTTGGGCTGGTGGCTCATCTCGCGGCCGATGATCAGCTTCTGCTGGTTGCCGCCGGAGAGCGAGGCCGCGGTGACCTCGATGCCGGGAGTGCGGACGTCGTACTGCTCGACGATCCGCCAGGTGTCCGTACGGGCGGCGGCCGGGTCGAGCAGCACGCCCTTGGAGTTGGGCTCCTCGGTGACGTGGCCGAGGATGCGGTTCTCCCAGAGCGGGGCCTCCAGCAGCAGGCCGTGCTTGTGGCGGTCCTCGGGGATGTAGCCGATGCCGGCCTCGCGGCGGGCCCGGGTCAGGGTGCCGGAGAGGTCCTTGCCGTCCAGGGTGACGGCGCCGGCGTTCAGCGGCAGCATCCCCATGACGGCCTCGACCAGCTCGGCCTGGCCGTTGCCCTCGACACCGGCGATGCCGAGGATCTCGCCCTTGTGGATGCGCAGCGAGATGTCGTCCAGGACGACGCGCTCGATGCCCTCGGCGTCGGTCTTGGCGATCCGCAGGCCCTCGACGTCCAGCATCACGGTGTCGGTGACGGTCGACTCGCGGCTCTCCGGGGAGGGCAGCTCGGCGCCGACCATCAGCTCGGCGAGCTGCCGGGCGGTGACGGCCTTCGGGTCGGCGTCGCCGACCGTGGTGCCGCGCCGGATGACGCTGATCGCGTCGGCCACCGCGAGCACCTCGTGCAGCTTGTGCGAGATGAAGATGACGGTGACGCCCTCGGACACGAGCTCGCGCAGGTTGTCGAACAGCGCGTCGACCTCCTGCGGGACGAGCACGGCCGTGGGCTCGTCGAGGATCAGGATCTTGGCGCCGCGGTACAGCACCTTGAGGATCTCGACGCGCTGGCGGTCGGCGACGCCGAGGTCCTCGACCAGGGCGTCCGGGCGCACGCCCAGGCCGTACTGGTCGGAGATCTCCCTGATCTTCGCCCTCGCCTTGGCGCCGATGCCGTGGAGCTTCTCGCCGCCGAGGACGACGTTCTCCCACACCGTGAGGTTGTCGGCGAGCATGAAGTGCTGGTGCACCATGCCGACGCCGCGGGAGATGGCGTCGCCGGGGGTGTTGAACTCGCACAGCTCGCCGTTGATCGCGATGGTGCCCTCGTCCGGCTTCTGCATGCCGTAGAGGATCTTCATCAGCGTCGACTTGCCGGCGCCGTTCTCACCCATCAGGGCGTGCACGGTTCCGGTGCGGACGGTGAGGTTGATGTCGTGGTTGGCCACGACACCCGGGAAGCGCTTGGTGATGCCGCGCAGTTCGACGGCCGGTGTCGCCGTCCCCGCGCTGGGGGTGCCGTCCTTGCGCAGGGGGACGGGGTCGGATGCGGTGATGGCGATCTCCTGGTGGTCTGGAGGCGCGTCGTTGCGCACGGAGGGCCAAGGGGGAACGGGGAGACGGAACGGGGCCCGGGGGTACGCGTTGAGCGCACCCTGCCGGGCCCCTCCCGTGAACTGTCCGGATGCGTCGCGCTGCCGGGCAGGCGGCAGGCGCTGCGGTGTCCGGGACGCGCGGTCCTTACTTGACCGGCGCGGTCGGAATGGTGGTGGCGCCCGACTTGATCGCGTCGGAGGCGGCCTTCAGCTTGTCCTGGATGTCGTCGATCTTGCCGCCGGTGATGGCGAGCGAGACACCGTCGGCCTTCAGGTCGAACAGCTTGATGCCGGTCGGGCTCTGGCCCTGCTTGACCGACTGGATGTACGAGAACACCGCGTTGTCGACGTTCTTGACCATCGAGGTCAGGATGCTGTTCTTGTACTTCGCCAGGGCCGGCTGGCTGGCCTGGTCGGAGTCGACGCCGATGGCCAGGGCGCCCGGCTTGTTGGCGACGGCCTCGATGGCGCCGTTGCCGGAGGAGCCGGCGGCGGTGTAGATGACGTCCGCGCCCTTGTCGAGCTGACCCTGGGCGGCCTCCTTGCCCTTGTCGGGCGAGGCGAAGCCGGTGAAGTCCGGCGGGGTGGTCAGGTAGGTGGTCTCGACCGTGATGTTCGGGTCGACGGACTTGACGCCCGCGGTGTAACCGGCCTCGAACTTCTTGATCAGCTCGGACTGCACACCGCCGATGAAGCCGACGTGCTTGGCCTTCGACTTGTTCGCGGCGGCGACACCGGCCAGGTACGAGCCCTCCTGCTCGGCGAAGAGCAGCGAGGTGACGTTGGCCGGCTGGTCCTTGTCGTTCGAGTCGATGATCGCGAACTTGACGCCCGGGTTGTCCTTGGCGACCTTGTCGACGGCCGGCTGGTAGACGAAGCCGACCGCGATGATCGTCTTGTAACCCGCGTCGATCAGGTTCTTGAGACGGGTCTCCTTGTCGGCCTCGGCCTCGCCGGACTTGGCCTCGGCCTCGGTCACGGAGACGCCCAGCTCGGACTTGGCCCGGTCGAGGCCACGGGCGGCGGAGTCGTTGAACGACTGGTCGCCGCGGCCGCCGATGTCGTAGGCCATGCCGACCTTGAGCGAGCCGTCGCCCGAGGCGGAGGAGGAGGAGGAGTCGGTGCTCTTTGCGCCGCAAGCGGCGAGCGAGGCCATGCCCAGGGAACCCGAGAGCACAACCGCGGCGAGCTTCATTGAACGGCGCAAGGGGATATCTCCTTCTACACGCAACCGTTTAGCGTGGTCGGACGCCACCGTAACGCGCGTAGAACACGGTTGTGTTACGGGGTGCCGGAGCATACGGGTTGTTATCAAACCGTGGTCTGATGTTCTTCCCGGGGCTCTATCCCCCGCGCGGACGGTGATCCGAGATCGGTTCGGCCAGTTTACGGAACCATTTCGCGACACCGGATCCCGCCATTCCGCTCCGTGCCGGCCGCACCGCCCCCGGACCCGCCGTCAGCTGCCGTCCGCCTCCAGCGCGAGCGCCGAGAACAGCTCCACGCCGACGCCGATCGCCCGCTCGTCCACGTCGAAGCGGCCCTGGTGCAGGTCCCGCACCGTGGCGTCGCCGGGGGCGCGGACGCCCAGCCGGGCCAGGGCGCCCGGGGCGTGCTCCAGGTACCAGGAGAAGTCCTCGCCGCCCAGGCTCTGCTCGGTCCCCTCCACCACCACGGCGCCGTCCCGGCCGAAGCGGGCGTGCATCGCCTCGTCCAGCCGTGCGACCGAGACCGCCTCGTTCACCACCGGCGGCACCCCGCGGTGGTAGTCCAGCGTCCACTTGGCCCGGTAGGTCTCGGACACCTTGGCGATCAGCTCGTGCAGCAGGTCCGGCGCCTCACGCCAGCCGTCCAGCTCCAGGCAGCGGACGGTGCCCTCCAACTCGGCGTGCTGCGGGATGACGTTGGGCGCGGAACCGGAGGCGATCCGCCCCCAGACCAGGCTGACGCCCCAGCGCGGGTCCATCCGGCGGGCCAGCGAGCCCGGGAGGTCGGCGGCCATCTTGGCGACCGCGGTGACCAGGTCCGTGGTCAGGTGCGGACGGGCGGTGTGCCCGCCGGGGCCGTCCAGGTGCAGCAGCAGGCGGTCGCAGGCCGAGGTGATCGCCCCGACCCGCAGGGCGATCCGGCCGACCTCCACCTTCGGGTCACAGTGCACCGCGAAGATCCGCCCGACGCCGGCCATCCCGCCGGCCTTGATCACGTCCAGCGCGCCGCCCGGCATGACCTCCTCGGCGGGCTGGAACACCAGCCGGACGGGGCGGCGCAGCTCGCCGGTGCGGACGGCCTCGGCCAGCACCAGGCCGGTGCCCAGCACCACCGAGGTGTGCACGTCGTGGCCGCAGGCGTGGGCCCGGCCGGGGACGGTGGAGCGGTACGGCACGTCGGTCTTGGCGTCGTCGATCGGCAGCGCGTCGATGTCGGCGCGGAAGGCCAGGAACTCCGTCCCCGGGGTGGTGCCGGGCGGAACGATGTCGACGAGCAGGCCGGTGCCGCCGGGCAGCACCCGGGGTTCGAGGCCGGCGGCCACCAGTCGGTCGCACAGCAGCCCGGTGGTTCGGAACTCCTGGCGGCCCAGCTCCGGGTGCCGGTGCAGATCACGGCGGAAGGCGATCAGCTCGGGCTCCAGCTCCCGGACCCGCTCGCGCAGATCGGCGGCGGGGCGTGCGACGGCGAGAGTGGTGCCCGGCTGAGCGGGCTCAGGACGGTTCATCTCGCCAATCGTAGGCCCGTTGGGGGGATTTGGCCCGACTTCCGGAAAATTAGTCCCCGGATGGGTGCATACCGGCCGGACACGTGGGTATGACATCTTGTTTCAGCCGCCTTCCCCGGATTGCGTGCCCTGTGCAACGATCCCCCCGGCCGGCGGTCACGGCCGCCACCTCCTCGACGACACCCGGGGGTTGACGGCCGTTCAGCGCGAGGTCAGAAGCGCTCCACCGGGGCGTACGTCCCCCACACCCCGCGCAGCGCGTCGCACACCTCCCCGACGGTGGCCCGGGCGGCCAGCGCCTCCTTCATCGGGTAGAGCACGTTGTCCGCCCCCTCGGCCGTACGGCGCAGCGCGTCCAGCGCCCGGGTGACGGCGCCGGCGGAGCGCTCGGCCCGCAGCCGGGCCAGCCGCCGCGCCTGCCGCTCCTCGATCGCCGGGTCCACCCGCAGCGGCTGGTACGGCTCCTCCGTGTCCGACCGGAAGCGGTTGACCCCGACCACCGTCCGCTCCCCGGAGTCGGTCTCCTGCTGGAGCCGGTAGGCGGTGCGCTCGATCTCGCCCTTCTGGTAGCCGCGTTCGATCGCGGCCACCGCGCCGCCCTGCTCCTCGATCCGGTCCATCAGCGCCCTCGCGGCGGCCTCCACCTCGTCGGTGAGCGACTCGACGGCGTAGGAGCCGGCGAACGGGTCGACGGTGGCGGTCACGTCGGTCTCGTACGCGAGCACCTGCTGGGTGCGCAGGGCGAGCCGGGCGGCCTTCTCGGTGGGCAGCGCGATGGCCTCGTCGAAGCCGTTGGTGTGCAGCGACTGGGTGCCGCCGAGCACCGCGGCGAGCGCCTGCACGGTGACCCGGGCCAGGTTGACCTCGGGCTGCTGGGCGGTGAGCTGCACTCCCGCGGTCTGGGCGTGGAAGCGCAGCATCTGCGAACGCGGGTCCCGGGCGCCGAACACGTCCCGCATGATTCTGGCCCAAATCCTGCGTGCGGCCCGGAACTTGGCCACTTCCTCCAGCAGGGTCACCCGGGCCACGAAGAAGAAGGAGAGCCGGGGGGCGAAGTCGTCCACGGCCATCCCGGCGGCGAGCGCGGTACGGACGTAGGCGATGCCGTTGGCCAGTGTGAAGGCGATCTCCTGCGCGGGATCGGCCCCGGCCTCGGCCATGTGGTACCCGGAGACGGAGATGGTGTTCCAGCGCGGGATCTCGGCCCGGCAGTACCGGAACACGTCGGCGGCCAGCCGCAGCGAGGGCTGCGGCGGGAAGATGTAGGTGCCGCGGGCGATGTACTCCTTCAGCACGTCGTTCTGGACCGTGCCGGTGAGCGCCGCCGGCGCCACCCCCTGGGCCTCGCCGACCAGTTGGTAGAGGAGCAGGAGCAGGGCGGCGGGCGCGTTGATGGTCATCGAGGTGGACACCCCGCCGAGCGGGATGCCGTCGAACAGCACCGCCATGTCCTCGACGCTGTCCACCGCGACGCCCACCTTGCCGACCTCCCCGGCGGCGAGCGGCGCGTCCGAGTCGTAGCCCATCTGGGTGGGCAGGTCGAAGGCGACCGAGAGGCCGGTGCCGCCGCCCGCGATCAGCCGGCGGTAGCGGGTGTTGGACTCGGCGGCGGTGCCGAAGCCCGCGTACTGGCGCATCGTCCAGGGGCGGCCGGTGTACATCGTCGGATAGACGCCCCGGGTGTAGGGGTACTCCCCCGGCCGGCCCAGCCGGGCGCCGGCGTCCCAGCCGGCCAGGGACCCGGGGCCGTACAGCGGCTCGATCGCGAAACCCGACTCGGCGCGGCGCGGCTCGGCGGTCATGGGGTGCCTCCTCCGGAGCTGGGGAGCGGGGTCCTCGCAATGTAGGCCCTGACCGGCCCGCCGAGGCGGCGACGCGGTTGAGATGATCGGGTGAACGACCGACGAGCCCCAGGGAGTGGCAATGACCGAGCAGAAGGTGGCCGTGGTCACCGGTGCCAGCAGCGGAATCGGCGCGGCGACCGCCCGCCGACTGGCCGCCGAGGGCTTCGACGTGGTGCTGACCGCCCGCCGCACCGACCGCGTCGAGGCGCTGGCGAAGGAGATCGCCGAGCGGGGCGGTTCGGCCCGGGCCGTCACCCTGGACGTCACCGACCGGGCCGCGGTGGACGCCTTCGCGGCCGCGGTCGGCCGGGTGGACGTCCTGGTGAACAACGCCGGCGGCGCGATCGGCGCCGAGACCGTCGAACACGGGGACCCGGCCGACTGGCGGGCCATGTACGAGGTGAACGTGCTCGGCGTGCTGCACGTGACCCAGGCCCTGCTGCCGGCCCTGCGGGCCACCGGCGACGGAACCGTGCTGGTGCTCTCCTCGACCGCCGCGCTGGCCGCCTACGAGGGCGGCGGCGGGTACGTCGCCGCCAAGCACGCCGCGCACACCATCGCCGCCACGCTGCGGCTGGAGCTGTGCGGGGAGCCGATCCGGGTGATCGAGATCGCGCCCGGCATGGTGAAGTCCGAGGGCTTCGCGGTCACCCGCTTCCGCGGCGACGAGGAGAAGGCCGCCGCCGTGTACGCGGGCGTGGCCGAACCGCTCACCTCGGAGGACATCGCGGACACCGTGGCGTGGGCGGTCACCCGGCCCTCGCACGTCAACATCGACCTGCTGGTGGTCCGCCCCCGGGCGCAGGCCGCCAACCACAAGGTCCACCGCGCCTGAGCCGGCCGGCCGCGCGGGAAGGGGAGGGCGGCGCTGACGCACAGGTGTCAACGTCACAACTTGATAGCTCGTCCGGATGAATTCGGCGCGCGCCCTCCCCAACTGATGACCGCTCAACTACCTTTGAGGCGCAGGTCGACCGGCGCCAACGCGCCCCTCGGCAGCCCCCATCCCACCTGTTCACCACCCCACTCCACCGGCACCTTCCCGCCCTCACGAGGAGGACCCGCTGGCCAGCGACATCCCGCCACAGCGGCTCGACGTCACGACGGAGCCGACCCTCCTCGGGTTGCACCGCTTCAACGAAGCCGACGCCGGCGCTGCCGAGGAGGCCCTACTGGCCTGCTGCGGCAGCCACCGCTGGGCCCTGCGACTCACCGCCCACCGGCCCTACCCCGACATCGAGTCCCTGCTGGCCGCGGCCAGCGAGGCCTCCTACGACCTGCGCCCGGCCGACCTCGCCGAGGCACTGGCCGACGAGAGCTGGATGCCGCAGCCACTGCTCGGCATGCGGGCTCCCGGAAGCCAGGCCGCGCACACCGCCCTGCGGGCGGCGCACGCCGCGTACGAGGCCCGGTTCGGCCACGTGTTCGTGGTCTGCCTGGAAGGGGTCGCCCCGGAGGAGATGCTCGACACCGTGCTCTCCTCCATCCGCACCCGCCTCGCCAACGACCCGGACGAGGAGCGGCTGATCGCGGCCGACGAACTCCGCCGGATCGCCCTCACCCGCCTGGAGCACCTGGTCGCCACCCCCTCGGAGGCCGCGGCGCGCTGAGCACGCATCACGCACTCCCCTCACCCGCGAGGGTGAACCAACCCGCGAAACCGCCCGAACGAGTGAGGCCGAAGCACCGCCCGATCCGAACCACCGCCGAACCACCGACCGCCCCGCCCCGCGCCCCTCACCCTCCGGCGCGGGGCGCGAGCATGCCGTCACCCATCGTGATGACCTCGGGTTTGGTTCCCGCCCCGCTAGGCCAGAAGTGCCTGATTGATCACACCTGGGGCCCCCGGAGGCGGTTCACGACAAGGCGTCGATAGGATGCTGGCGGCCGGTGGACCGTACCCGGCCGGGCTGACCGACACCGAAGCCGGCCGAGCCCCCAATCGCTTCCGGAGGGTTTTTCCGTGCCGGCTGGAACGCTGTACCGCGGCCGGGAAGGCATGTGGAGCTGGGTGGCTCATCGAGTCACCGGCGTCCTCATCTTCTTCTTCCTGTTCGCCCACGTCCTCGACACCGCCCTCGTGCGAGTGTCGCCGGAGTCCTACGACACCGTCATCCAGACGTACAAGACTCCGCTCGTGAACCTGATGGAGTACGGCCTGGTGGCCGCCATCCTGTTCCACGCCCTCAACGGCCTGCGCGTCGTCGCGGTGGACTTCTGGTCCAAGGGCCCGAAGTACCAGAAGCAGATGCTCTGGAGCGTCGTCGCCGTCTGGGTCCTCCTGATGGCCGGTTCCTTCTACGGGATCCTCCAGCACACGCTGATCTCCTGGTTCGGGAAGTGAGCCGAGACATGTCCACGGAAATCTCCGACGCCATCGTCGTCCCCTCCAAGCAGGCGCACACCGGCAAGGGACTGGGCACCGGCAACCCGGCCGACGCGTTCGTCATCGAGCCCCCGCGCCAGCGGACCAAGAAGACCCCGCGTCGCACCCGCACCAACTTCGAGATGCTGGCCTGGCTCTTCATGCGCCTGTCCGGTGTCGTCCTGGTCGTGCTGATCCTCGGCCACCTGCTGATCATGCTGGTGCTCGACGGCGGCGTCTCCAAGATCGGCTTCGCCTTCGTGGCCGGCCGCTGGGCCTCGCCGTTCTGGCAGGGCTGGGACCTTCTGATGCTCTGGCTCGCCATGCTGCACGGCGCCAACGGCATGCGTCAGGTCATCAACGACTACGCCGAGAAGGACTCGACCCGGCTCTGGCTCAAGGGACTCATGGGTACCGCCACGGTCTTCACCGTGCTGCTGGGCACCCTGGTGATCTTCACCTTCGACCCCAACATCTGAGCCGCGAGCACCATCGACCATCGGCAGAGGCCAGAGGCGAGTTAACCCCCCATGCAGATTCACCAGTACGACACCGTCATCGTCGGCGCCGGCGGCGCTGGCATGCGCGCGGCCATCGAGTCGACGCAGCGCAGCCGCACCGCCGTCCTGACCAAGCTCTACCCCACCCGGTCCCACACCGGCGCGGCCCAGGGCGGCATGTGCGCCGCCCTCGCCAACGTCGAGGAGGACAACTGGGAGTGGCACACCTTCGACACGGTCAAGGGTGGTGACTACCTGGTCGACCAGGACGCCGCCGAGATCATGTGCAAGGAGGCCATCGACGCCGTCCTCGACCTGGAGAAGATGGGCCTGCCCTTCTCCCGCACCGAGCAGGGCCGGATCGACCAGCGCCGCTTCGGCGGTCACTCCCGCAACCACGGCGAGGCCCCGGTCCGCCGCTCGTGCTACGCGGCCGACCGCACCGGTCACATGATCCTCCAGACGCTGTTCCAGAACTGCGTCAAGCACGGCGTCGAGTTCTTCAACGAGTTCTACGTCCTCGACCTGCTGATCAACGAGGGCAAGACGGCCGGCGTCGTCGCGTACGAGCTCGCCACCGGCGAGATCCACGTCTTCCAGGCCAAGTCGGTCGTGTTCGCCTCCGGCGGCACCGGCAAGTTCTTCAAGGTCTCCTCCAACGCCCACACCCTCACCGGTGACGGCCAGGCCCTGGTCTACCGCCGCGGCCTGCCGCTGGAGGACATGGAGTTCTTCCAGTTCCACCCGACGGGCATCTGGCGCATGGGCATCCTGCTCACCGAGGGCGCCCGCGGCGAGGGCGGCATCCTGCGCAACAAGGACGGCGAGCGCTTCATGGAGCGCTACGCCCCCGTCATGAAGGACCTCGCGTCCCGTGACGTCTGCTCCCGCGCGATCTACACCGAGATCCGCGAGGGCCGCGGCTGCGGTCCCGACGGCGACCACGTCTACCTGGACCTGACCCACCTGCCGCCGGAGCAGCTGGACGCCAAGCTGCCGGACATCACCGAGTTCGCGCGCACCTACCTCGGCATCGAGCCCTACACGGACCCGATCCCGATCCAGCCCACCGCGCACTACGCCATGGGCGGCATCCCGACCAACGTCGAGGGTGAGGTCCTGCGCAACAACACCGACGTCGTCCCCGGCCTGTACGCGGCCGGCGAGGTCGCCTGCGTGTCCGTGCACGGCGCCAACCGCCTGGGCACCAACTCGCTGCTGGACATCAACGTGTTCGGCCGCCGCGCGGGCATCGCCGCCGCCGACTACGCCAACGCGAACGGCTTCGTCGAGCTGCCGGAGAACCCGGAGGAGAAGGTGCAGGCGCTGGTCGACGGCCTGCGCGAGTCCACCGGCACCGAGTCCGTGGGGCAGATCCGCAAGGAGCTGCAGGAGACCATGGACGCCAACGCCATGGTCTACCGCACCGGCGCCACCCTGAAGCAGGCGGTCGAGGACATCGCCGCGCTGAAGGAGCGCTACAAGAACGTCTCCATCCAGGACAAGGGCTTCCGGTACAACACGGACCTGCTGGAGGCCGTCGAGCTCGGCAACCTGCTCGACCTGGCCGAGGTTCTGGCCGTCTCCGCGCTGGCCCGCGAGGAGTCCCGCGGCGGCCACTACCGCGAGGACTTCCCGACCCGTGACGACGTGAAGTTCATGCAGCACACCATGGCGTACCAGGAGGTGGACGCCGACGGCACCACCTCCATCCGCCTCGACTACAAGCCGGTCGTCACGACCCGCTACCAGCCGATGGAGCGTAAGTACTGATGAGCACTCCGACCGTGGAGAAGCACTCGGCCGCTCTGGACGCGGTCGAAGCCGGCGCCGTCCAGCCGATCACCGTCACCTTCCGGATCCGCCGGTTCAACCCGGAGGAGCACCCGGACCCGGTGTGGGTGGACTACCAGCTGACGATGGACCCGAAGGAGCGCGTCCTGGACGCGCTCAACAAGATCAAGTGGGAGCAGGACGGCACCCTCACCTACCGCCGTTCCTGCGCGCACGGCATCTGCGGCTCCGACGCCATGCGGATCAACGGCCGCAACCGGCTGGCGTGCAAGACCCTGATCAAGGACGTCGACCCGGAGAAGCCGATCACGATCGAGGCCATCAAGGGCCTGACGGTCCTCAAGGACCTGGTCGTGGACATGGACCCGTTCTTCCAGGCGTACAAGGACGTCATGCCGTTCCTCATCACCAAGGGGAACGAGCCGACCCGCGAGCGCCTGCAGTCCGCCGAGGACCGCGAGCGCTTCGACGACACCACCAAGTGCATCCTGTGCGCCGCGTGCACGTCGTCCTGCCCGGTGTTCTGGAACGACGGCCAGTACTTCGGCCCGGCCGCCATCGTCAACGCGCACCGCTTCATCTTCGACTCGCGCGACGAGGGTGCCGAGCAGCGCCTGGAGATCCTCAACGACCGTGAGGGCGTGTGGCGCTGCCGCACCACCTTCAACTGCTCCGAGGCCTGCCCGCGCGGCATCGAGGTCACCAAGGCGATCCAGGAAGTGAAGCGGGCCCTGGTCACCCGCCGCTTCTGATCCCCGCCTGACAGCCCGGAGGCCCCCGCCCCGATCATCCGATCGGGGCGGGGGCCTCCGGCGTTCCCGGGCTCTAACGCAGCGCGCCGAGGTCCTTCGGAGCGGACCAGCCGCTGAAGGTCACCAGGTGCCGGTCGGGAGTGACGGCCCACAGGTCCGGCTTGCCGTCCCCGTCCCCGTCGCCCGCACTGTCGAGGGTCGGGTACGCGGCGGTGGTGAAGCCGGTGGCGACCACGTTCGCCGAGGGATCGGCGAGGGCGGAGAAGTCCAGCAGATCGTCGGACGTCCTGGTGACCGGGTAGGCGTGCAGGGTGCCGGTGGCCCGCTCGCGCGCCCACACGGTGAGGTTGCCGGAGGCGTCCGCGCCCGGGGCGATCAGCTCGTAGCCGCTCCAGTCGCCGGTGGTGGCGACGGGCTGGGCGTAGCCGTAGCCACGGCCCGTGTCGATGAAGGCGTACAGCTTGCCGTGCTCGACCGAGAGGAGCGTCGGCAGGGACGGCTCGGTGCCGGTGCGGACGCCGACCGCGACGAGCTGGTCGGCAGCGGACCAGTCCGCGGCGTAGTCCTCGGGGCAGGCGATCGACCCACCCGCGGGATCGAGGCAGTCGGACGGCTTCCACGCGAAAGTGGGCAGTCGGTCGCTGAAGTCGCCCTTGCTCCAGTTGGCGTAGACGTACAGGCCCCCGCCGTTGCCCTTGGGGCGCACCACCAGGTCGTCGCCGGGTCCGTGGATGTTGGCCCAGCCCCGGTGCAGCACCTGGTAGTCCTGCCAGCCGGCGTGTGCCGGGGCGAGCGCGGCCGGGACGATGGAGCTCGGAGTGGTGTCCGCGGCGGCGGCGCTGATGAGCTGCAGGTTGCCCTGGGCGTCCGGGAGCAGGATGTCCGGCACGGCGTCGCCGTCGACATCACCGGGGACGGCCGGCTTGGGGCGCGGGTCCCACGGCGCGTAGAAGGCGTAGGTGGAGGGCTGGCCGACGTTGCCCGCGTCGTCCATGGCCTGGACGGTCAGGAGGTTGGTGCCCCAGTCCTTGGGCTTGAGGGTGAGCTGGGCGGTGCCGTCGGCGCCCGCCTTGACGGTGTGCCCGGAGGCGCAGTCCCAGCCGACGCCGAGCGAGCCGTTCAGCACGTACTGGTAGCAGGCCACGCCGGAGGCCTGGCCGCCGGCCGGGGCGGCGTCGAGGCCCTTGAGGGTGAAGACGCCGTTCTCACCGGCGTACTTGCCGGGGGTGGTGCCGGAGCCGGTCTCCGGGAAGTCGGTGGAGGAGACGGACAGGCCCGGGTGGGTCAGGTCGACCCGGAAGTGGCAGGTCGGAGCGGGCTTGCCGCTGCCCGGGTCGTACGCGGGCCAGGTCTGCCAGGAGTAGGAATGGCCGTCCGCCAGGCCGCTGGTGGCCAGCCGGGCGGTACCGCCGGTGACGTCGACGGCGGTGTCGACGATCTTGTCGTGCTCCGGGGTCGAGTCGTCCCAGACCTTGAAGCGCACCTGTGGCGAGGTGGCCGAGACGGTCAGCACCGGGTTCGCGACCTCCAGCCAGCCGGGGGCGGTGGTGTCGTCGCAGGCGTCGGTGCGGACGCCGGTGGCGGCGAAGCCCGGTGCGGGCAGCGCCTTCGGGTCGGTGACCGCCTCCCCCGGAACGGCGGCGGCACCCGGCGCCGCGAGCAGACCGGCGGCGAGCACCGCCGCGGTGGCCCCGCCGATGCGACGGGCGTGTCGAAGTGTCATGAAGGTTCCCCACCCCTGGTGTCCAACGGACCGGTTTCATGTGAAAGCGGTGAGGATCCTGCCAGTGGGGACCGACAGCGGCAACGGGATTGTCAGTCGGTGGCCGGGGTGCGGCGGGTGGCGCGCAGGCCGCGGACGCCGATGGTGCCGACGGCGATGCCGAGGGCGAAGGAGGTGACGGCGAGGAGGAGGTGGACCCAGAAGAAGGCGGTGGGCTGGGAGTGGTCGCCGCCGGTGAACGCCTGGCCGCCGGAGTCCTTCCAGAGGTTCTTCACGAAGGTCGTCCAGATGATGATCGACCAGACCCCGAAGGCGGTCAGGAACCAGGAGGTGCGGCGGCTGAGCTTCATGGGGGTCCTCGGCGTGTGAAGGCGGTGTGCGTCCCCAGTATGCGCGGGCCGCCGATCGGCGTACGGCGGGCCCCTCCTGCGGAGGACGGGCTGCGGGGGGCGGGCGCCGGAAGCGGTGAGTGGGTACGGTCTGCTGGTGCCCACACCCCGTCTCACGTTCGCGCGCCTGTGCGCCGCGGTCACCGCGGCCCTGCCGGTACTGCTCGCCGCCCCGGCGGGCGCGGCCCCGCAGCAGCCGCCGCCGTCGGTCGCGATCGGTGGCGAGCGGCTCGGGCTCCCGGGGGTGCAGGTCGCCCCGATGGCGGGCGCCCCGCCGCTGCCCGGCGACCTCACCGGCCGGTCCTGGATGGTCTCCGACGTGGCGTCGGGGGAGGTGCTGGCGGCCAGCAATCCGCATCTGCGGCTGCCCCCGGCGAGCACCCTGAAGATCCTCTTCGCGGACACGGTGCTGCCCAAGTTCGACCGCGACGCGGTGCACCGGGTGGCCGACGAGGAGAT
Organism: Kitasatospora sp. NPDC058444; assembly: GCF_042721415.1. Taxonomy (NCBI): domain Bacteria; kingdom Bacillati; phylum Actinomycetota; class Actinomycetes; order Kitasatosporales; family Streptomycetaceae; genus Kitasatospora; species Kitasatospora sp. NPDC058444. Next base: position 403,249 of record NZ_JBHXLL010000002.1, on the reverse strand, counting down.
CCAGGGGATCGGCCCCGGCAGCAGCCTGGTCGGCATCAAGGAGGACCTGGACTACCGGGTCGAGGACCTGTGGCGCGGGGTGTTCCTGAGTTCCGGCAACGACGCGGTGCACGTCCTGGCGCACATGAACGGCGGGATCCAGCGGACCGTCGCCGAGATGCAGGCGCGCGCCGAAGCGCTCCAGGCGCGGGACACCAGGGTGGTCTCCCCGGACGGCTACGACATGGACGGCCAGGTCTCCTCGGCCTACGACCTGTCGCTGATGGCCCGGGCCGGTCTGCGCAACCCGGACTTCCGGATGTACTGCGCCACCCGGGACGCGATGTTCCCGGGCGCCGTCGACCGGAAGACCGGCCAGCGCGGCAGCTTCGGGATCGCCAACACCGACCGGCTGCTGGGCAAGTACCCGGGCCTGATCGGCGTGAAGAACGGCACCACCACCAACGCCGGCTCGACCTTCGTCGGCGCCGCCGAGCGCGGCGGCCGCACCCTGCTGGTGACGGTGATGCACCCGGCGAGCTACCAGAAGGTGTACGACGAGACGGCCGCGCTGCTGGACTGGGGCTTCGCCGCGGCCGGCAAGGTCCAGCCGGTCGGCAGGCTGGTCGACGAGCTGCCGCCCGGCGGCGCCGAGCCGGCCGGCCAGGCCGGCGGCACCGACGGCCCGCCCGCGCCACCGCCGCACCCCTCGGCCCCGGCCGCCCCCGCGGCGTCCGCCGCGGCGGACGGGAACGGCTGGTTCGGCCCGGTCGGCTGGTCGGCCGTGGTGCTCGCCGGGGCCGCGGCCGGGTTCGGCGCGGTGGTGCTGCGACGGCGCCGCTCCGCCGGCCGGTCCCCCGGCTGATCCCCGGCCGATCCCCGCCTGGTCCGCCGCCTGGTCCGCCGCCGCGCCGGCCCGTGGGAGGGCCCGGTCTCAGTCCTGGGGCCGGGTGCTCCCCTTCCCCGTCGCCTCCTTCTTCTTCCCGGCCCGGACGGCCCGCTCCGCGGCGTCCGCCTCGGCCGCCGCCTCCGCCTTGTCGGCCGCCTCCAGCAGCGTCCGACCGTGCGCCCTGGTCCGTTCCCGGGCGGCCCGCGGGTCGGCCGTCGCCGTCCAGGCCACGCAGTACATCAGCAGCCGGGAGACGAAGTTGATCCACAGCAGCAGCGCCACGGGCGTGGCGAACGCCCCGTAGAGGCTCCGTCCGGCGACCGAGCCCAGGTAGGAGGCGAGCAGCAGCTTCAGCAGCTCGAAGCCGACCGAGCCGATCAGCGCGCCCTGCACGAGGTCCCGGCGGCGCTGGTCGGTGATCCCGGGGAAGGGCGCCAGCAGGTAGGCGAAGAGCAGCATGTCGCACGCTATGGCGATCAGCACGCCGACGGTGGTCAGCAGGTATCCGCTGCCCAGGCCGGTCGCGTCGGCGATCCGGCCGGCCAGTGTGGTCCCGGTGGCGGAGGCGGCCAGCGAGAACAGCGACACCAGGCCGAGGCCGGCCAGCACCGCCACGTCCCAGGCCTTGCGCAGCACCGGGTTGCCCTCCTCCTGGGGCAGCTGCCACAGGTCCCGGATCGAGGTGCGCATGGTGTCCACCCAGCCGAGGCCGGAGATCAGCAGCAGCGCCCCGCCGACCAGTCCGACGGTGCCCGCGTTGGACACCAGGGCGGGCAGGTTGAGCGCGTCCGAGAGCCCCGGCAGCTGGTCGGCGATGTGCTCCTGGAGCTCGTGCACCCGGCTGTCGCTCAGCGCCGCGGCGGCGATCGCCAGGCCCACCGTGAGCAGCGGGAACAGGGCGAGGAAGCCGAAGAAGGTGACGGCGCCGGCCAGCCGGTTGCCCCGGGCGGCGGAGAAGTACTCGTACACCCGGTACGGGCGGCTGCGCAGCACCCGGGCCACGAGCGGGCCGACAACCGGCAGACGGGTCAGGAAGTCCACCTACCGGTTATACCGGCATGTCCCCCGAACGGGTGTCAGGCCGTACTTACCGCTTGACGAGTCGGCGGGCCTTGGCGAGGGCGCGGACGGCCTGGTAGGCCCCGTAGCGGCCGTGGCTGAGCAGTTCGGTGCGCACGCCGTCCACGCCGGGCGGCGGCCGGTAGCCGGCGGGCCGCAGCCGGGCGCAGTGCTCGGCGGCCCGGCGGAAGTACTCGCGGCGGTCGCCGGGCGGGACCCGGCCGGGCTTGGAGACCACGGTGTTGAGGTGGTGCAGCATCCGGCCGTAGACGACCGGGCGCCAGCGCTCCAGGTCGGGGCGGCGGTCGAGGAAGGCGAAGACCAGGTCGTACTGGGCGAACACGTCGAAGTGCTTGCGGCTGGCGGTGGCCAGGATGTTGCCGCCCTCCTGGCGCTGGCGGTAGTGCACGCCGACCTCGTCGAGCAGGGTGATCCGGGCGGCGGCGAGCAGTGCCGGGTACGTCCAGGGGGTGTCCTCGTAGTAGCCGGCCGGGAAGACCAGCCGCTGCTCGGTGACGAAGTCGCGGCGGTAGGCCTTGTTCCAGACGACCTGGAGCAGGTCGAGCAGGTCGGGGCGGGCGTCGAGGTCGAAGACGTCCGGGGAGGCGGCGCCGAAGACGTGCGCGGAGGCGGCGCGGGTGATCCGGCCGTCGGCGTAGGTGCGGGCGTAGTCGTAAACCAGGATGTCCGGTTCACCCGTGGCGGTGAGCCGCTCGTCGATGCCCTTCAGCAATCCGGGGGTGAGGGTGTCGTCGCTGTCGAGGAAGATCACGTAGTCCCCGGTGGCGACCTCCAGGCCGGCGTTGCGGGCCCGGCCGAGGCCGACGTTCTCCGGCAGGTGCAGCACCCGGACCCGGGCGTCGGCGGCCGCGGCCTCGTCCAGCATGGCGCCGCAGCGGTCCGGGGAGCGGTCGTCCACGGCGATCAGTTCGAAGTCCGGGCCGTCCTGGGCGAGCACCGATTCGAGGCACTCGGAGAGGTAGTCCTGGACCTGGTACACGGGGACGATCACGCTGAAACGGGACACGGACCCAGCGTAGTGGTCCCCGGGTGGGCGAGGTCCCCGGAGGTAGGATCGGGGGCGCACGTACGCACCGATCCAAGTGCGGCCAGGCCCCGTACGGGCTGCCACGCTCCTCCAGAGAAAGGCCTGCGTAGCCGATGGCTCCCCGCCTCTCCATCGTCGTCCCGATCTACAACGTCGAGCGCTATCTCGTCGAATGCCTCGACTCGATCGCCGCCCAGACCTTCACGGACTTCGAGTGCGTCATGGTCGACGACGGTTCGAAGGACGGCAGCGCGGCGCTCGCCGAGGCGTACGCGGCGAAGGACTCCCGGTTCCGGCTGGTCCGGCAGGTGAACAAGGGCCTCGGCGCGGCCCGCAACACCGGCATCCGGCACATCGACCCGGACTCCGAGTTCCTGTGCTTCGTGGACAGCGACGACTCGATGCCGCCGAGCGCGTACGAGCTGATGATCAACACGCTGGACGAGACCGGCTCGGACTTCTGCACCGGCAACGTGCTGCGCTTCCGCGCCGTGGGCTACTACCAGTCCGGCGGCCACCTGAAGCCGTTCAAGGAGACCAGGCTCAAGACCCACATCACCGAGATCCCGGCGCTGGTCACCGACCGCACCGCGTGGAACAAGGTGTACCGCCGCTCGTTCTTCGACGCGGCCGGCCTGCTCTACCCCGAGGGCATCCTGTACGAGGACGCGCCGGTCAGCGTGCCGCACCACTTCCTGGCCAAGAGCGTGGACGTGCTCTCCGAGCCGATCTACCACTGGCGCGAGCGCGAGGTCGGCGAGATGTCGATCACGCAGATGCGCACCAACCCCAAGGGCCTGATCGACCGGGTCGCCTCGGTCGAGCTGGTGCGCGCCTGGCTGATGAAGCAGACCGAGCCGCGCTTCGCCGAGTACCTGCGCTCCTACGACGAGAACACCCTCGTCGAGGAGATCCCGATGTTCTTCTCGTCCCTCGTGGAGGGGGACAAGGAGTACCGGGACGCCTACCTCCAGCACGTCGGCCGGCTGCTCCGGGCGATCGGCGCCGACCACGTCAGCCGGCTGCGCGCGCCGCTGCGGCTGAAGTTCCACCTGACCCTGTCGGACCGGATGGACGAGCTGGTCGACCAGATCACCTACGAGCGCGAGAGCGGCGGCGGCGTCCAGGCCCGCGGCCTGCTGCGCCCGTACGCCGACTACCCGTTCCTGCGCGGCGGGCGCAAGAGCGTGCCGGCCGGGGTGCTCAAGCTGGACAACTCGCTGGTCATCCGCAGCCGGCTGTACCGCAGCTCCTGGGAGGACGGGAAGCTGCGGCTGACCGGGCACGCCTACCCGGAGCAGCTGGGCGCGGCCGGCAAGCACGACATGGTCCGCACCCTGGTGCTGCGCGAGGCCAAGGGCCGCCGGGTCATCGCGGTGCCGATGAAGACGACGTACGCCCCCGAGGCCACCGCGAGCTGCCAGCACGACCTGTACAGCTGCGACTGGTCCGGCTTCAGCGTGGCGATCGACCCGCGGAAGCTCCGGCACCGCGGCCAGTGGAAGGACGGCAACTGGCGCGTCCTGGTGGCCGGCGCGGGCAAGGGCGGCGTCTACAAGGGCCGGGTCTCGGCCGGGTGGAGCGACAGCGCGCTGTTCCTCCCGTCGCACTGGGTCGAGCCGGACGTGCGGATCGTGCCGTGGATCCGGGACAACTTCCTCTACCTCCGGGTGGAGACGGTCAGCGCCCGGGTGACCGGTCTGGCCGCGCGGGGCGACCGGCTGGAGGTCTCGGGCGCGGCCCGCTCCGGCCCGAGCTTCGCCGGGGCGCGGCTGCGGCTCACCCACGCCGAGTCGGACCGCCACGTGACCTTCCCGCTGGAGCTGGGCACTCCGGTCGGCTCGCTCCAGCCGTTCACCGCGGCCGTCCCGGTCGCCGAGCTGACCGCCGTCCGCGAGGCCTGGGCCGAGCTGGACCCGGTGGCCTCCGAGCGCAGCCGCGACCACTGGAACGGCGCCCTGCTGCTGGCCGACGGCAGCACCGTCCCGCTGGCCTGGGACGACCGCAACGCGCCCGAGCGGCTGCACCTGGCGCTGAACCCGCAGGCCCCGGCCGCCGAGCGCCGGGCGCTCTACTCCAAGCCCTCCCCCGACGGGCACCTCCAGTTCTCCGACCAGGTGCTCCAGCCGCTGGTGGACGAGGTGTCCTCGCGCGGCGCCGACGGCTTCCTGCTGAGCGGCTCGTTCCCGCTGCCCGGCGCGCACCGCTGGGAGCTGGTGGTCCGTCACGAGTGGCGCGAGGAGGAGCACGCCTACCCGGTGGAGATCTCGGACGGCCGGTTCCGCACCGCGCTGCCCGCCGTGCCGACGGCCTCCTTCGCCGGCCGGGTGCCGCTCTCCCGGGGCACCTGGCACGTCGTCTTCCGCCCGGTCGGCGTCCAGGTGCCGGACCTGCCGGACGCTGCCGCGCTGGTCACCCCGGACTGCTTCGACGTCCTGCCGGTCGTGGTGGAGTCCCGCGGCAAGCGGATACTGCTGGAACGCCGCAGCCACGACGGCCTGTCGCTGGAGTCGGACTCGGTGCTGCTGCCCGAGGAGCGGGCCGGCTACCGCCAGCGCCAGCTGCAGAGCGTGGACTACCCGGCCGCCCGGCGGCTGCCGGTGCGCGACACGGTGCTCTACCACACCGGCAAGTACGGCACGTACTCCGGCTCGCCCCGGGCCGTCCACGAGGAGCTGGTCCGCCGCGGCCTGCCGCTGGAGCACCTGTGGGGCAACGACGACATGCAGGCCGAGCTGCCGCAGAGCGCGACGGCGCTGCGCTTCCGGAGCCCGGAGTGGTACGAGGCGCTGGCCACCGCCAAGTACGTCGTGGCCAGCACCCACCTGCCCGCCTTCTTCGTCCGCCGTCCCGACCAGGTGGTCGTCCAGACCTGGCACGGCACCCCGCTGAAGCAGATCGGCTTCGACTTCGAGAAGGTCTGGTTCACCGACTCCAAGTACCTCAAGAGCCTGGCCCGGGAGGTCCCGAACTGGAGCCTGCTGGTGGCCGGCAACCGCTGGTCGGCCCCGGTGCTGCGGCGCGCCTTCGACTTCAAGGGCGAGATCCTGGAGAGCGGTTCGCCGCGGAACGACCTGCTGTTCGCGTCCGACCGGGAGAAGACCGCCGAGCAGGTCCGGGAGCGGCTCGGCCTGCCCGAGGGCAAGAAGGTCGTGCTGTACGCGCCGACCTGGCGCGAGGACCGGCGCCGGCCGCAGAACGGCTACCAGATCGACCTGCGGATCGACCTGGCGGCGGCCAAGGCCGCGCTCGGCGACGACCAGGTGCTGCTGGTGCGCCGGCACCACCTGATGTGCGGCCAGATCCCGGGCGCCGGCAACGGCTACATCTGGGACGTCGGCAGCTACCCCGACATGGCGGAGCTGCTGCTGATCGCCGACGTGCTGGTGACGGACTACTCGGCGAGCGTGTTCGACTTCGCCGCGACCGGCAAGCCGATCGTGTTCTTCACCTACGACCTGGAGCACTACCGGGACAACCTGCGCGGCTTCAGCCTGAACTTCGAGGCCGAGGCGCCCGGCCCGATGCCGGCCACCTCCGAGGAGCTCGTCTCCGTGCTCGGCCGGGTGGACGAGGTCGCGGCCGAGTACGCGGACCGGGCGGCCGCGTTCCGCGAGGCTTACTGCGACCTGGACGACGGCAAGGCCTCCGCCCGGGTGGTGGACGCGATGCTCCGCAAGGAGCCGTAGCCGCACCGCGCACGATCCGGGAGGCGCCCGGCACCGCAACCGGTGCCGGGCGCCTCCGCGCGCGTTCGGGAACCTTTCGGGGGAATCCTTCGAAGGTCCTTTCGGGGGAATCTTCGAGGAACCTTCGAGGGGCCTTTGGAGGAGCCTTTCGGGGGATCCTTTCAAGGGGAAAGGGCGGACAGCCGGAACACCGGAGCCGGTGTCGAACCGGTGTTCCCGGAAATGCATTCCCCGGAGCATTCGAAAAGGCGTGCAATTGACCCCGGCGCCATTTCTGGGTGGGATGTTGGTTTCCCGTCCGAAAGGCTTCCACCGCCATGCCCGTGCTCACGCGGCTGGTCCTGCCGCACGCCGCTCCCCGGGTGGCCGCCGGCCGCCCCGCCGACGACGAGGACGTCGTCTTCGGGCTGCTGCGCGCCCGCTGGCACGGCCGCGGCCTGGAACTCACCGGCTTCGCCCGCCCGAACGGCCAGGACACCGCCCGCCCCGGCTCCGCCTGGACCTGGCTGACCCTGCGCCACCAGAACCGCTCCCAGCCGCCGGTGCACCTGCGCTCGCGCCCCCGCCGGATGCCCGAGGTCACCGACGACAGCGCCCAGTCCGCGCACAACCACGACTGGTCCGGCTTCACCGCGCTGATAGCGCCCGGCCGGCTGCGCCGCGGGGACCACTGGCTGCTCGGCGACTGGCGGATCGAGGCCACCCTCTTCACCCGCCCCGGCCCCGCCCGGGTCCGCCGCCGCTACGGCACCCTCGCCCCGCACTGGTGCGGCTCCGGCGAGTACCCGCCGGCCCACTGGGTGGACCACGGCGTCCGGCTCCAGCCGTTCTTCGCCGACGGCCGGCTGCACCTGCGGCTGGAGCGCCCCGCCGTCCGGATCACCCGCGCCGCGCCCGCCCCCGACGGCCTGGACCTGGGCGGGGTCGCCGACGCCTGCCCCTCCGGCACGGTGCTGCGGCTGCGCCACCGGGAGAGCGACGCGGTGCTCGAGCAGCCGCTCGCCCGCACCGGGAACACCTTCACCGTCCGGGTGCCGTACCGGCCGTTCACCGCCGACGGGCGGGGCAGCGGCAGGCTGGAGCACTGGGACGCCGAACTGCTGCGCCCCGACGGCGGCACCGAACAGCTCTGCCTCGACGAGCGCGGCGGCCCGGTGGCCGGCCAGCACCCGCTGCCCGGCACCCCGGACCGGGTGCTCTACCTCAAGCACCTCGCCGACGGCCGGCTCCAGCTCTGCGTCCAGCCCGCGGCCGGCCTGGTCGACCGGATCGCCGTCCGGGACGACGGCTTCGAACTGTCCGGCCACTGCCCCGGTCCGGCCGCCGACCGGCTGCAGCTGGTGCTGCGGCACTCCGGCTCCGCGAGCGAGGTCCGCACCCCGGTCGACACCGGCCCGGGCGGCCGCTTCCGGGTCCGGGTGCCCGCCGGCCGGACCGGCTCGGACGGCGTGGCGCTGCCGCTGCGCAAGGGCGTCTGGGAGGCCGCCCTGGAGCCGGCCGGGCGCCCCGGGGACGGCCGGCCGCTGCTCGCCGCCCCCGCCGCACTGCCCGGTGTCCCCGCCGCCACCACCACCGGCGGCAAGCGGATCCTGCTGCAACGCCGGTGGCACGACACCCTGGTGGTGGACTCCACCCCGGTGCTCACCGCCGCCGAGCGCAGTGCCTGGACGCAGCGCCGGCTGCGCACCGAGCGCTACCCCGCCGCCCGCCGCGCGCCGCTGCGCGAGGCGGTGCTGTACGACGTGTTCGGCGGCCGCGGCTACGCCGACTCGCCGCGCGCGGTGCACGCCGAACTCGTGCGCCGGGGCGCCCGGTTGGAGCACCTGTGGGTGGTCGACGACGCCCAGGCCGAGCTGCCGCCCGGGGTCGTCCCGGTGCGGAGCTGGAGCCCGGAGTGGTACCGCGCGCTGGCCACCTGCCGGTACCTGGTCGGCAACACGCACTTCCCGGACTTCCTGGAGCGCCGACCCGGCCAGGTCGTCGTGCAGACCTGGCACGGCTCCCTGCTGAAGCGGATCGCCCACGACGTCGAGAGCCCCTGGCTGGCCGACCGCGGCTACCTGGCGGCGCTCGACCGGGAGACCCCGCAGTGGAGCCTGCTGCTCTCCCCCAGCCCGTTCGCCACCCCGATCCTGCGCCGCGCCTTCCGCTACGGCGGCGAGCTGCTGGAGTCCGGCTACCCGCGCAACGACGTGCTCGCCCGCCCGGACCCGCGGACCGCCGCCACCGTCCGCCGCCGGCTCGGCGTCCCCGCGGACCGGCGGATCGTGCTGTACGCGCCGACCTGGCGCGAGGACCAGCAGCGCGGCGACGGCGACGGCTTCCGGCTCGACCTGCGGCTGGACCTCGACCACGCCCGGCGCCTGCTCGGAGCGGACCACGTGCTGCTGGTCCGCCCGCACGCGCACGTGCGCGAACCGCTGCCCGGCGCCGGCGACGGCTTCCTGTACGACTGCGGGGACTACCCCGACCCGCAGGAACTGCTGCTGGTCGCGGACGTCCTGGTGACCGACTACTCGTCGATCATGTTCGACTTCGCCATCACCGGCCGCCCGATGTACTTCTTCACCTACGACCTGGAGCACTACCGCGACACCCTGCGCGGCTTCTCCTTCGACTTCGAGGCGGACGCCCCCGGCCCGCTGCTGCCCACCTCGGCCGAACTGCTCGGCGCGCTGCGCGAACTCGCCGACGGCGACGGCGGACCGCCGCCCGGCTACGCCGGGCGCTACCGGCGCTTCCGGGCCGAGCACTGCGCGCTGGACGACGGCGGCGCGGCCCGCCGGGTGGTCGACCGGATGCTCGAACTCGGCGGCGCGGGAGGCTAGTTCACGAAGTTCAGCCGAACGGGTAGCTCCGCCAGGGCCGCCAGACCTCGTCCGCGTCGAAGCGGGAGAGTCCGAAGCCCTCCACCGGGAAGTCCGCCCGGAAGTCGCGCGCCTGCTCGTACGCCTGGTCCAGCACGTCGTCGGACAGACCGTGGGCGACCGTCACGTGCGGGTGGTACGGGAAGGCCAGCTCGCGGGCCAGCGGGCCGGAGCGGATGTCCGCCTCCAGCAGCCGGCACTCCTGGGCGCCCTCCTCGACCCGGACGTACACCACCGGGGAGACCGGACGGAAGGTCCCGCTGCCGTGCAGCAGCATCCGGAACGGGCGGTGCGCGGCCGCCACCGCCGCCAGGTGCTCCTCGATCTTCGCCAGCGCCTCGGCGGGCACCTCGGTCGGCGGCAGCAGGGTGACGTGGGTGGGTATCGACCGGGCCAGCGGATCCCCGTGCCCGGCCCGGGCGTCCTGGATCGCCGTGCCGTACGGGTCCGGAACGGTCACGGACACGCCGATGGTGACGACCTCGGGGAGGTCGTCACCACCAGGCAGGCGTGTGAGGGGAGTCACCGCTTGGCGGCCGGGAGGAAGCCGATCCGGTCGTACACCGTCTCCAGGGTCACCGACGCCACCGAGCGGGCCTTCTCGGCGCCGATCGCCAGCACCCGGTCCAGCTCCGCCGGGTCGTCCAGGAACAGCCGGGTGCGCTCCTGGAAGGGGGTGACCCACTCGGTGAACAGCTCGGCCAGCTCGGTCTTCAGGGCGCCGTACATCTTGCCCTCGAAGTGCTCGACCAGCTGCTCGACCGACTGGCCGCTGAGCGCGGAGTGGATGCGCAGCAGGTTGGAGACGCCCGGCTTCTCCTCCTCGTCGTAGGAGACGACGGTGCCGGTGTCGGTGACGGCGCTCTTGAACTTCTTGGCGCTCGCCTTCGCCTCGTCCAGCAGGCCCACCAGGCCCTTGGCCGAGGAGGCGGACTTGCTCATCTTCACGCCCGGGTCCTGGAGGTCCATGATCTTCGCCGTCTCCTTGAGGATGTACGGCTTCGGGACCGTGAAGGTCGGGCTGTAGCGGGTGTTGAAGCGCTCGGCGATGTCACGGGTGATCTCCACGTGCTGGCGCTGGTCCTCGCCGACCGGGACGGCGTCCGCCTGGTAGAGCAGGATGTCCGCGATCTGGAGGATCGGGTAGGTGAACAGGCCGACCGTGGTGCTCTCGGAGCCGTACCGGGAGGACTTGTCCTTGAACTGGGTCATCCGCGAGGCCTCGCCGAAGCCGGTGAGGCAGTTCATCACCCAGGCGAGCTGCGCGTGCTCGGGCACGTGCGACTGGACGAAGAGCGTGCAGTGGTCCGGGTCCAGGCCCGCGCCGAGCAGCTGGGCGGCGGAGACCCGGGTGTTCTCGCGCAGCGTCGCCGGGTCCTGCGGCACCGTGATCGCGTGCAGGTCGACGACCATGTAGAAGGCGTCGTTCTCCTTCTGGAGGTCGACCCACTGGCGCACCGCGCCCAGGTAGTTGCCGAGGTGGAACGAGCCGGAAGTGGGCTGGATGCCGGAGAGCACCCGGGGACGGTCCTTGACCGGACCAGTGACCGCTGCGTTGACCATGCGCGCCATTGTTCCAGTTCCACCGCTCGCTCAGGAAACCTCCGCCCCCGGAGGTTCGGCCAGTGTGACCGCACTCACCCCCACCCGGGCGATCCGCCGGCCCTCGACCTTGGCCACCGTCAGCAGCACCCCGCCGCCGCCCTCGACCGGAACGCGCACCTGGTCGCCGTCCCGGGGCAGCCGGCCGAGCGCGGCGACCAGGCAGCCCGCCACCGTCTCGTACGGGCCCTCGGGGAGGGTGACGCCGGTCTCCTCGGCGAAGTCGCCGAGGTTGAGCAGACCGTCCAGCTCCATGCCGCCGCCGGCCAGCCGGCGGGTGGGGGCGGTCACCGGGCGGTCGTACTCGTCCCGGATCTCGCCGATCACCTCCTCGACCAGGTCCTCCAGGGTGACGATCCCGGCGGTGCCGCCGTACTCGTCCACCACGATGGCCAGGTGGTGGCCCTCCCGGCGCATCTCGCCCATCGCCTCCAGCACCAGCTTGGTGCCGGGCAGCAGCTTGACCGGGCGGGCCAGGTCGCGGACCTTGGCGGCCTGCTCGCCGCGCGCGCCGTACAGGTCGCGGACGTGGACGAAGCCGACCACCGCGTCGGCGCTGCCCTCGACCACCGGGTAGCGCGAGTGCGGGGAGGTGTCGGCCTGGTGCCGGACGGCGGCCAGCGGGCGCTCGGCGTCCAGGAAGGTCACCTCGGTGCGCGGGACCATCACCTCGCGCAGCTGACGCTCCCCTGCGGAGAAAACGTCGGCGATCAACGCCCGTTCGTCGCTTCCGAGTTCGGTGTTGGCGGCGACCAGGCCGCGCAGCTCCTCGGAGCTCATCGAACCGCGGCCCGCCGTCGGGTCGCCGCCGAGCAGCCGGACCATCAGGTTGGTGGAGTGGCCGAGCAGCCAGATCACCGGCCGCAGCACCACCGACATCACGTCCACCACCGGCGCGGCGCCGACCGCGATGGACTCGGCGCGCTGCAGGCCGATCCGCTTGGGGGTCAGCTCGCCCAGCACCAGCGAGGCGTAGCTGATCACCAGGGTGAGGCCGACCAGGGCCACCGCGTCGGCCACGCCCTCGGACAGCCCGGCCCGGACGAACAGCGGGGCGACCTTGCCGGACAGGGTGTCCGCGCCGAAGGCGGCCGACAGGAAGCCCATGCAGGTCACCCCGACCTGGACGGCGGCCAGGAAGCGGTTGGGGTCGGCGGCCAGGTGCGCGGCCCGCGCCGCGCGCCGGGTGCCGCGCCCCTCCAGCGTCCGGATCTGGCCCTCGCGCAGCGAGATCAGCGAGATCTCGGCGACGTTGAACAACCCGCCCAGCAGGATGAAGACGAGGACGAGCGCGGCGTCCCCGAGTGTTTCGTTCACAGCGGGCCAGTGTAGGACGGCCGCCACCCGCCGGTGAAGCCGTACGGGGCGGGCTCAGATGAGGCCCAGCTCCTGGACCGCGTCGCGCTCCTCGACCAGCTCGTTGACCGAGGCGTCGATGCGGGCGCGGGAGAAGTCGGAGATCTCCAGGCCCTGGACGATCTCGAACTTGCCGTCCTTGGTGGTGACGGGGAAGGAGGAGATCAGGCCGGCCGGGACGCCGTAGGAGCCGTCGGAGACGACACCCATGGAGGTCCAGTCGCCCTCGGCGGTGCCGTTGACCCAGGTGTGGACGTGGTCGATGGCGGCGTTGGCGGCCGAGGCGGCCGAGGAGGCGCCGCGGGCGTCGATGATGGCGGCACCGCGCTTGGCGACGGTCGGGATGAAGTCCTGCTCCAGCCAGGCCAGGTCGCTGCCGACGGCCTCGAAGGCCGGCTTGCCGGCGATCTCGGCCTGGAAGACGTCCGGGTACTGGGTCGCGGAGTGGTTGCCCCAGATGGTGACGCGCTTGATGTCGGAGACCAGGGCGCCGGTCTTGGCGGACAGCTGGCCGACGGCGCGGTTGTGGTCCAGGCGGGTCATCGCGGTGAAGCGCTCGGCCGGGACGTCCGGGGCGTTGCGCTGGGCGATCAGGGCGTTGGTGTTGGCCGGGTTGCCGACGACCAGGACCTTGATGTCGTCCGCGGCGTTGTCGTTGATGGCCTTGCCCTGCGGGCCGAAGATGCCGCCGTTGGCCTGGAGCAGGTCGCCGCGCTCCATGCCCGCGGTGCGCGGACGGGCGCCGACCAGCAGCGCGACGTTGGCGCCGTCGAAGGCCTCGTTCGGGTTGTCGGTGATCTTGATGTCGCGCAGCAGCGGGAAGGCGCAGTCGACGAGCTCCATGGCGGTGCCCTCGGCGGCCTTGAGGCCCTGCGGGATCTCCAGGAGGCGCAGGTTCACCGGCACGTCGGCACCGAGCAGGTGGCCCGAGGCGATGCGGAAGAGCAGCGCGTAGCCGATCTGGCCGGCCGCTCCGGTGATGGTGACGTTGACGGGGGTGCGGGTCATTTCTACCTTCTCCAGCAAATCGCCAGGCGCCCCAGGCACACCGGCACTGGAGCCAGGATGATCTCTCTCGACGTCGAGAGACCGGCGTCAGGTTATCGCAAAGGGAAGCCTACGCCGGGTGCCCCGGCGTGGCTGATGCGTCACAGGAGGCCGATGCGTGACGGAAGCAAGGCGGCCCCCGCCCGGACCCTGGATTTCCATGGTGCCGGGCGGGGGCCGTCGCGGGCCCGCGGATCAGTGCCTGGGCCGGCCCATCAGCTGGCCGATGTTGTCGAGCAGGGGGATCTGCAGCCACGGGTTCGGCTGCGCCACCAGGGTCAGCAGCACGATCGAGATGCCCAGGAAGCTCAGCACGATCACGTCGGTGAAGCGGCTGCGCACCGCCAGCATCCCGACCTCGGGAAGCACCAGCCGCAGCACCGCGCCGAGCAGCACCCCGAAGCCGAGGATCAGCAGCCCGTACTTGAACCCGTCCTTGAAGTCGGCGAACCAGGTGACCGCGAGGCCGGCGCCGACGACCAGCAGGACCAGCGTGATCGGCCACTGCCGCACCGGCAGGGCGTGATCGCGCCCCAGGGCCGCGGAGGAGCCCTCGGGCGGCAGGGTGCCGGTGGTCTTGACCGGCCTGCGGCGGGACCGTGCCGGTCGCGGTTCAGTCATGCTCGCCGTCCCTGGGGTGTCAGATGCCGGCGCGGCGCTCGGCCGCCTCGACGATGTTGTTGAGCAGCATCGCGCGGGTCATCGGGCCCACGCCGCCGGGGTTCGGGGAGATCCAGCCGGCCACCTCGGCCACGCCCGGGTGCACGTCGCCGACGATCTTGCCCTCGCTGCGGCTGACGCCGACGTCCAGCACGGCCGCGCCCGGCTTGACGTCCTCCGGCTTGACCAGGTGGGGCACGCCGGCGGCGGCCACGATGATGTCGGCCTTGCGCAGGTGGGCGCCGAGGTCACGGGTGCCGGTGTGGCACAGGGTGACGGTGGCGTTCTCGCTGCGGCGGGTCAGCAGCAGGCCGATCGAGCGGCCGACGGTGATGCCGCGGCCGACCACGACCACCTCGGCGCCGTCGATCTCGACGTCGTGGCGGCGCAGCAGCTCGACGATGCCGAGCGGGGTGCACGGCAGCGGGCCCTCGATGCCCAGGGCGAGGCGGCCGAGCGAGGTCGGGTGCAGGCCGTCGGCGTCCTTGTCCGGGTCCATCAGCTCCAGGACCGGGTTCTGGTCCAGGCCCTTGGGCAGCGGCAGCTGGACGATGTAGCCGGTGCAGGAGGGGTCGGCGTTGAGCTCGCGGACGACGTTCTCGACGTCCTCCTGGGTGGCGGTGGCGGGCAGCTCGCGCTGGATCGAGGCGATGCCGACCTCGGCGCAGTCCTTGTGCTTGCCGTTCACGTACCAGCGGCTGCCCGGGTCGTCGCCGACCAGGACGGTGCCGAGGCCGGGCGTGACGCCCTTCGCCTTGAGGGCCGCCACGCGGGCGGCGAGTTCGGACTTGATCGCGGCGGCGGTGGCCTTGCCATCGAGAATCTGGGCAGTCATGACCCCATTCTCCCGGATCGCCGGAGGTCTCCGTACCGAGGGCCGCCGACCGCCGCGGCCACGCTCCGGGGGCGGGCGGACGGGGGCCGGGCGGACGGGCGGGCGGGCCGACGCACGGATGGACGCACGGGTGGACGCACGGGTGGACGGACCCGTTCGGGCCGGTGGACGGGCCGGTGGACGGCCGGGTGGACGAATCAGATGGACGGACAGGTGGACGGGCGGGTGAACGGACGGGTACGAAGGTCCGCCGCACGTTGCGGTTGCGCCACAGTCTGGGCGCACCACGCGTAACCGGCTGGACAGGGCGCCGCCGTCCGGATGACGATAAGCGCGCATTCCCGCCGCGACACCGGCCCGGTGACGAGCCGACGGACCCCGCGGCGGGGCGTACCCGGGGGAAAGAGCCAGTGAGCCGATCACAGCAGAACGAGCAGTCCGACCGCGGGGGCACCGTCCCGCCCGCGCCGCACCCGTCGGCCGCCTCGCGCCCCTGACGCTCACCGCGCTGCCGAGCCGCGGCGCCCGTCACCGCCGCCGGGCTGTCATCCCGCTCCGCCAGACGTCCCCTTCGGCCGGTGGCCCGACCCACCGACCGGCACCGGGACGTCCGTGTCCCGTCCCCGCGTCCCCGTAACTGCCCGGAGGCATCCATGAGTTACCCGCCCGACCCGAACAACCCGTACGGCCAGCCGCCGGCCGCCCCGGGCTACGGCTACCCGCAGCAGGCCCCGCCGCCGCAGGCCGCGTACGGCTACCCGCAGGCCGCCCCCGCCTACGGGTACCCGCCGATGGCGGCCCCGCAGCTGTCCATGCCGGGCCTGGTGACGACCACCCGCGTACTGCTGTTCATCGTCGGCGGCGTGCAGACGCTCCTCGCGATCCTCTACATGGTCATCGGTGCGGCCGCCAAGGACGTCACCAACTCCAGCCGGTCCGTGAGCGGCGACAACCCGTTCACCGCGCTGGGCGACGCCGCCGCCGGCATCCTGATCGTCGTCGCGGTGCTGTTCGGGCTGTTCGCCGCGCTCTCCATCACGCTCGGCGCGAAGTTCGGCAAGGGCGGGAACGCCGTCCGCGTCACCACCATCGTGTACGGCTCGCTCGGCGCGCTGGTCGGCCTGCTGATCCTGCTGAGCGCCATCGGCGCCGGCTCCGCCGTGGGCCTGGTGATGGCCCTGCTCTGGCTGTCGATCAGCATCATCTGGATCACCGCCATGTGCGTCCAGGACGGCGTGAACTGGTTCAACCGGCCGCGTTACTGACCGGCCCGCACGGCAGAGCGGCCCGGCTCCCTCCTCGGAGGGGGCCGGGCCGCTCTGTCATGCCGTCACGCAGTCGGGCCGTCGGGCCGGGCGGCGGATCAGTGGAAGAAGTGCCGCGCGCCGGTGAAGTACATCGTCACGCCGGCCTCGGCGGCCGCCGCGACGACCTCCTCGTCACGGATCGAGCCGCCGGGCTGCACGATCGCCTTGACGCCGGCCGCGATCAGGATCGCCGGGCCGTCCGCGAACGGGAAGAAGGCGTCCGAGGCCGCGTAGGCGCCCTTGGCGCGCTCGCCGGCCCGCTCGACGGCGAGCTTGCAGGAGTCCACCCGGTTCACCTGGCCCATGCCGACGCCGACCGAGGCGCCGTCCTTGGCCAGCAGGATCGCGTTGGACTTGACGGCCCGGCAGGCCCGCCAGGCGAAGGCCAGCTCGGCCAGCTCCTCGGCGGACAGCGCCTCACCGGTGGCGAGGGTCCAGTTCGCCGGGTCGTCGCCCTCGGCGTGCACCCGGTCGGCCTCCTGGAGCAGCACGCCACCGGAGATCGGGCGCACCTCCTGGCGGTTGGCCGGGGCCTCGGGGGCGAGCAGCACCCGCAGGTTCTTCTTGCGGGTGAGCACCTCCAGGGCGCCCTCCTCGTAGCCGGGGGCCACGACGACCTCGGTGAAGATCGGGGCGATCTGCTCGGCCAGCGCGACGGTGACCGGGCGGTTGACGGCGATCACGCCGCCGTACGCGGAGACCGGGTCGCACTCGTGCGCCTTGCGGTGCGCCTCGGCGACGTCGGCGCCGGTCGCGATGCCGCACGGGTTGGCGTGCTTGATGATCGCGACGGCCGGCTCGGCGTGGTCGTAGGCGGCGCGGCGGGCGGCGTCGGTGTCGACGTAGTTGTTGTACGACATCTCCTTGCCGTGCAGCTGCTGCGCACCGGCCAGGCCGCCGGTGCCGTCGCTGTACAGCGCGGCGCCCTGGTGCGGGTTCTCGCCGTAGCGCAGCACGTTCTGCCGCTCCCAGGTGGAGCCCAGGAACTCGGGGAAACGCTCGTCGCTGGGCGCGTAGCCGTCCTCGAACCAGGAGGCGACGGCCACGTCGTAGGCGGCGGTGTGGGCGAACGCGGCACCGGCCAGGCGCTTGCGGGTGGCCAGGTCGAAGCCGCCCTCGCGGACGGCCTCCAGCACGTCGCCGTAGCGGGCCGGGTCGACCACCACGGCCACCGAGGGGTGGTTCTTGGCGGCGGCGCGGACCATGCTCGGGCCGCCGATGTCGATCTGCTCGACGCACTCGTCCGGGGTGGCGCCGGAGGCGACGGTGGCCTTGAACGGGTAGAGGTTCACCACGACCAGGTCGAAGGGCTCGACGCCCAGCTCGGCCAGCTGCGCGCGGTGCGACTCCAGCCGCAGGTCGGCCAGCACGCCGGCGTGCACGCGGGGGTGCAGCGTCTTCACGCGCCCGTCCAGGCACTCCGGGAAGCCGGTCAGCTCGGACACCTCGGTCACCGGGACGCCGGCGGCGGCGATCCGGCCGGCGGTGGAGCCGGTGGAGACGATGGCGACCCCGGCGGCGTGCAGGCCCTGGGCCAGCTCCTCCAGACCGGTCTTGTCGTACACGCTGATCAGCGCGCGACGGATCGGACGGACGTTCTCCGAAACGGGCGTGGTGGTGGAGCTGGCACTCATGCCGGGATCCATACCTTTCGGTCCTCGATGCGGTGACCTTCGCGGGCCAGCCGGCCCACGACGTCGACGAGCAGCTTGCGCTCGACAGTCTTGATGCGCTCGTGCAGCGCTTCGCCGCCATCGGCGTGGTCGGCGTCGACGACCTCGACGACGCCCTGCGCGATGATCGGCCCGGTGTCCACGCCGGAGTCGACCAGGTGGACGGTGCAACCGGTGACCTTCACCCCGTACGCGAGCGCGTCGGTGACGCCGTGGGCGCCGGGGAAGGAGGGCAGCAGTGCGGGGTGGGTGTTGACGATCCGCCCGGCGAAGGCGGTGATGAACTCGGGGCCGAGGATCTTCATGAAACCGGCCGTGACCACCAGGTCCGGCTGGTACTCGGCGACGGAGGCGGTCAGCGCGCGGTCCCAGGCGGCCCGGTCCGGGTGGTCCTTCACCCGGTGGACGAAGGTCGGCAGGCCCGCCGTCTCCGCGCGGTCCAGGCCGGCGATCCCGTCCCGGTCCGCACCGACGGCGAGGATCTCCGCGCCGTAGGCCGGGTCGGCGACGGCGTCGACCAGCGCCTGCAGGTTGGTGCCGGAGCCGGAGACCAGCACCACCAGGCGGGCCGGTCCGGGCGTACGGGGCGGGAAGTGCTGGGCGGGGGCGGCGGCCACTGCGCGTCTCTCCGTAGGTCGGGCGCCGTCCGCTGGTACGTCCACCGGTGGTGGGGCCACTACGAACGGCAGGTCGAGCGAGGGGGAACTCCAGGGAAATCCGCCGCGACGCGGGCCCCGGGGAACCTCTGTGGGCTGCTGACCGTCACCACGATAACGGCTGGTCGGAGGGCCTCCGCACCCTCCCGGCGGCGCTACGCGCGTAGTTGAGACGGGGATCTCCTCCGGCCCACCGCACCGGAGTCGCCCCGGGCCGCACCGGCCCCCCGGCGTCCCGCCCGGCCCCGCGGCACCGGGCCGCCGGTGGCCCGACGGACGGCTGCGGGATCATTGGGGCGCGGGAGACCGCTCCGACGCGAGAACCTCCGAACGAGCCCCGACCGAGAAGGAATGGCTGAACCCATGAGCAGCGGCGACGACACCGGCGAGCGCAACCCCTTCGCGCCGCCGCCGGCGGATGCCCCGGACCAGCCGTGGCAGCCGCGCAGCCCCTGGGCCGGCGGGGGCCACGGCTCCGACGGCCAAGGTAGCCCCACCGGGCAGGGCGGCCCTACCGGGCAGGGTGGCTCCGCCTGGCCGGGTGGCCCTACCGGGCAGGGTGGCTCCGAGGGCCAGGGCGGCGAGCGCCCGCAGCTGCCGCCGCCGTGGGGCCCCGGCGACGGCCGCCCCGGCCAGCGCCCGCCGGCCCCGCAGCCGCCCCGGCTCGACCTCGCCGACCCGGCCCACCGCAAGGCCCGCAACGCGGCGCTGGCCGGGCCGTTCGCCCTGGTCTGCCTGTTCGCGGGGTTCCACTGGATCGCCCTGCTGATCGGGGTGCTCGGCATCGTCTGGGGCGTCGGCGCGCTGCGGACCCGGCGGCCCGCCCCGGCCGCCACCGTCGCCGGACCGGCCGGACCGCTCCCCGCCGCCCCCGCGTCGAACCCGCTCACCCCGGCCGCGCTCGCCGGCGTCCTGACCGGCGCGATGACCGTCGTGGTCGCGACCTCGGTGATCGGCCTCGGGTACCACTACCGCGACTACGTCACCTGCGTCCAGGACTCGCTGACCAGCGTCGGCGCCCAGAACTGCGACCGGTACGCGCCGCAGTGGTACGTCGACTTCACCGGGAACACCGAGTAGTCGGGGGTTCGCGGCCGGCCGGGTCACCCGGTCGCCCCGGTCCCGCTCGTCGCCCCGGTCCCGCTCGTCGCCCCGGTCCCGCCGGTCGTCGAGGTCCGGCTCAGCCGTCGAGGTCCAGATCGTCGGCGGCGGGCCTGACGCCCGGCTCCGAGAGCCGCAGCACGAGGGCGTACGCACCGGCGCGCAGCCCCAGCGCACCCCGGCGGGCCCGGCGCGCGAGCCGGGCGTACACGCCCACGCCGTCCGCCGGGCCCAGCGTGCGGTACCGGACCAGCAACGCGCCCGGAACGGCGACCAGCGCGATCCAGCCCGCCGCCGCCGGACCCGTCCACGGCAGCGGCCCCACCCAGGCCAGCCGCTCCGCCGCCAGCGCCCCGCCGGAGAGCCAGCCCAGCACCGCCGCCCCGGCCCCGGCCCACAGCGCCGCCGCCAGCGCGGCCACCACCGTCGCGGCCGGCGGCCAGGGCCCCGGCCGCTCCCCGGCCGGCGCCCCGACCCCGGAGACCGCGAGCCGCCGGCCCGCCGCCGCCCGGCCCAGCAGCACCGCCGGCACCACCCCGGCCAGCAGCGGCAGGACCGCCACCACGAGCCGCCAGCCGCCCGGCCCGTCCGCCGGCAGCAGGGCGAACAGCGGGAACTCCGGCACCGGGCCCAGCACCGCACCGGTCGGCGACACCGCCGTCCCGGCGCCCACCGCGAAGCCCGGCCCCACCGCGTACGCCGCACCCCACAGCACCGCGTTCGGCAGCAGCGCCAGCGCGAGCAGCACCAGCCCCAGCACCGCGGCGGGCCCGCTCCCCAGCAGCGCCGTCCCGCGCCCGCCGCCGGCCACCGCGTCCAGCACCGCCGAGCACACCACCAGCAGGCCGCCCGCCGCGACCAGCCCGGCCCCGGCCGCCAGCGCCGCGGCCCGCACCACCGGCGCACCGCCGACCGGGCGGTACGGCGACGGAAGGCGGTCCAGCGGGAAGTCGACCGGCACGTCGAGGACGGCCACCGAACGGGCCCCGGCGGACGTCGCCAGCCCCGCCACCAGCGCCACCACCAGCACGTCCAGCAGCACCCGGCTGCGGAACACCCCGCCACCCGCGCAGTGCAGCGCCACCGCGACGGCCACCGCGCAGTACCCCGCCCACACCGCCACCGGCCCGCCCCAGCGCGAGCGCAGCCCGCGCCGGGCGGCCACCCCGGCGGCCGCCCGGTAGAGCCGGACCACGGCCAGGACACCGAGCAGCAGCGGCGTGACCGTCAGCGGGGCGTCCGCCGGGCCGCGCAGCAGCGGCGCGCCGTGCCCCAGCAGCCAGAGCACCCCCGCCAACCGGGTGACAGCGGCCGCGCCGTCCTCCGCGTACGGCGACACCACCCAGAGCCCGAGCACCGGCGCGCCGACCACCGCCAGGCCGACCAGCGCCGTCCGCACTCCCGCCAACACGTCGGCCAGCGCGGGGCGTCCGCCCAATTCACCGGGCGACTCCAGGATCGGACGGCCCATCAGCTGCGTCATGGGCCACATGGTGCCAAGGCGACTCGCCATGCTCCGTGAAGCGCCAAACCGCCGCCGTGTCCCAGATTATTGGCTTATGCGCATTTTCAGACCCTGCCCCCAAGCCGCCGGCGCCCCGGCACGGAGCGTCTGATGGCCACGCCACCCACCGCCGACTCCCCCACCCCGGAGCGCCACCGCAAGCCCGCCCGCGCCGACGCCGACCCGGGCCACCTGCTGCGGAAACTGACCCCCCGTGAGGCCCAGACCCTGGCCCACCTCGCGGCCGGCCACGACCTCCCCCGCACCGCCGCCACCCTCGGGATCACCCCGACCACCGCCCGCAGCTACCTCCAGCGCGCCCTGCGCAAGCTCGGGACCCGCACCCAGGCGGAGGCCCTCGCCCTGCTGGCCGCCACCCAGCACCGCCCCCGGGACCCCGACCCGACCGGGCTCCCGGCCGGCCTGGGCCCGTCCGGGGGCGCCTGGCCCCCACCGCCCGGCCCGCTCCACACGGCCCCGGCCCCGAGCCCCGCCGCCGCCCTCCACCCCATGGAGGGAGCAGCCCGCCCACGGGCCGACCTTGCCCCGAACGGGGACGCGGCCGGGAAGCGGCGCCGCGCACGAGCCGGGAAACCCGCCCCGGGTGCCGCCGACGGCACCCGGGGAGCGGCCCTGGTAGGCGGCACGGATCACGGGACTCCGGCCGACCAGCCGCAGCCGGCTGCCGTCACACCGCCGGCCACCGCGAAGAGCGCCGCCCCCCGGCGCGCGCAGCGGGCACTCACGCCCGGGGGCCGACCGGGAGACGCCGACGCGAATCCGGCGCCCTCGGCCGCACCGGCGCAGGCCGACGGGCACCATCAGCCGCCCGACCCGAGCCACCCGCCGACGGCCCCCGCCGACCCGGGCGGGCGCGGAGATGCTCCCCGCACGCCCCCCACCGGGCAGGCTCGGGTGGCGAGCGCCCCGACCGCGACGGCGAGTGGAGACGGCCGGCCGACCAGCGCTCCGGCCATGAGCGCGAGTCGAGAAAGCGGGTCGACCGGCACGCCGACCGCCGGGCCCGCGGGGCACGTCCCCGTCGGCCCCGACCGGGAACGGCAGGCCTCACCGGAGCACGAGGAACACGACCCCACAGCGCCCGCCCGGGCTCCGCGCCCGGGCCGGGGTCCGGCTACGCCGTGCGGCGCCCCGACCGCGACCGCCGCCGCGGGCGGGGGAGGTGGACCGGAGCACACCGCCGGGGCCGCTGACCGCGACGACACGCCGCACCGGCCCTCGTCCGTACCGGAGCCGGACGACCGGCAGCCGCAGCCCGCCGAGTCCGTGGGGCACACCCCCGTCGGCCCCGACCGGCCCCCGCACCCGGCCGCCGACGGCAGCGGCATTCCGCCCCGAGCCCCGGCCGCACCTGAGGCCGACGCCGGACACCCCCGACCCGCCCGGCCGGAGCCACCGGAGGAACGCGCCCCCGCCAGTCCCGGCCGGACGGCGCTGGCCGCCGCCGCTCCCGGGGGCGGGGACGACGACCTCGACGCGGAGCCCCCCGTGGGGAGCTTCGAGGAGCTCTACGAGACCGCGCACACCCGGCTGGTGCAGCAGGTGTTCCTGCTGACCTCCTGCCGGCACCGGGCGGTGCACTGTGTGCGGCGGGCGTTCGGGGAGGCCCGGCGGTGCTGGGGCGCGGTGGCCGCGTCGGGGAGCCCGGAGGGCTGGGTGCGGGTGCGCGCCTGCGAGCTGGCGCTGTCCCCGTGGCACCGGGGCGGCCCCCGTCGGGCGCACGCATGGGGGCTGCCGCACCGGCGGATCAAGGTGCGGCCGGCCGACGAGTCGCAGGCGGTGCTGCCGGACCACGACCGGCTGACCGACCGGGACCGGGCGTTGCTGAAGGCGCTCAAGCGGCTGTCCCGCCCCCAGCGCCGGGCGCTGGTGCTGCACGACGGGCTGGGGCTGCCGGCCGCGGCGGTCGCGGTGGAGGTGGAGTCCACCCGAGCGGCGGCCGAGGGACGGGTGTGGGCCGCCCGGGCGGCGCTGGCCGCGTGGGTGCCGGAGCTGGTGGGGCCGGATCCGGCGGCGCCGGGCTTCGCGGACGGGCTGTGCGGGCTGCTGCACCGGGCGGCGGTGCGCGGCTGCCCGGAGCCGCACCGGACGCCGGTGCCGGTGCTGCGGGCCCGCTACCGGCTGCGGACGGCGAGCCGGACGGGCGCGGCGGCGCTGCTGACGGTCGTGGTGGGCGGGGCGACGCTGGCGACCCTGGCTGGGGTGCGCCCGGCGGAGCTGTTCCGGCCGACCGCGCCGCCGGCGCCCGCGCTGTGTCTGCCGGTCACCTGGTCGGAGGAGGGGGAGTCGGGTGTGCCGCTGCTGCCCGACGGGGCGCCGAACGGCATCGCCAGCATCTGGTGCAGCCCGGCGCCCGGCCTGGCGGCCGTCCTGGCGGATCCGCAGCCGCAGGCGTTCGCGCGCTGGGAGCTGCCGCCGGCGGCCCGGGGCGCCGCTCCCCCGCCGCAGGGGCCGGTGGCCTGTCGGCAGTGGTCGCCGCTGCCCTGCACGACGGGGCCGCGGCGGCACTGATCAGGAGAACGACGGCACTGATCGGGAGAACGGCGAGCGCCCCCGCCCGGGAGGGCGGGGGCGCTCGTCACGCGCGGGGCGGGATCAGGCCTGGGCGGCGATGATCTCGCGGGCCAGGCGGGCGGTCTCGGACGGCGTCTTGCCGACCTTGACACCGGCGGCCTCGAGGGCCTCCTTCTTGGCCTGGGCGGTGCCCGAGGAGCCGGAGACGATGGCGCCGGCGTGGCCCATGGTCTTGCCCTCGGGGGCGGTGAAGCCCGCGACGTAGCCGACGACCGGCTTGGTCACGTGCGCCTTGATGAAGTCCGCGGCACGCTCCTCGGCGTCGCCACCGATCTCACCGATCATGACGATGATCTCGGTCTCCGGGTCCTCCTGGAAGGCCTTGAGAGCGTCGATGTGGGTGGTGCCGATGACCGGGTCGCCACCGATGCCGACGGCCGAGGTGAAGCCGATGTCCCGCAGCTCGTACATGAGCTGGTAGGTCAGGGTGCCGGACTTGGAGACCAGGCCGATCTTGCCGGAGGTGGTGATGTCGGCCGGGATGATGCCGGCGTTCGACTGTCCGGGGCTGATCAGACCGGGGCAGTTCGGGCCGATGATGCGGGTCTTGTTGCCCTTGGCACCGGCGTGCGCCCAGAAGGCGGCGGTGTCGTGCACCGGGACGCCCTCGGTGATGACGACGGCCAGGCCGATCTCGGCGTCGATGGCCTCGATGACGGCGGCCTTGGTGAAGGCCGGCGGCACGAAGAGGACGGAGACGTCGGCGCCGGTCTTCTCCATGGCCTCGGCGACGGAGCCGAAGACCGGGATCTCGGTGCCGTCGACGTCGACCGTGGTACCGGCCTTGCGCGGGTTGACACCGCCGACGATCTGGGTGCCGGAGGCGAGCATGCGGCGGGTGTGCTTCATGCCCTCGGCGCCGGTCATGCCCTGGACGATGACCTTGCTGTCCTTGGTAAGGAAGATAGCCATGGTGTTAAGTCCCCTTCCTTACTTGTTGGCCAGCTCGGCGGCGCGGTCGGCCGCACCGTCCATGGTGTCCACGCGCTGGACCAGCGGGTGGTTGGCGTCGTCGAGGATCTTGCGACCCAGCTCCGCGTTGTTGCCGTCCAGGCGGACGACCAGCGGCTTGGTGACCTCCTCGCCCTTGCCCTCCAGGAGGGCGAGGGCCTGCACGATGCCGTTGGCGACCGCGTCGCACGCGGTGATGCCGCCGAAGACGTTGACGAAGACCGACTTGACGTCGGGGTCGCCCAGGATGATCTCCAGGCCGTTCGCCATGACCTCGGCCGAGGCGCCGCCGCCGATGTCGAGGAAGTTGGCGGGCTTGACGCCGCCGTGGTTCTCACCGGCGTAGGCGACCACGTCGAGGGTGCTCATGACGAGGCCCGCGCCGTTGCCGATGATGCCGACCTGGCCGTCGAGCTTGACGTAGTTCAGGCCCTTGGCCTTGGCGGCCGCCTCGAGCGGGTTGGCCGCGGCCTTGTCCTCGAGCGCCTCGTGCTCCGGCTGGCGGAACTCGGCGTTCTCGTCCAGGGAGACCTTGCCGTCGAGCGCGATGATCTTGCCCTCACCGGACTTGATCAGCGGGTTGACCTCGACGAGGAGGGCGTCCTCCTTGATGAAGACGGTCCACAGCTTCTGCAGGACCTCGGCGACCTGGTCGGCGACCTCGGCCGGGAACTTCGCCGCGGCGACGATCTCGGCGGCCTTCTCCGGGGTGCAGCCCTCGTTGGCGTCGACCGGGATCTTGGCGAGCGCCTCGGGGTTCTGCTCGGCGACGACCTCGATCTCCACGCCGCCCTCGACGCTGGCCATGGCCAGGAAGGTGCGGTTGGTGCGGTCCAGCAGGAACGAGACGTAGTACTCGTCCTTGATGTCCGCGGTCTGGGCCAGCATCACCTTGTGAACGGTGTGGCCCTTGATGTCCATGCCGAGGATCTGCTCGGCCTTGGCGACGGCGTCCGCCGGGTCGGCGGCGAGCTTGACGCCGCCGGCCTTGCCTCGGCCACCCACCTTCACCTGAGCCTTGACGACGGCGCGGCCGCCGAAGCGCTCCGCGATGGCGGCAGCGTCTGCGGCGGTCTCGATGACATCGCCGTCAAGCACGGGCACGCCGTGCTTGGCGAAGAGGTCCCTCGCCTGGTACTCGAACAGGTCCACGTGTTTGTCCTTGTTCGTGGTCGCGGATTGTGTCTCTACGAGCGTGCCACGGCAGGATCTTCGCTGCGGGTCGTCGGGGCGGTGCGGGTACGCAGAGGTACGGCCTTGCGGCCCACACAGCCACGGGCGCACACGTCAATCAACACGCGCGTCACGTCCGTCTGGCAGGTTATCCCCGTGGGACGGGACTGTTCCGCCCGCAGCCTGCCCGGCATGGGTGAGAACCGTCACAGAATGCCCAGGAGGCACGGGGTGGGCGGCCGGTCCACCGATCGGTCCGATTAGCACGTTCGGGTGAATCCCTCACCCCCCCTGGGCGGGCACCGGGATCGGGCGCTTCTCGATCGCCGCCGCCATGATCTCCGGGAACGCGTCCGGGGTGCAGGCGAAGGCCGGCGCGCCGAGCGAGGCCAGGGCGGCGGCGTGGGCGTGGTCGTACGCCGGGGCCCCCTCGTCGGAGAGCGCGAGCAGCGCGATGAACTGGACGCCGGCCGCCTTCATCGCGGCGACCCGCTTGAGCATGCCGTCCCGGATGCCGCCCTCGTACAGGTCGCTGATCAGCACCACGACGGTCTCGGAGGGCCGGGTGATCTTCGACTGGCAGTAGGCCAGCGCCCGGTTGATGTCGGTGCCGCCGCCGAGCTGGGTGGCGAACAGGACGTCGACCGGGTCGGTGAGCTGCTCGGTGAGGTCGACCACCGAGGTGTCGAAGACGACCAGCCGGGTGTCCAGGGTGCGCATCGAGGAGAGCACCGCGCCGAAGACCGCCGAGTGGACGACCGAGGGCGCCATCGAGCCGGACTGGTCGATGCAGAGGATGACGTCCTTCTTCACCGCACGCTGGGCGCGGGCGTAGCCGACCAGCCGCTCGGGGACGACGGTGCCGTGCTCGGGCAGGTAGTTCTTCAGGTTGGCCCGGATGGTGCGGTCCCAGTCGATGTCGCGGTGGCGGGGGCGGTTGACCTTGGCGCTGCGGTCGAGGGCGCCGCCGAGCGTGGCCCGGGTGCGGTCCGCGAGCCGGCGCTCCAGGTCGGCGACCACCTTGCCGACCACCGCCCGGGCGGTCTCCCGGGTGGTCTCGGGCAGTGCGTGCTTGAGCGACAGCAGGGTGCCGACCAGGTGCACGTCCGGCTCGACGGCCTCCAGCATCTCCGGCTCCAGCAGCAGCCGGTCCAGGCCGAGCCGGGTGATCGCGTCCTGCTGCATCAGCTGCACGACGGTGGACGGGAAGTACTCGCGGATGTCTCCCAGCCAGCGGGCCACCTGCGGGGCGGAGCCGCCCAGCCCGGCGCTGCGGCGGCCGGTGCGCCCGGCCCGGGCGCCCTCCTCGGGGGCGCCTCGGTAGAGCGCGGCGAGGGCGCCGTCCATCGCGGCGTCACGGCCGCGCAGGGTGCAGCCGGTGCCGTCGGCCTCGCCGCCGAGCACCAGCCGCCAGCGGCGCAGCCGTTCGTCGGTCGTGGGCGCTGCCATCTCGTCCTCCTTCAGCGGGGCCTGCGGTGGGGCAGGTGTTCGGTGCGGTGGGTGTCACCGCGGCGGGGTGTCACCGAGCGGATGTGACTGCGGCGGGTGTCAGCGCGACGGGTATGAGCGCGGCGGGTGTCAGGTGTCGCGGCCGGCGGCCTGCCGGGGGATCCTCGGGCGGATCCCGAGCAGCAGGGCCACCACCGGGACGGCCGCGTCGGCGCGGGCCCGGTCCAGCTCACCGGCCGTGGCGCGGACGGCCGGAGGCTCGCCGAGCGGGCCGGCCGCGACCCGGCCGCCGATGGTGGTGCGCACGCCCGCCTCCAGCCCGGCGAAGGTGCGGCGCAGCAGGGGCAGGACGTCGGTGAAGACCTCGCCGCTCACCCCCGTCAGCCACTCGTCCAGCAGGGCGAGCAGCCGCGGGTCGTGCAGCAGCAGGGCGCCGCCGCCGGTCAGGAAGCCCTCGACCCAACCGGCCGCGTCCGCCGGGGCGTTGGCGACGGAGAGCACCAGCCGCAGTCGTCGGCCGGCCTCCTCGGAGTCGAGCCGGCCGTCGTCCAGCAGCAGCCGTACGGCCCGGCCGCGCAGCAGTCCGGGGGCGCCGGTGGCCGGTCCGCCGGCCGGCTCGCGGCGGGCCAGCGAGCGCAGGGCGGCGGCCCAGCGGTCGGCCAGGCCGGCCAGGTCGGCCAGGCCGGCCAGGTCGGCCAGGTGGGCCAGGTCGGTTTGGCCGTCGGGGCCGTCGGGGCCCTCCGGGTCCGGGGTGGTGTCGGAGGTGGTGGCGGCGGGATCGGCGGCCAGCAGTCCGATCGCGCCGTGCACCTCGTCGAGGCGGGCGCGCATCGCCTCCGCGCCCTGCGCGTCCAGGCCGACGCAGGCGGGCGGCAGCCCGACGCAGATCCGCTCGGCCAGGCCCGAGGCCGCCCCGGCGAGCGCCCCGTGGTCGGTGCCGCGCACGTCGCCGTAGCGCAGCGCGCGGACCAGCGCGGGCAGCGCGCCCGCGAGGTGCGCGACATCGGTGTCCAGGGCCGCGCAGTCGGCGAGCACCCGCATCACGGCGGGCAGCGCGCCGGACAGCCCGGCCAGCAGGCAGGTCTCCACCAGGCCGGTCAGCTCGGCGAGTTCCCCGGCGGCGCGGGCGGTGCCGACGGCCTTGTTGACCGCCGCCTCCTCGACCGTGGTGCCCCACTGGGCGGCCTCGGCGATCCGGACCGCGAACTCGGGCTGCCAGCACAGCCGCCAGCTCTCCCGGAACGTCCCGGTCGAGTTCACCGAGGAACGCGCGGGCACGCCCCAGTCCACGCCCAGCAGCCGCAGCCGGTGCAGCAGCCGGGAGCGGGCCGCGTCGGTCTCCTTGCGCAGGTCGAGGTCGACGTCCTTCGGCGCGGCGTCGGGCTTGAGCCGCAGCGAGCGCTGCCACCGGGTCAGGTCGCGCTGGAGCGGTACCGCCGGTGCGGCGTCCGGGACCTCGCCGAGCGCGTCGCCGACCACCAGGCGGTCCCGGACCAGCTCCAGGGCGACCTCCGAGCCCTCGCAGAGCACCGCGCGCACGGCGTCCAGCGTCTCGGTCAGCCCGGCGAGCGGGCGGCCGCGCAGCACGGCCAGGGTCTCGGCGAGCCGGACCGCCTCGATCACGTGCGCGGAGGAGACCGGGTGGTCCTCGGCGCGCAGCAGGTCGGCCGCCCGGGTGAGCCAGCGGGGCACCGGGTCGCCGTCGGTGGTGAACAGGTGGTGGTACCAGCCGGGCGACTGCACGCCCGCGCCGTAGCCGGTGGCCTGGGAGAGCCGGCGGTGCGTCCACGGCACCCAGGTGATGTCGGTGCGCACCTTCTTCGGCAGCCCGGCGAGCAGCGCCCGGTCGTGGGCGACGGTGGGCATCCGCTCCAGCGCGGGGACGTGGAAGGCCCCGCAGACCACGGCGATCCGCTGGTGCCCGGCGCGGCGGGCGGCGCGGATCTGCTGGCGCATGTGCGCCTCGCGCAGCAGGTCCCGGCGGGACTCGCCGAGGCCCTCGGCGCGCAGCGCGCCCATCGCCTCGGCGACGGCGGCGAACGGCGCCAGCGCGTCGGTGCCGGGCGCGCGGTGCTCGACCACGTCCTCCCACCAGCGCTCCGCGTCGTCGTGCCCGGCCGCCTCGGCGAGCAGCGCCAGCGGGTCGGCGACCGGCTCGACGGCCTCCGCCCCGTCGGCCTCCTCCCCGGCGGCCGTCCCTCCGTCGGCCGCCCCCTCGGCGCCGTCCTCCGGGGCCGGCGCGAAGCCGTACCCGGCGGGCAGGTCGATGAAGCGGACCGGCAGGTCGTGCTCCACGGCGTGCCGGATCGCCACCCACTCCGGGGAGAACTCGGCGTACGGCCAGAAGGCGGCCTTCGCCGGGTCGTCCACCGCGTGGGCGAGCAGCGCCACCGGCGGGACCATGTCCTTCTCGCCGGCCAGGTGGACGATGCCGTCGGCCTCCGGCGGGCCCTCGATCAGCACCGCGTCCGGCCGCCACTGCGCCAGCGCGGCGGCGACCGCCCGGGCCGAGCCGGGGCCGTGGTGGCGGATGCCCAGCAGGGCGACCTCGGGCGTCGTCATGCCCCCACCTCGCGGGCGGCGCGGTAGAAGTCCTTCCAGCCCTCGCGCTCGCGCACCACCCCTTCGACGTACTCGCGCCAGACCGCCCGGTCCGCCACCGGGTCGCGGACGACGGCGCCGAGGATGCCGGCCGTCAGGTCCCCGGCGCGCAGCACGCCGTCGCCGAAGTGGGTGGCCAGCGCCAGGCCGTTGGTCACCACCGATATCGCCTCGGCGGTGGAGAGGGTGCCGCTCGGGGTCTTGACCTTCGTCCGGCCGTCCACCGTGATCCCGGCGCGCAGCTCGCGGAAGACGGTGACCACGCGCCTGATCTCCTCGGCGCCGCCGGGCAGTTCGGGCAGCTCCAGGGAGCGGCCGAGCTGGCCGACCCGGCGGGTGACGATGTCGACCTCCTCGTCCAGCGAGCCCGGCAGCGGGAGCACCACGGTGTTGAAGCGGCGGCGCAGCGCGCTGGACAGCTCGTTGACGCCGCGGTCGCGGTCGTTGGCGGTGGCGATCACGTTGAAGCCGCGCACCGCCTGCGTCTCGGAGCCCAACTCCGGTACGGGAAGCGTCTTCTCGGACAGGATGGTGATCAGACTGTCCTGCACGTCGGCCGGGATGCGGGTGAGCTCCTCGACCCGGGCGATCTTGCCGTCGGCCATCGCCCGCATCAGCGGCGAGGGCACCAGGGCGTCCCGACTGGGCCCGTTGGTGAGCAGCTGGGCGTAGTTCCAGCCGTACCGGACGGCCTCCTCGGGAGTACCGGCGGTGCCCTGCACCAGCATCGTGGAGTCGCCGCTGATCGCCGCGGCCAGGTGCTCGGACACCCAGGTCTTCGCGGTGCCCGGCACGCCGAGCAGCAGCAGCGCGCGGTCCGTCGCCAGGGTCGTCACGGCGACCTCGACGACCCGGCGCGGGCCGATGTACTTGGGGGTGATCCGGGTGCCGTCCGGCAGCTCGCCGCCGAGCAGGTACGTCGCCACGGCCCACGGCGAGAGCTTCCAGCGCTCGGGGCGCGGACGGTCGTCCTGCGCGGCCAGCGCGGCCAGTTCACCGGCGAACGCGTCCTCGGCGTGCTGCCGCAGAACGTCGGTCATGGGGGCTCCTTCGGGTCTGGCGCCGGGCACACGGGTGCCCCGGGCGCAAGGGTGATCGGGGGGAGCCAGGTCGGCGTCCCGGCCTGTGGAACCAACCCTGCACCGAGCCACTGACAACCCGGCGGCGGCTCCGAACGGGCCGTCAGCCGATGTCAGTGCCCCCGCCTACGGTCGGTCGCATGGAGGAACGCTGGAGCACCGAACACGTCCTGTCCCTGGCGCCTGACGCCGCCTCGCAGAAGGCCGCGGGCAAGCTCTCGGCGCCCGCGCCGTGGTCCGGCACGGGCACCGACGGCACCGCACTGTGGGGCGAGTGCAAGGGCAGCGGCCGCACGCCGTACCGCACCGCGATCGAACTCGCCACGCCCGCCTACCAGTGCAGCTGCCCCAGCCGGAAGTTCCCGTGCAAGCACGCGCTCGGGCTCCTCCTGCTGTGGAGCGGCACCCCGCAGGCCGTCCCGGCCGGGGAGCCCGCCGACTGGGTGGCCGAGTGGCTCACCTCCCGCCAGGAGCGCGCCGAGAAGCGCGCGAAGGAGCCGGTCGACCCGGAGGCCGCCCGGCGCCGGGCCGAGAAGCGCGGCACCCGGGTCGCGGCCGGCGCGGCCGAGCTGCGGCTGCGGCTGGCCGACCGGGTCCGGCACGGCCTCGCCGACCAGTCCACCGCCGGGCCCTGGGAGGAGGTCGCCGCCCGGATGGTCGACGCCCAGGCCCCCGGCCTGGCCACCCGGGTCCGCGAGCTGGACGCGCTGCCGCAGGAACGGCTGCTGGAGGAGTACGCGATGCTGCACCTGCTCGCCACCGCCGCCACCCGGATGGACGAACTGCCGGCCGAGCTGGCCGCCACCGTCCGCGCCCGGGTCGGCTACACCGTGGAGACCAGCGAGGTACTGGCCGGCCCGACCGTCCGCGACCGCTGGCTGGTGCTCGGCAGCCGCACCGTGCCGATGGAGGGGGGCTCGGACGAGCGGCTCACCACCCGCCGGATCTGGCTGCGCGGCGCCAAGACCGGCCGCCCGGCGCTGCTGCTCTCGTTCGGCCGCCCCGGCCAGGCCCCCGCCCTCGCCCTGCCCACCGGCCACCTGGTGGAGGCCGACCTCGCGTACCACCCCGGCGCCCACGCGCTGCGCGCCACCCTCGGCGAGCGCTACGGCGTCCCCGAGCCGGGCCCCGCCGAACCGCCCGCCGGGCTCACCGTCGCCGAGGCGGTGGCCGGCTACGGCACCGCCGTCGCCGACGACCCGTGGCTGGAGAGCCGGCCGACCGTGCTCGGCGACGTCGTCCCGGTCCACACCCCGGACGGCTGGTTCCTGACGGACGGCCACCACACCGTGCCGGTCCGCACCTCGACCGTCCCGGAGCCGGCGCTGTGGCGACTGGCCGCCGTCTCCACCGGCCGCCCGCTGACGGTCTTCGGCGAGTACGGCCACCAGGGCTTCGCCCCGGTCACGGCCTGGGCCGCCGACCGACGCCCGGTCGGCCTCACCAATCCTTAGGGCGTGTCTTGTGGATCCCTGCCGGGCCCGCGACCCCGGGGCACGCACCTCGCCGCGTTGTCGTCGGTCGCCAATGCTCCGCAGTGGCTCCCTCCTCCGCCTTGCGATGCACGCACCCCAATGCCGCGGCCTGATCCGACAAAACCCACAAGACACGCCCAGGAGCACCGAGAATGACGATCACCCAGGACCCGTGGGAGACCCTGCACACCAGCGCCCTGCTCGGCACCGACCGCCGCCCGCTCCCAGCCACCGCCCTGCCGCTCGCCGACGCCGTGGACCAGGGCGATCCGGCCACCGCCCTGCTGGAGCTGGCCGCGCTGGCCGCCGTCCGCCGCCGGGCCGGCGCGCTGCCCGTACCGGCCGCCGAGCCGCCCGGCCCGCCCGCGGCCGAGGACACCCGCCCCGAGCTGCCCGAGCCGGCCGCCCGCCGGCTGGCCGTCCTGCTCTCCGGGCGGGCCGGCGGCAGCGGCGGCACCCTGGCCAACCTCGCCGAGCTGCTGCCGCAGTGGCTGAGCACCGCCCGGGCCCGGGGCCTGCGCCCGCCCGCCGCGCTGATACCCGGCCTGCTCGACGCCGCCCGCGCCCGCAGCGAACTGCGCCCCGACGCCGTGGCGCTGGCCGGCCCGCCGGGCCGCTGGCTGGCCGAGCGGAACCCCGACTGGCGGTTCGTGCTGCGCACCACCGCCCCCGAGGTGCCGCAGCAGCCCGCGGACGACCGGCTCTGGCACGAGGGCCTGTTCGCCGAGCGGGTCACCCACCTCACGCTGCTGCGCCGCCGCGATCCCGCGGCCGGCCTGGAACTGCTGCGCGGCACCTGGCCGACCGAGCGGGCCGAGGACCGCCTGCTCTTCCTGGACGCCCTCCAGGACGGCCTCTCCCCCGCCGACGAACCGTTCCTGGAGGCCGCCCTCGGCGACCGCAGCAAGAACGTCCGGGCCACCGCCGCCGAGCTGCTCTCCACCCTGCCCGGCTCGGCCCTGGCCCGCCGGATGGCCGAGCGGGCGCGGGCCGCCGTACGGCTCGCCGGCACCGGCACGCACCTGCTGGTCACCCCGCCCACCGAGTGCGACGCCCGGATGCAGCGCGACGGGATCGCGCCCAAGTCGCCCACCGGGCGCGGCGAACGGGCCTGGTGGTTCGGCGAGGTGGTGGCCGCCGCACCGCTGTCGCTCTGGCCGGAGACCACCGGGCTGACGCCGGAGCAGCTGCTCGCCCTGCGGGTCGGCGACAGCATCGACGAGACCAGCAGCAGCTGGGCCGACGACCTGCGGGAGGCCTGGGCGCGGGCCGCCGTCCGCCAGCAGGACGCCGGCTGGGCCCGGGCGCTGCTCGGCCCGGCCCCGGCCCCGCCCGGACGCGGCGCCAGGGCCCGCGCGCCGCGCACCACCGGCGCCCCCGCCAAGCTGCTGGCCGTCCTCCCGCCGCAGGAACGGGCCGCCTGGACGGCCGCGTTCATCACGGTGCACGGGCTGGGCGAGGCCTTCCAGCTGCTCGGCGCCTGCGCCACGCCGTGGACGCCGCCGCTGTCCACGGCCGTGGTGTCGGCGCTGGCCCGGGCGGCGTCCTTCGGGGCGTACCCGTGGAGCCACAGCGGGGTGCTCGGGATGACGGAGCGCGCGCTCGCCCCGGAGGCGGCCGCCGCGGTGGAGGAGCTGGCCGCCGAGGCCGCCCCGGACTCCGCGTGGTCCGAGACCTTCGCCCGGCTGGCCGGCACCCTGCGCTTCCGGGCGGCGATGCTGGCGGAGCTGGCGGGCTGAGCCGGGGCCGGGGCTCCCCGGGCTCGGCCCCGGAACGGCGGAGCGGGCCGCCCCCGGGGAGGGACGGCCCGCTCGACGCGCGGTGGCTCAGCCGGCCCGCAGGTTCGACTCGACCCAGGCGACCACGTCGCGGGTCGGCGTGCCCGGGGTGAAGATGTCGGCGACGCCCATCGCCTTGAGCTCGGCGATGTCCTCGTCCGGGATGATCCCCCCGCAGAAGACCTTGATGTCCTCCGCGTCGCGCTCCTTCAGCAGCTCCAGCACCCGCGCGCACAGCGTCATGTGGGCGCCGGAGAGGATCGACAGCCCGATGCCGTCCGCGTCCTCCTGGATCGCGGTGTCGACGACCTGCTCGGGCGTCTGGTGCAGTCCGGTGTAGATGACCTCCATACCGGCGTCGCGCAGGGCGCGCGCGATGACCTTGGCACCACGGTCGTGACCGTCGAGCCCGGGCTTGGCGACCACCACACGGATCGGCCCCGACACACTCATGACTGCCTCCTGGACGTCGTCGTCCACCATCCGACCGGGCCTCGTGGGCCGCCGGCGCGGTTAACGGTCAATAACCAACCTGAGGGGAGGTTAGCGCCACCCGGCACGGTTGACCGTGCCACCTCCGAAGAGGAGGGCAAAGTCACAGCTCCGGCCCTTGCTACCAGCCGGTATGCCCCTCCTCCCCGCAACCTCCGCACAGACCCCCCGGCCGACCCCTTGACATCCGGAGGTTTTTCCGGGGCATCGGCCGGGGGGCTACAGTCACGGCTGTTTTCACCCCTCGCCCGACGACGCCCGAGGCCCACCGAGGAGGCAGCCCCCGATGGCTCCCGATGCAGCCGCCCGTCCGACCCGCGCGGAGCTGCGCCTCGCCGCCCGCGAGCAGTCCCGCGCCCAGCGCCGCGGCGCCGCGAAGGCGGCCACCCGGACGGCGCTGCTGCGGGTCGCGCTGCCGTCGGTGGCCGCGCTCGGGGTGGCCGCGGCGGCGGCCGTCACGGTGCAGGGGGAGGCCGACCAGCGCGCCCAGGCCGCCGGACGGGTGCCGCTGAGCGCGACGGACGCCGCCCCGGACGCCGCCGCCGCGCACGCGGCGGCCGCCCAGGCGGTCGCGGCCGGCGCACCGGCCCAGGCCTCGCGCGGCGACGCCCGCCAGCCGCTGGCCGGGGCCCAGCCCGCCGAGGCCCCCGCCGCCCAGCCCACGGCCCAGCCGGCCCCCGAGCCGGTCAAGCCGAAGGTGGTCATGCCGGTCGCCCAGCACGGCCTCGGCGAACTGTTCGGCGAGGCCGGCACCCACTGGGCCAACCGGCACACCGGCATCGACTTCCCGGTGGACGGCGGCTCCGAGGTCTACGCCGTGACCGACGGCACCCTGCGCACCCAGTGGAACCCGTTCTACGGCTACATGACGATCCTCAAGATGCCCGACGGCACCGAGGCCTGGTACTGCCACCTGCGGGCGTACAAGGTGCGCAAGGGCCCGGTGAAGCAGGGCGACGTGATCGCCTTCGTCGGCACCAGCGGCAACAGCACCGGCCCGCACCTGCACTTCGAGATCCGGCCGCAGGACAGCAAGCCGATCGACCCGCTGCCCTGGCTCCTCTCCAACGGACTGGACCCGCGCTGAGCGCCCGGCCCGCGCCGTCGGGCGCGGGCCGGGACATGCCCCACGGCTTCCCGACTACAGCTTCTCGACGGGCGCGTAGCGCAGCAGCAGCTGCTTGCGCCCCTCCGTCCCGAAGTCGACGGTGGCCTGCGCCCGGTCGCCGGCGCCCGTGACGGCCACCACCGTGCCCAGCCCGAAGCTGTCGTGGGTGACCCGGTCGCCGACCGCGAGCGAGACGGCCTCGCGCTCCACCACCTGGCCGCCGCGCCGGACCGACTGCCCCCAGCCCGCCTTCGGCGCGGCCGCCGACGACGAGGACCGCGAACTCCCGCCCCCGGACGAGGACTTGCCCCAGGACGAGCCCGAGGAGTAGCCGCGCTGGACCGGCGCCTGCGCCGCCCCGGTGCGCTTCCACTCCACCAGCGTCTCCGGGATCTCCTCCAGGAACCGCGAGGCCGGGTTGTAGGCCGGCTGCCCCCAGGCGCTGCGCAGCACCGAGCGGGTCAGGTACAGCCGCTCGCGGGCCCGGGTGAGCCCGACGTACGCGAGCCGGCGCTCCTCCTCCAGCTCCTTGACCTGGTTGAGCGCCCGCATGTGCGGGAAGATCCCGTCCTCCATGCCGGTCAGGAAGACCACCGGGAACTCCAGGCCCTTGGCGGTGTGCAGGGTCATCATCGTGATGACGCCCTGCCCGTCCTGATCGTCGTCCGGGATCTGGTCCGAGTCGGCGACCAGCGCGACCCGCTCCAGGAAGTCGGCCAGCGAACCGACCGGCGGCGTGCCCTCCTCGCCGGCGTCCGGCCGCTCGCCCGGGTCCTGCTCGTACTCCAGGGCGACGGAGGCGAGCTCCTGGAGGTTCTCCACCCGGGTCTCGTCCTGCGGGTCGGTCGAGGCCTGGAGCTCGGCCAGGTAGCCGGTCTCCTCCAGGACGGCCTCC
This sequence comes from Kitasatospora sp. NPDC058444, assembly GCF_042721415.1. Lineage (NCBI taxonomy): Bacteria > Bacillati > Actinomycetota > Actinomycetes > Kitasatosporales > Streptomycetaceae > Kitasatospora > Kitasatospora sp. NPDC058444. The sequence continues at coordinate 366,381 of NZ_JBHXLL010000002.1, read as the reverse complement.
AGCACCGCCGCCGGGCCCGCGCCCGACTCGACGACCTGGCGCAGCCCGGCCATCAGGGTGTTGAACTTCTTGACGGCGTTGGCCGAGCGCGCGGCCATCCCGTACGCCTCGTCGACCCGGACCAGCGCCTGGGGGAAGGAGATCCGCTCCCGCGCGGCCAGCGCGTCGATCATCGCCTCGGCCCGCTCGCCGATGCCGCGCTTGGGCACGTTGAGGATCCGGCGCAGCGGCACGGTGTCCTCCGGGTTGGAGAGCACCCGCAGGTACGCCAGGACGTCCCGGACCTCCTTGCGCTCGTAGAAGCGCACCCCGCCGACCACCTTGTACGGCAGGCCGACCCGGATGAATACCTCCTCGAACACGCGGGACTGGGCGTTGGTCCGGTAGAAGATCGCGACGTCGCCGGGCTTGGCCTCGCCCTTGTTGGTGAGCCGGTCGATCTCGTCGGCGATGAACTGGGCCTCGCCGTGCTCGTCGTCCGCGACGTAGCCGACGACCTTCTCGCCGTGCTCGCCGGCCGTCCACAGCTTCTTGTCGCGGCGGTTGGCGTTGCGCTCGATGACGGCGTTGGCGGCGCTCAGGATGGTCTGGGTGGAGCGGTAGTTCTGCTCCAGCAGGATCGTGGTCGCGTTCGGGTAGTCCTCCTCGAACTGGAGGATGTTGCGGATGGTCGCGCCGCGGAAGGCGTAGATCGACTGGTCCGCGTCGCCGACCACGCACAGCTCGGCCGGCGGCACCTCGGCGAGCCGCCCGGCCGCCGGGTTCACGAAGTCCCCGTCCGCGGTGCGCTTCGGCGCGTCCGCCACCGAGCCGCCGGTCAGCTCCCGGACCAGCGTGTACTGGGCGTGGTTGGTGTCCTGGTACTCGTCGACCAGGATGTGCCGGAACCGGCGCCGGTAGTGCTCGGCGACGTCGGGGAAGGCCTGCAGCAGGTTCACCGTCGTCATGATGATGTCGTCGAAGTCCAGCGCGTTGGCCTCGCGCAGCCGCCGCTGGTAGAGCGCGTACGCCTCGGCGAGCTTCTTCTCCATCGGGTTGGCGGCCTGACCGGCGTAGGTCTCCTCGTCGATCAGCTCGTTCTTGAGGTTGCTGACCTTCGCCGTGAAGGACTTCGGCGGGAACTGCTTCGGGTCCAGGTCGAGGTCGCGGCAGACCAGCGACATCAGCCGCTGCGAGTCCGCCGAGTCGTAGATCGAGAAGCTGGAGGTGAAGCCCAGCTGCTTGGACTCGCGGCGCAGGATGCGCACGCAGGCGCTGTGGAAGGTGGAGACCCACATCGCCCGGGCGCGCGGGCCGACCAGCGCCTCGACGCGCTCGCGCATCTCGCCGGCCGCCTTGTTGGTGAAGGTGATCGCCAGGATCTCCCCCGGCTGCACCCCGCGGGCGCCCAGCAGGTAGGCGATCCGGTGGGTCAGCACCCGGGTCTTGCCCGAGCCGGCGCCGGCCACGATCAGCAGCGGCGAGCCCGCGTGCAGCACCGCCTCGCGCTGCGGGTCGTTCATCCCCTCCAGCAGCTGCGCCGGGTCCACCACCGTCCGCGCGGCGCCGTTGCGGTACCAGGCGTCCCGCTCCGCCTCGGCGGCGTGGTCGGTCCGGAACAGCCCGTCCGGGATGGCCTCCTCGTACGCGTCGTACGCGTCGTACGGAACGTCGTCGTCGTACGGCGGGGGCTCCTCGTCGATGGGCGCGTCGGGCTGCTTCGACCCGGCGGCGGGTGCCTCGAAACCGGGGAGCGGAAGGTCTTCAAAGAGGCTACTCATGGCACATCGAGTCTATGGCCACCCGCCGACAAGCCCGCCCGCCCCGGCCCCGTCGACGCGGACCGAGCGGGCGGACTCGCCCTGACGTGCGAGGACGCCGGGGGCGTCAGACCAGGCGGCGGGCGGTGGCCCAGCGGGTCAGCTCGTGGCGGTTGCTGAGCTGGAGCTTGCGCAGGACGGCGGAGACGTGGCTCTCGACCGTCTTCACCGAGATGAAGAGCTGCTTGGCGATCTCCTTGTAGGCGTACCCGCGGGCGATCAGCCGCAGCACCTCGCGCTCGCGCTGGGTGAGCCGGTCCAGGTCCTCGTCCACCGGCGGGGTGTCGGTGGCGGCGAAGGCGTCCAGCACGAAGCCGGCCAGCCGGGGCGAGAACACCGCGTCGCCGTCGGCGATCCGGAAGACCGCGTTCACCAGGTCGGTGCCGGTGATGGTCTTGGTGACGTAGCCGCGCGCGCCGCCGCGGATGACGCCGATGACGTCCTCGGCGGCGTCCGACACCGACAGCGCCAGGAACTTCACCCCTCCCTGCTCGCCCATCAGCCCGACGGAGCGGCGCAGCACCTCGACGCCGCCGCCGCCCGGCAGGTGGACGTCGAGCAGCACCACGTCCGGCCTGGTCTCGGCGACCACGCGGACCGCCGAGTCCACGTCGTCGGCCTCGCCGACCACGTCGATGCCGGTCACCTCGGTGCGGCCGATCTCGGCCCTGACCCCCGTCCGGAACATCCGGTGGTCGTCCACCAGCACGACCCGCGCAGTACTCCCCCTGCCTCCGGCCGGGGGGACCCCCATCGGAGCTGCCTCAGTCATCCGTTCTCTCCATCTCCAACTCGACCTCGGTGCCGCCGCCCGCCGCCGGCCGCACCCTTGCGGTGCCGCCGTTGCGCTTCATCCGGCCGATGATCGACTCCCGTACGCCCATCCGGTCCTCGGGCACCGTGTCGGGGTCGAAGCCGGGACCGTGGTCGCGGACGAACACCGACACCGTCCTCCCCTCCACCTCGGCGTAGACCTGGACCGGTCCCCCGCCACCGTACTTGGCCGCGTTGACGGTCGCCTCCCTCGCGGCCTGCATCTGTGCCGCGATCCTCTCGTCCATCGGGCAGTCGCCGACGATCACCAGCTCGACCGGGACGCCGTGCCGGTCCTCGACCTCGGCGACGGCGGCCCGCAGGGTCTCCGCCATGGTGTCCGGCGCGGCCTCGGCGGCGGCCTCCGGGCGGTACAGCCACAGCCGCAGCTCGCGCTCCTGCGAGCGCGCCAGCCGCAGCACCTCCTTGGGGTCCTCGGCGCGGCGCTGGATCAGGGTCAGGGTGTGCAGCACGGAGTCGTGGATGTGCGCGGCGATCTCGGCCCGCTCCTGGGCGCGGATGCGGGCGGTGCGCTCGGCCCCGAGGTCCTGCCAGAGCCGCAGGCCGTACGGGCCGAGCAGCACCAGCACGCCGGCCAGCACCGCGAGCGAGGCCTCGATCACCGAGCCGAGCGTGGAGCCGCTGCCCTGCATGGCGAGCAGCGCGATGGTGCCGGCCACCGCGAGCAGCACGCCCGCGCCGACCCGGGTGTAGGCGCCGCGCCGCTTCTCGCCCTCCTCGATGCCGAACCAGCGCTGCCAGCGCGAGTCGTCGGCCTGCCGCCAGACCAGCGCCACACCGACGCCGATCGCCAGCAGCGGCCAGGTGTACGGCTTGGCGGTCTGCCAGCCGAGCACGTTGAGCAGGGCGATCACGCCGATCACCGTCATCACCAGGGCGGCGAGCTGGCCGAGGCCGCCCTGCCCGCCCTTGCCGGCCTGCGCGGCCTCCTCGCCCTCCGCCGGGGCGCCCACCGGCTCGCCCTGCAGGGTGTGCTGGAGCAGCCGGCGCATCCGGCCCACCCAGCCGCCGCCCTGGCCGCCCTGACCGCTCTGGCCGCCCTTGCCGCCCTTGCTCAGCAGGCCGCCCTGCACCCCGGGGGAGGCCGGGACGAACACCCCGTTGACGTAGACCCACTGGGCGCCGCCGCGCTGCGAGGGCTCGCCGATGCCGATCGGCACCACGAACCAGAACGCGGCGTACAGCAGCGCGCCGATCCCCTGCGCGAAGAACAGCGCGACGAAGGCGATCCGCACCCACCGCACCGGCAGCCCGAGGTGCACCGCCAGGCCGTGCGCGACGCCGCCCAGCATCCGTCCCTGCGGACTGCGGTAGAGCCGCCGGTAGGGCGGCCGCCCGCCGTCGGGCGCGCTCGGGTCCGCGCCGGCCGACGAGGCGGCGTCGGGGGCGGTGGGTCGGGGATCGGTTCCGGGGGCTGCCACGGCACCGATGGTTCCACGCGGGCACCCGCGGGCGCATCAGGGTGTGTCCCCATCCCTTATCAGGGACAAGTCAGGGTACGGACAGGGATCGACCCGGTTGGGCCGGACCCTCCCCGGCCGGAAGGATGGTGCCCATGACCGAGGACCCCCGCATCGAGGAGGCCGGGCCCGCCGCCCCGCCGGAACCGGACCGCCCGCCACTGACCCGGGCCGAGCACCACCGCGTGGTGGCCGGCGTCTGCGGCGGCCTGGGCCGGCACCTGGACATCGACCCGGTGGTCTTCCGGGTCGTCACGGTGGTGCTCTGCCTCTCCGGCGGCCTCGGGCTGTTCCTGTACGGCCTGGCCTGGCTGATCGTCCCGACCGACGCCGCGGCCAAGGGCCGCGGCGGGCGCACCGAGCTCCAGCGGGTGCTCACCGGGCGGGTGGACGGCCAGTCGGTCGGCGCGGTGCTGCTGACCGTGATCGGCACCGGGGTGTTCTTCTCCTCGATGGGCAACGGGGACCAGATGTTCCCGCTGCTGCTGCTCGGCGCCCTGGTCTTCCTGGCGGTGCGCTACGACCCGGACCGCCGCCGGGGCCGGGGACGCGAACGCCGCCGCCGCGGCGGCCCGTACGACCGCCACTTCCCCGGGGCGGAGGACTCCGTGGCCGGCCGCGACACCGGGAGTGCGGGCAGCGCCGCGAGCGCCCCGAACGCCGCGAGCGCCGCGGGGGCCTACCGCTGGCCGCGGCCGGAGCAGGAGGAGTCCGCCCGCGCGGCCGGAAGGGCCGGCGCCGACAGCCCGGCCGCCGGCGCCGGCGGCTACCTCTGGGACCCCCGCCACCCCGAGCGCAACCCGTACGGCGGCGCCTCCTCGGCCACCCCGACCCCGCCCTTCGGCACCCCGGTGCCGCCGGTCGGCGGCCCGGCCCAGCCCTGGTGGCAGCGCGCCGACCTGCCGGAGGGCGACCCGCTGCGCAAGGAGCCCCCGCGCCGCCCCGAGACCGCCGCCGTACGGAGCCCCCGGGAGCGCTCCGCGCTCGGCTTCTTCGGCTTCCTGCTGGCGATCGGCGCGGGCGCCGCGGTCTGGGCCGCCACCGCCGGCCACCACGACCCCACCGTGCGGGGCGCGACGGTGCTGGCCACCGCGCTGCTGGTGGTGGGCCTGACGCTGCTGGTCGGCGCGAAGTTCGGCCGGGCCCGCCGGCTGGCGGTGACCGGCCTGCTGCTCACCCTGGCGCTGGCCTTCGTCGGCCACTCGCCGGACTCCGTGCGCGACGCCGTCGGCGATCGCGACTGGACCGTCACCTCGGCGACCGACCTGCGCGACCGCTACAACCTGGGCGCCGGGGACATCAGGCTGGACCTCTCCGCGATCGACCCGGCGGGGGCCACCCTCGCCACCAAGGTCGACCTCGGCGCGGGCGAGATGGCCGTCGCCGTGCCGGACGACGTCACGGTGAACCTGGTGACCCGGGTCGGCCTGGGCAACGTCACCGTCCCCGGCGAGCAGAACGACAGCACCGGGCGGCGCACCTACCTGATCGGCCCTGCCAACGGGCAGCAGTCCAGGGGGACCCTCAATCTCGAACTCGGAATCGGGCTCGGCAACATCAAGGTGGTCCAGCAGTGAGGAAGCACCGGCTCGACCTGTTCTCGCTGATCGCGGGCGCGCTGTTCACCGTGATCGCGGTGCTCTACCTGGTCGCGGCGCTCAACGACCAGTCGGTGAACGGGCGGATCGTCATCCCGGTCACGTTCATCGTGCTCGGCGTCGGCGGCCTGGCCGGCGCGGTCGCGGCGGTGGCCCGGCGCGGACGGCCCGACGGCGAGGAGTGACGGCGACGGGTGACCGCGGGGAGCGACCGGCCGGGAGGGCCCCACGCCGGCACCCCGCACCGGCCCCGGGTCCTCAGCTCTGCTGCGGGCCCAGGGTCAGCCGGTCCCCGTCCTTGCTGACGGCGTACCTGGGCAGCGGCTTGACCGCCGGCCCGTTGACCACCGCACCGGTCGCGGCGTCGAACCGGGAGCCGTGGCAGGGGCAGTACAGCTGGCCGTTCTTCGGCGCGTCCACGGCGCAGCCGGAGTGGGTGCACACCGCGGAGAAGGCGCAGTACTGGCCGGCCTTGGGCTGGACGATGTAGACGGCGTCCCCGGTGGCCGGGTCCTTGACCTGGGCCGAGCCGCCGACCGGCACGCTCGCGGCGGGCACCGCCGGAGCCGACGCCGGGGCGCCGGAGGCAGGGGCGCCGGAGGCAGGGGCGCCGGAGGCAGGGGCCGCCGGCTGCTGGGGCACGGCCGACTGCTTGGCCTCGGCCGACTTGTCCCGGCCGAAGGTGCGGGTCAGCGAGCCGGTGAGCAGCCCGGCCCCGCCGATCGCGACGGCCGCGATCCCGCCGTCCACCAGCGCCCGGCGCTTGACGTGGTCCTCGCCCAGCCCGCGCGCGCGGTCCCGCCCGGCCCGGCGGGCCAGGTAGCCGTCCACCGACAGGTACGGCGTGCCGGCCAGCAGCAGCGGGGTCCAGGCCATCAGGTAGGCCAGGTCGTTGCCGAGGTAGTACGGCGAGACGCTCCAGCTGACGGTCAGCCACAGGCTGAGGTTGAGCAGCGCGCCGCCGAGCGCGGCGACCCGGCCCCAGAGGCCGAGCAGGGTGCCCAGGCCCACCGCCAGCTCGCCGAAGGCGACGGCGAGCGCGAACAGGGTCGGGTGGTCGAGGGCGGGGCCGAGCAGGAAGGAGATCGGGCTGCCGCCCGCCTTGGCGGCCTGGGTCTGCGAGACGAAGGACGCCGGGTCGCCCGCTCCGGCCAGGAAGTGGGCGTCGGAGAGCTTGTCGAGGGCGGCGTAGACGAAGGTGACGCCGAGGAAGAGCCGCAGGGGCAGCAGCGCGTACTTGGACGCGAGCGCCCGTCGCTGCGCCGCCCTGGCGGCCCGACCGGCCGCTCCCCCACCGGCCGGCACCGCGTTGCTGGCCTCCGACATCCCTCACACCTTCCCTCGCCGCCTGCCACTCCCTGACAGGTCCGGTCCGCATTCTGCCCGCTCCCGGCCGCTTTCGGTGGGAGGTCCCTCCCGGAGAGCGGCTCCCGCACCGCAAACGGCCGCGCCGTCGCTCCCTCCAGTACGGGAACGACGGCGCGGCCGTTCAGGCATCGGCCTCAGGACGAAGAAGACGCGTCCCGGCGGCCGGTGGGAGCGGTCACTCCCACTCGATGGTGCCCGGCGGCTTGCTGGTGACGTCGACGACGACGCGGTTCACGTCGCGGACCTCGTTGGTGATCCGGGTGGAGATCTTCGCCAGCACGTCGTACGGCAGGCGCGACCAGTCGGCGGTCATGGCGTCCTCGGACGAGACCGGGCGCAGCACGATCGGGTGGCCGTAGGTGCGGCCGTCGCCCTGCACGCCCACGCTGCGGACGTCGGCGAGCAGCACGACCGGGCACTGCCAGATCTCGCGGTCCAGACCGGCCGCGGTCAGCTCCTCGCGGGCGATCGCGTCGGCCTCGCGGAGCAGGTCCAGACGCTCCTTGGTGACCTCGCCGACGATCCGGATGCCCAGGCCGGGGCCCGGGAACGGCTGGCGCTGGACGATCTCCTCCGGCAGGCCCAGCTCCTGGCCGACCATCCGGACCTCGTCCTTGAACAGCTTGCGCAGCGGCTCGACCAGCTGGAACTGGAGGTCCTCGGGCAGGCCGCCGACGTTGTGGTGGGACTTGATGTTGGCGGTGCCGGTGCCGCCGCCGGACTCCACCACGTCCGGGTACAGGGTGCCCTGGACCAGGAAGTCGACCGACTCGCCGTGCTCGCCGGCCTCGGCGACGATCTCGGCCTGGGCCTGCTCGAAGACCCGGATGAACTCCCGGCCGATGATCTTGCGCTTCTCCTCGGGGTCGGTGACCCCCTTCAGCGCGTTCAGGAAGCGCTCGGAGGCGTCGACGACCTTCAGCTGGACGCCGGTGGCGGCCACGAAGTCCTTCTCGACCTGCTCGGTCTCGCCCTTGCGCATCAGGCCGTGGTCGACGTAGACGCAGGTCAGGCGGTCGCCGATGGCCTTGTTCACCAGGGCGGCCGCGACCGCGGAGTCCACGCCGCCGGACAGGCCGCAGATCGCGCGCTTGTCGCCGACCTGCTCGCGGATCAGGGCGATCTGCTCGTCGACCACGCTGCCGGTGGTCCAGGTCGGGGCGATGCCGGCGCCGCGGTAGAGGAAGTGCTCCAGGACCTGCTGGCCGTGGTCGGAGTGCAGCACCTCGGGGTGGTACTGGACGCCGTAGAGCCGGGCCTCGTCGTTCTCGAAGGCCGCGACCGGGACCAGGTCGGTGGAGGCGGTGACGGTGAAGCCCTCCGGGGCGGCGGAGCAGGCGTCGCCGTGCGACATCCACACCGAGTGCTCCGCCGGGACGCCCTCGAACAGGGTGGAGCCGGTGCGGGAGACGGTCAGCGGGGTGCGGCCGTACTCGCGGGCGCCGTTGTTGTCGACGGTGCCGCCGAGGCTCTTGGCCATCAGCTGGAAGCCGTAGCACATGCCGAAGACCGGGACACCGGCTTCGAAGACCGCGCGGTCGATCTGCGGCGCGCCCTCTTCGTAGACCGACGAGGGACCACCGGAGAGGATGATCGCCTTGGGGTTCTTGGCGAGCATCTCGGCGACCGGCATGCTGCTCGGCACGATCTCGCTGTAGACCCGCGCCTCACGCACCCGACGGGCGATGAGCTGGGCGTACTGGGCGCCGAAGTCGACCACCAGGACGGGGTCGTTGTCCGGCGCGGACTGGACGGGAATTGCAGAGGACACAGACGGCCTTCCGGCAGCGGTATCGAGGTGTCACGCGTGGCCGCCTCCCCGGCGGGACTGCGGCTGCGGCGGACGGTGTGGGGTGTCTGGACACCGATTCTACCGGGCTGTCCGGTTTCACTCGTCTGCCCGTCCAATGAACCGTGACCGGACGGGGCCGAGGTTCGTTGCTTCTGACGAACGTACGGCCGCGCCGCGTCCGCCAGACGCGCCGCCCGCCCCCGCGGGGGCACCGCCGTACGGGAGCAGGACCACGCGTGGAGCTCCACCCAGTCCACCGGCGCACGTGGTGCCGCCGCCCGGCCCGCCGGGCGCACGGCTCCGTGGGACCGTGCGCGGGTGCCGCGGCCGGCCAGCAGGGGACAGCGACCCCGGCCGCGACTGGGCCGAGAGGTGGGACGGCCGGCGTCCGGGGACGCCCGGGACCGGCCGTCGCACCCCCGGTCCGACCCGGTGCGCGCCCCGGGCGCACTCCCCCCTCCGTCCCGTGCCGCTACGCGCGTCCCCGTGCGCCACAACCATTCGAATCACTACGCACCGTGATCATCGACGGCGGCCTCGGCAGGAAATGCTCTGTGCCGAACTGTGCCGAACCGGTTGCAGAGCGAGCCCCTCGTCCAGCACGATGCTCGTTGTAAGCGGTTCTCCCGGCGCCTCACGGCTCACCGAGGAGGCCCGCGACGGCTTTCTCCGCAGCCGCGCCGCAGGGAGGCGGCAGCGGATGTCAGTTCACGCTCCGTGAGCGCGGGACCGGCGCAGACCTGTGCGTCGGTCCGCCCCGCACGGAGGTGCGCGCCCCGCGAGACCGGCCACCCACGCCGGAGCCGCGCGGCGCACCCCGAAGCCAACCGACACGACGGCGCTCCTCCCCCGGCGCCGTCACCCCAGCACCGGCGCGGCCCTGACGCCGAGTGCTGAACGACAAAGGGCCCCGTTCCCCCGCGGGGCCCTTTGCCCTTTGCCCGTCGCCTTTTCCCGCTGCCGTCGCGCTCGCGTTCTCCCGTCCGCCCCCAACGGTGGACCCGGGGGCGGACTCAGGGGTGCTCGCGCCAGACGCTCGGGTCGACCGGCTCCTCCGCCGGACGCGGCGGCACCACGCCCGGCAGCGCACCGGGCACCGGCGCCCCGCCGGCCGGGGCGGGCGACTCCTCGTGCGAGGCGAGCACCTCGCTCACCCCGCCCCCGGGGGCGAACGGCGCGTCCTGCGGCGCGGCGGCCTGCGCCGGCACGCCGTACCCCGGCACCGGACCGCCCTGCCGCACCGGAACGCCGTGCGCCGGCGTCGCGTACGGCACCTCCGGCGGCACCGTCCCCGGGTGCGGAGCGGCACCCTGGGCGTGGGCGAACGGGGACTCGGCGTACGGCACCGCACCGCTCGGCGCGCCCACGCCCCGGTCGCGGACGGCCGCCAGCAGCGGCGGCACCAGCAGGGCGCCGGCCAGCGCCCAGACCGCGTTGGCCACCAGCGTGCCGAGGAACACCAGCCCGACCGTGGACTCCTGGGAGAACTCCATCCGACCGGCCTCGCTCCAGCCCGTCATGGAGGTGGTCTCCACCAGCCGCGCCCCGGCGACCGCCATCAGCAGGGTGAGCGCCCCGGCGTACAGGGCCGCCAGGCGCAGCCGGTCGGTCGCGTCCAGGCGCCGCCGGTACGCCGACCAGCCGAGCACGCCCGCCGCGACGAGCGCGATCAGGCCCGCCCAGCGCCAGTCGGCGCTCAGGTCCCGCAGGTCGAAGAAGGAGAACTCGGTGTCGGTGTTGCGGTCGCGCCACGAGCTGCCGCCCTCACCGGACAGACCGCTGTGCGCCCGGAAGCCCGCCCCCGAGCCGAAGCCGAGCAGGCCGAGGCCGAGGTTGGGCAGGAAGGCCAGCGAGACGCCGGTCAGCGTCCCGTCGTCGCTGTTCAGCGCGACCAGCAGGAAGGCCACCACCGAGGACAGCCCCACCGCGACCGCGAGCGCCTGGCCGGCGGTCAGCGCGGCCACCGCCCAGCCGCGCACCGAGCGGCTGCGCCAGGCGGCCCAGCGCAGCGCGTCGGTGCCGTACACGAGGAAGGTCAGCAGGGCGGCCGGCACGACGGTCCAGGCGACCGCCTCCAGCCAGCCGGAGTCCGCGGTGATCAGCAGCTCCGACCTGGCTCCGGAGTCGAAGTAGTCGGACTTGACGCCGCGGCCGTCCGGGTTCCACTCCGTGCCGCCGACCAGGCCGAGCACCAGGCTCACCGCCGCGAGGACCGCCGCGGTGCGCATCGCCTCGGCGGCGGCCTGGCCCCGGGTCAGCTGGCCCTCCGCCGCCTTGCGCCGGCGCAGCCCGGCCCGCACGCCGAGCCAGAGCGCCAGGCACCACAGGACGGTGACGGTCATCGGCAGCATCCGGACGCTCTCGGTCCAGCCGGCCTGGCCCCGGCTCACCGAGCTCTGGTAGGCGAGCCGGAACGGCGCGCCGAGCGCGCTCAGGGCCATCGACAGCATCGCGCCGAAGCGCTCGCCGAAGCCGGGCGCCTCGAACCGGTACTGGTACTGGTAGCCGCTCGGGATCGCCGCGATCAGCGCGACCGCCAGCAGGACGAGGGTCGGCGCGACGGCCGCCTTGACCGCCGGGCGCCAGTCCGCGGCCGTCAGCAGGCGCCGGAGGGCGGGCTGCCGGTCGTACGTCTGCCCGGCACCCCAGCTGCCCAGGGCGGGCGGGGCCACGGCCGCCGACCCGTACTCCGGCTGCGGGACGTGCCCCGGCTGCGGGACGTGCCCCGGCTGCGGCCCGTGCCCCGGCTGCGGCCCGTACTCCGGCTGCGGGACGGGCGGGGCCGCGGCCGGCGGGGGCGGCGCGGCGGCGGGCGGCGCGGGCGGCGGGGGTGCGAACGGCCGCCCGCAGGTCCCGCAGGCGGGCGCCCCCTCCGGCGAAGTCGCCCCGCACGATGTGCAGTTGGCCATGCCCGCGTTCCCCCCGCTCGACGAGTTCCTGGCCGTCCCAGGGAGCCCGTTTATCCCATCGGACCCGAACGGATGTCAACCGGGAATCGGTGCTGGCGGATTGGCCCGCGGACCGGTCTCAGTCGCGCTTCTTCGGGACCTCCGGGACGGGCAGCAGCGGCAGCCGCAGGGCGCCGAACGCACCCTCGGGCACGGCCGGCCGCACCGGCGCCACCGACGCGACCCGCCGGTACTCCTCGCCCTGGGCCGGGCGCTGGTCCGCCTCGCCCTTGTTCGGCCACATCGACAGGGCGCGCTCGGCCTGCGCGGTGATGGTGAGCGAGGGGTTGACGCCCAGGTTGGCGGAGACGGCCGAACCGTCCACCACGCTGATCCCCGGGTAGCCGTACAGCCGGTGGTACGGGTCCACCACGCCGGTCTCGGGGGCGTCGCCGATCGGGCAGCCGCCCAGGAAGTGCGCCGTCATCGGGATGTCGAAGATCTCGCCGACGGTGCTGCCGGCGAAGCCGTTGATCTCGTCGGCCAGCGCCTGGGCGCCGTGCTCGGCCGCCGGGATCCAGGTCGGGTTGGGCTCGCCGTGGCCCTGGGAGGAGGTGAGCCGGGCCTTGCCGAGCGGGCCCTTCTTCAGCGAGACGGTGATCGAGTTGTCGAGCGACTGCATCACCAGGCCGATGATCGTCTTCTCGGACCAGCGGCGCTGGTTCATCGAGCGGGCGAAGGTCACCGGGTGGAGCGCCGAGTTGCCCAGGTAGCGCAGCCAGCGCGGAATCGTTCCGCCGCCCTTGACCTGGGCGATGGACAGCGCGCCCATCGCGTTGGAGCCCTTGCCGTAGCGGACCGGCTCGATGTGGGTGTTGGCGTCCGGGTGGATCGAGGAGGTGATCGCCACGCCCTTGGTGAAGTCCGCCTTGGTGCCGTAGCGGCGGTCGGTCGTCTGCGCGCCCACCAGGGCCTCGGAGTTGGTCCGGGTCAGCTCGCCCAGCCGCTGCGAGATCCGGGGCAGGTGGCCGCCGTCGCGCATCCGGTGCAGCAGCGACTGGGTGCCGTAGGTGCCGGCCGCGACGACCACCCGGGCCGCGGTGATGGTCCGCGCGCCCGCCTTCACCCGGTCGGTCTTCGAGCGCGCGTCGGTGCGGCGCACGTCCACCGCGAACCCGGTGGCGCCCTCGGCCCCGCCGATCTCCCTGATCCGGGCCACCGTGGTGAGCGGGTGGATCTCCGCGCCGCCCTTCTCGGCCAGGTACAGGTAGTTCTCGGTGAGCATGTTCTTGGCGCCGTGCCGGCAGCCGGTCATGCACTCGCCGCACTCCACGCAGGCCTTGCGGGCCGGGCCGGCGCCGCCGAAGTACGGGTCGGCCACCTCGTCCCCGGGGGCCGCCTTGGCGTTGCCCCCGGAGTCCTCCCCGTCACCGAAGAAGACCCCGACCGGCGCCATGTGGAAGGTGTCGCCGACGCCCATCCGCTCCGCGGCCGCCTTGAGGTGGACGTCGGAGGGGGTGAGGGTCGGGTTGAGCCGGACCCCGAGCATCCGCTGCGCCTGGTCGTAGAACGGCGCCAACTCCTGCTGCCAGTCGGTGATGTGGCGCCACTGGCGGTCCTCGAAGAAGGCCTTCGGCGGCACGTACAGGGTGTTGGCGTAGTTCAGCGAGCCGCCGCCGACCCCGGCACCGGCCAGGATCAGCACATTGGCCAGCAGGTGGATGCGCTGGATGCCGTACAGCCCGAGCTGCGGCGCCCACAGGTAGTTCGGCAGGTCCCAGGAGTTCCTGGGCAGTTCGTCGCGGTCGAAGCGCCGCCCGGCCTCCAGGACGGCGACCCGGTAGCCCTTCTCGGTCAGCCGCAGCGCCGCGACCGAACCGCCGAAGCCGGACCCGACCACCACCACGTCGTAGTCGAACTCCGCCGCACCGCCGGACTGCACCATCTGCCGCCGCTCCTTCACCGGGTGAACCTGTCTTCGGGGGCCGCGAGCCGGGCCCCGGCGCACGGGGCCCGGCTCGCCGCCAGGCCTGCTTCCCGCCGCCTGGCGGGCTTCTCGCCGCCGGGCCTGCTCCCGCCGCCTGGCGGCGGGCTTCCGGCCGCCTGGCCTACTTGAAGCGCAGCGCCTTGAGCGCCCGCAGGCCGCCGGTCATCACGGCGGCGAACTGCTTGTCGTCCAGGCCGAACGAGGGCGCGATCGGCATCAGCCGCTGGGTCGCGATGGTCTGCGCCTCGGTGAAGCGCAGGATGCCCTCGGCGCCGTGCCGGCGGCCCAGCCCGGAGTCGCCCATGCCGCCCATCGGCGAGGCGACCGAGCCGTACGCGGCGGCGTACGCCTCGTTGACGTTGACCGTGCCGGTGCGCAGCCGGGCCGCGACCGTCCGGCCGCGCCGCGGGTTCCTGGTCCAGACGCTGGAGTTCAGGCCGTACGGCGTGGAGTTGGCGGCGGCCACCGCCTCCTCGTCGGTGTCGAACCGGTAGACGGAGACGACCGGGCCGAAGGTCTCCTCGGCGCAGACCGCCATGTCCGGGGTGACGCCGTCGAGGATGGTCGGCTCGAAGAAGAACGGGCCGAGGTCCGGCCGGGCACGCCCGCCGGCCACCACGGTGGCACCCGCCTTGACCGCCTCCTCGACGTGCCGGGTGGTGGTCTCCAGCTGGCGGACGGAGACCAGCGAGCCCATGTCCGCGCCGTACGCGAGGCCGCCGCCGAGGCGCAGGGCCCGGGTGCGGGCGGCGAAGCGCTCCAGGAACTCGTCGGCCACCGAGCGGTGCACCAGCAGCCGCTCGATCGAGATGCACAGCTGTCCGGCGGAGGAGAAGCAGGCCCGTACGGCACCGGCGGCGGCCGCGTCGAGGTCGGCGTCGGCGAGCACCAGCATGGCGTTCTTGCCGCCGAGTTCGAGCGAGGCGCCGACCAGCCGGGCGGCGGCGCGCTGGGCGACGTCGCGGCCGGTGCGGGTGGAGCCGGTGAACGAGACGTAGTCGGCGTGCTCCACCACGGCGGGGCCGATCACCGGGCCGTCGCCGATCACGATCTGCCACAGGTCGGCCGGCAGCCCGGCCTCGACCAGCAGCTCGCGGGCCCACAGCGCGGTCAGCGCGGTCTGGGTGTCGGGCTTGTTGACGACCGCGTTGCCGGCCGCGAAGGCGGGCAGGGCGTCACCGATGGACAGTTCCAGCGGGTAGTTCCACGGCGAGATGTGGCCGATCACGCCCTTGGGCCGGCGGGCCTCGACGGCGTGGGTGAGCACCGGCAGCGCGCCGCCGCGCCGCTTGTCCTTGAGGTACCCGTGCGCGGCCCGCCCGTAGTGCCGGGCGGCCATGGCGACGGCCAGCACCTCCTCGAAGGCGTGCGGCCGGGCCTTGCCGGTCTCCGCCTGGATGAGGTCCAGCACCTCGTCCTGCCGCTTGAGCAGCAGGTCGTGGAAGCGCAGCAGGACGGCGGCCCGGCGGCGCACCGGCAGTGCGGCCCAGGCGCCCTGGGCGCGGCGGGCCAGCTGGAAGGCGACCTCGACGTCGGCCGGGGTGGACTGCGGCAGGCTGGCCAGCCGTTCGCCGGTCAGCGGGGCGACGGTCTCCACCAGGTCGGGCTCGCCGGTGGCGGTGACGCCGGCAGCCAGCTTGGCGACCAGGGACGGCGGGACGGCCGCGGCGACGGTGCGACCGCCGCCGGGGGCCGCCGGATTGCCGGCGCCGGGGTGTTCGGTGGCCACTGCATCTGCTGTGAGGTCCGACATACGGCGCAGCCTAGGCGTTCGGCGGCCGGTCCGGTACCCGTCGGTAACAAGAATCTGCCGCAGTCGGGCGAAAGCGGGCGCTCCGCCCGGCCCGGTCAGCGGGTCGGGGTGAAGCTGTTGAGCACCGCGTAGAAGCGCTGCTCGGCCTCGTTCCACTCGTTGCCCTTCTCCGGGCTGGACGAGTAGATCGCGTAGCTGGTGCCGTCCTGGCTGATGAACTCGGTCTCGATCGCGCGCCGCCGGCCGCCCTCCTTGGCCTGGTAGCTGAACTCCCAGACCGCCGCCTCCTGGCCCTTCACCGCCGTGCCGGCCATCCGGTGCTGCTTGTACTCCTTGAGCGACTTGGAGACGTTGGCCTCCATCTGCCGCATGTGCTCCAGCGGCTTGACCGACTGGCCGACCGTGACGGCGAACTGGAGGTAGTGCACCTTGCCGTCGGGGCTGTAGTAGATCTGGTTGTCCCCGGTGCTGATCCGCTGCCAGGACGGGGTGCCGTTCGGCAGCGGGAAGCGGAAGCCGGCCGGGTCGTCGACCCAGTGGTAGCCGCTGGGCGGTGCCACCGCGGGGGTGGCGTCGCTGGTGGGCTCGGGCCCGGTGGACTCGGCGGCGGTCGGCGTCGGGTCGTTGGGGGTGTCGCCGCCGACCACGTGCCGGGTGACCAGGAAGGTGCCCGCGGCGGCCAGCAGGCCGACGGCCACCGCGATACCGACGATCTTCAGCAGGCTGCGGCGCTTGGCCGGCCCGCGCGCGGGCGCGACGGAGTGCGGCACCGGCGCGACGGGCCCGGTCTGCGCCCGGGCGGCGGCCTGCGCGCCCCCGGCGGTGTCCGGTTCGACAGGGACGACGGGCTCGACGGGCGCGGCGGGCGCGGTGGCCTTCGGCTCGGTCGGCTCCTCGGAGCCCTCGACCGGCTCAGCCGCCGGCGCCGGGCCCTCGCTGCGGTCCACCACCGGCACCGACCGGGTGGGCGTGCGCACCGCCGCGACCGACTTCAGGCCCATCGTGTGCCCGGCCTGCACCTCGGCCAGCATTCCGGCCGCCTCGTCCGCGGTGGGCCGGTCGGCCGGGTCCTTGGCCATCAGCGCGGACAGCACCGGCCCCAGCGGACCGGCCCGCCGCGACTCCGGCAGCGGCTCGTCGACCACCGCGGCGAGCGTGGTGATCGGCGAGTCCCGCCGGAACGGCGACTGGCCCTCGACCGCCGCGTACAGCGTCGCGCCGAGGCCCCACAGGTCGGAGGCCGGCCCGGGCCGCTCACCCTGGGCGCGCTCCGGCGCCAGGTAGTCCGGCGAACCGACCAGGTCGCCCGGCCGGGTCAGCTCGGTCGAGCCCTCGTAGGTCGCGATGCCGAAGTCCAGCAGCACCACCCGCCCGGTGCCGCGCTCCAGCAGCACGTTGGCCGGCTTCACGTCCCGGTGCAGCACGCCCAGCTGGTGGCCCCGGTGCAGCGCGGCCAGCACCTGGCTGCCGACCTCGGCGGCGGCGCGCGGCTGCAGGGTGCCGTCCTGGCTGATCACGTCGGCCAGCGAGCGGCCGTCGACCAGCTCCATCACGATCCACGGCCGGCCGTCCTGCTCCAGCACGTCGTGCACGGTGATCACGCCGGGGTGCTTGATCCGCGCGGCCGCGCTGGCCTCGCGCTTCATCCGGGCGTGCAGGATCTGGAGGTCCTCCTCGGGGAGGTGGTTGACGGTCAGCTCCTTGACCGCCACCTCGCGGTCCAGCATCCGGTCCCAGGCCCGCCAGACGGTGCCCATGCCGCCCCGGCCGAGCCGCTCGCCGAGCTCGTACCGCCCGGCCAGCAACCGCTCCGCCTCGGCCGCCTCCGGCCGGTCCTGCACGCCCATCTGCGCCCGCTCCCCCACACATTCCGCCTGCCGTCACCGCGACGGAGGGCCTGGTGCAGACCACTGTTCGAACAAATCCCACGCACACATTAGGCGCACCTTGCCGCCCCCGGTAATCACGCCCACCCCCCGGACCGCAGGACCGGAACCCCGGCGGATCGTCAGCCCGCGAACAGCACCACCGCGACAATTCCCAGCGCGAGCAGCGCAAACACTCCACCCACCAACAGCGGGCCCAGGAGGGAGGGGGGTATCCGGGGCGGCTTCGCACCGTTTCCTGCCCCGAAGTCCCCGCCCTTCCCGCCCTTTCGGGCACTCCTTCCGCCCCTGGGCCCCCCGGCCCTCCCGCCCCGCGTCCGCGGCCGCCGAGGCGCCGGCGGCACGGGCACCGCGACCGCCGCCGCCCGCTCCTCGTCGACCGGCTCCGGTGCCCCCGCCAGCAGCTCCGCCAGCTCCTCGCACACCGCCTCCGCCGTCGGCCGCCGCGCCGGGTCGGACTGCAGCAGCCGCTCCACCAGCGGCCCGAGCGGCCCGCACACCACCGAGGGCTCGCGCCGCCCGTCCCGTACGGCCGTCACCAGCTCCGGCACGCTCCCCTCCGGGTACGGCGAGCGGCCGGTGACCAGCCGCTGCACCAGCACCCCGAGCGCCCAGCAGTCGCCCGCCGGGCCGCCGTCCAGCGGCCAGCGCTCCGCCACCGGCCCGACCAGGTTCGCCCGCACCTCGTACCGGCGCCGCCCGCCCGGCCCGCCGAGCTCCTCGGCCAGCGCCTCCTCCGCCACCCCGGCGAGCAGCCCGCCGAGCATCGCCGCACCGTCCTCGCAGACCAGCACGGACTCCGCGGTCACGGCACCGTGGGTCAGCCCGGCCGCGTGCAGCGCCCGCAGCGCGCCGGCCAGGTCCGCCGCCAACTCGGCGGCCCGGTACGGCGGCAGCGGCCCGTCGGCGAGCAGCTCCGCCACCGTCCACCCGACCGGCCGCTCCTCCACCGTCCACAACAGCTCGCCGTCGACGAACGCGCCGACCCCCCGCAGCAGCCGCGGGTGCGCGACCGGCGCGGCCGAACCGACCGCCGCCACCCGCCGCACCAGCCGGTCCGCCTGCGCCGCGGCGGCGTCCTCCGGATCCTGCCCCACCGTCAGCAGCCCCGGCAGTTCCAGGGCGCTCAGCAGCACCGATTCACCGGTCCGCTCGTCCACCGCGTGGGCGTGCAGCGGTCCGGGACGGTCCGTCAGCCGGTACCGCCCCGCCAGCAACAGCCCGGAGCCGCCTCGCATGCCAGTTCCTCTCGCTCGCCGACCAGCCTACTGAGCGGCTCCCTTAGGCTCGATCCCATGGACTGGACCGATCTGATCGACACCGCCCTCGAGGCGTCCGGAAACAGCAGCAAAGCCCACCAGGCCGAGGCCCTCCGCGCCTTCGCGGCGACCGTCATCGACGACGAGAAGCCTGTCGCCTCCACCGCCGGGCGCCACCCGGAGCACTTCCGCAAGGGCATGCTCGTGCTGACCACCCATCGGCTCCTGTTCCTGAAGGACGGGAAGCCGCCGGTCCCGGTTCCGCTCACCGCCGTCACCGACGCCACCGTGACCCGCACCAAGCTCAACGGCGAAGTGCTCCTCGTGGTGGCGCTCACCGGCTCGCACCGCTTCGAGGACGTGGTCAAGGCCGAGTTCTTCGCCGAACAGCTCCGGGCCGCCGCCCGCACCGCCCGCAACGCCCCGAAGGCCGTCCCCGCCGCCGCACCGGCCGAAGCCTCCACCGGCGAACAGCTCATCGGCCAGCTCGAACGACTGGCCGCCCTGCGCGCCTCCGGCGCCCTCACCGAGGACGAGTTCGCCCGCGCCAAGCAGCGCCTGATCGGCTAGGGAGCGGGCTGGAAACTGTTGAAGACGACGTCCCGGACCGGGGCCTGGGCGGCCCACTCCGCGTCCGGGACGATCCAGTAGATCGAGTACCCGTACTTGGCCGGGGTCCCGGTCACGAAGCCGCGGTTGAGCGAGTGCATCCTGGGCGTGCCGTTGGTCCACTCCCAGTCCGCGGCGTTGGTCCACTGCCGGTAGGTGATCGCCGAGAGGTTCAGCCGCTCGTAGCTGCTGACCTGCCCGCGGACACTCGGCTCCGACTCCTGCCAGTCGGCCACCGCGCTCGCACCGGGCGACGTGGTCCACTCGATCCGCAGCTGGCTGCCGTCCGCCGCGTTCTTGAAGATCCGCCGGTTGGCGTCCGACCCGGTCGGCTGCAGGGCGTCCGGCAGCACGACCGAGAACCCGCTCGGGTCCTTGTACTCGTGGTACCCGGCCGGGACGGCCCCCGGCACGGGCTGCGCCGGCGTCTGCGCCGGTGTCTGGGCCGGTGCCGGGGGCTGCACGGGAGCCGCGGGCGCGCCGGCGGACTGCGCGGGCGCGTCCGGCACGGCGGCCGGGTCACCGGTCGGCTGCGGCGCGGGTTCACTCGCCGGCGGCGCCGTCGCACTCGGGCTCGACACCGGTTCCGTACTCGCCGCCACCGACGCGCCGGCCCCCGCGCCCTGCGCGTCCCCGCCGTCGCCGACCATCCGCAGCACCGCCACCACCCCGGCGATCAGCAGTAGCACCACGACCACGGTGGCGATGGCCAGCCGCCGCCGGCCGGTGCGCGGATCGGCCCCGGCCGCCTGCGTCGCCCCCATCGTCCACTCACTGGTCACCGGCCGGATCGGCTCCGGCTCCGCGGACGGCTCCGCGGACGGCTCCGCGGCGGGCTCCCCGTCCTGGGCCCGGCTGCCGACCCGGACCGTCCCCAGCAGCCCGCCCACGGCCGGCCTGCGGCTCTCCTCCGACCGCTCCGACTCCTCCTTCACGGGCTCCGGCGCCGCCGTCTCCACCGGCACCGCGTGCTCGGTGGTCGACTCCGCCCGCGCGGTCGACTCCGCGACCACCCGCTTGAGCATCGACCGGGTCTGCGAGGCGTCCAGCCGCTCGGCCGGATCCTTCTCCAGCAGCCCCTCGATCACCGGCCGCAGCGGCCCGGCGTTCACCGGCGCGGCCAGGTCCTCGGTCATCACCGCCGTCAGCGTGGCCAGCGCCGAGCCCCGGTCGTACGGCGGCCGGCCCTCGACCATCGCGTACAGCGTGCCGCCCAGCGACCACAGATCGGCCGGCGGCCCGGGCTTCTGCCCACGGGCCCGCTCCGGCGAGATGTACGAGGGCGCGCCGACCAGCATCCCGGTCGAGGTGACGGACGCGTCGCCCTCCACACTGGCGATCCCGAAGTCGGTGAGCACCACCCGGCCGTCCTCGCCGATCAGCACGTTGGACGGCTTGACGTCCCGGTGCAGGATGCCCAGCGCGTGCGCCGCGCTGAGCACACCCAGCACGTCCAGCGCGATCTCCGCGGCCCGGACGGGCTCCAACGGCCCGTCCTCCCGCACCACGTCGGCCAGCGAGCGGGACTCGACCAGCTCCATGACGATCCACGGCCGGTCGTCCTCGTCGACCACGTCGAAGACCGTCACCGCCGAGTTGTGCCGGATCCGCGCGGTCGCCTTCGCCTCGCGCAGCGTCCGGGTGATCAGCCGGTGCTTCTCCTCCTCCTCGACGCTGGCGTTCATCCGCAGTTCCTTGACCGCGACGGTCCGGCCCAGCATCTCGTCCTCGGCGCGCCAGACCGTGCCCATGCCACCGCGCCCGAGCACGCCGTTCAGGCGGTAGCGGCCGGCCAGGAGGCGGCCGGTGGAACCCTGCGCCTGGGTCATTCGGAACGTTCCCCCATGTGCTGCTGGCGGTCGTGGTGACGGCGCGTCGGCCCGACCTGGGGCCCGGACGCCCAAGCCTCCATCATCCCCTGTCCCGAGGGCCCTCGACCACCCGGCCCCCGCCCCGAGCCGGTACGAACCGGAACGGGCACGGCGCTCCGTGCTCGATCTGTGATCGAAAACTCGCCAAGATCTGCCCGAGTCACTGCTACCGTTCGGCAGCTCATCGTCTTTCCGGGGGGATTCGACGCCCATGACCGCACCCGCACCGGGCACTGACGGCCCATCGACCCGGCCGCGCACCGCCCAGCACTACTCGGTCGCACCACCCCCGGCCACCCCCGACGGCTACATCGCCCCCGGCATGCCCGGCGCCCCCGTGGCCGGCTTCGACCCCACCCCCGTACGCACCCCCCGCCACCCCCGCCGCACCGCCCTCGCCATCGCCCTGGCCCTGCTCGCCATGCTCCTCGGCGGCCTGGCCTACGGCAGCGCCCCCCTGCGCGCCGCCGACAGCCTCGGCTGGCTGGCCATCGCCCCGGCCGGCCTGGTCGCCCTCCCCCTCGGCCGCCTCGGCGGCCAGAACCGCCTCCTCCCCCCACTCGGCGCCCTCCTCGCAGCCGGCGCCCTCCTCCTCGGCCAACTGATCGAACACCTCCGCCGCCTCCACCCCGACGCCCCCACCCCCAACGGCCTGCTCCACGACACCCTCACCACCTGGCGCGCCGACCTCCGCCCCCTCGACGCCGCCTTCTACACCATCGCCCTCATCGGCGGCTACCTCCTCACCCGCCGCACCGCCACCCGAAGCTGACCACCCGGCACCCCCCGCCCCCACCCCCACCCCCAGCGGTCAGGCAGGGCAAAGCCCGCACGCCCACACAAGAACCACCCCCACCCCCCGCGAGGGACACCCCCCACCTCCCCCACCCACCCACCCCTCCCTCCCTCTGGCGAGAGGGACGCGCTGCGGGAGGGGGCGGCGCAGGGGGTGGGTGCGGAGAGGGGCGTTGCGGGTGATTTTCAGACTGCCAACGAGGGTTGCTCCCCACCCCCAGTACGGCAGTCTGAAAATCATCCAGCCCCCGGAGCACCCACCCCCGGAGCCGCCCCCGACACCCACCCTCCCGAAAGCCCAAACCCCCCCGAAAACGACGAAGACCCCCACCGCTCCCGGCAGGGGCCCCCATCAACACCCGTCAGCGGTGATCAAGCGCCGGGTTCACCGTCACCTCGACCCGCTGGAACTCCTTGAGCTCCGTGTACCCCGTCGTGGCCATCGCCCGCCGCAGCGCACCGAACAGGTTCATGGTCCCGTCCGGGGTGTGCGAGGGCCCGGTCAGGATCTCCTCGGTGGTGCCGACCGTACCGAGGTTCACCCGCTTGCCGCGCGGCAGCTCCTCGTGGACGGCCTCCATCCCCCAGTGGAACCCCTTGCCCGGGGCGTCCGTCGCCCGGGCCAGCGCAGCGCCGATCATCACCGCGTCGGCGCCGCAGGCGACCGCCTTCGGGATGTCCCCGCTGTAGCCGACGCCACCGTCCGCGATCACGTGCACGTAGCGCCCGCCGGACTCGTCCATGTAGTCGCGGCGGGCGGCCGCCACGTCGGCCACGGCGGTCGCCATCGGCACCTGGATGCCCAGGACGTTCCGGGTGGTGTGGGCGGCGCCCCCACCGAAGCCGACGAGCACACCGGCGGCGCCGGTCCGCATCAGGTGCAGCGCCGCGGTGTACGTGGCGCACCCGCCGACGATCACCGGAACGTCGAGCTCGTAGATGAACTGCTTGAGGTTGAGCGGCTCGGCGGCGCTGGAGACGTGCTCGGCCGAGACGGTGGTGCCGCGGATGACGAAGACGTCGACGCCGGCGTCCACCACGGCCTTGGAGAATTCGGCGGTGCGCTGCGGCGAGAGCGCGGCGGCGGTGACCACGCCGGAGTCGCGGACCTCCTGGATCCGCTGCTTGATCAGCTCGGCGCGGATCGGGGCGGCGTAGATCTCCTGGAGGCGGCGGGTCGCGGTGGACTCGTCGGTGATCGCGGCGATCTCGTCCAGCAGCGGCTGCGGGTCCTCGTAGCGGGTCCACAGGCCTTCGAGGTTCAGCACGCCCAGGCCGCCGAGGCGGCCGATCTGGATGGCCTGCTGCGGCGAGACCACGCTGTCCATCGGGGCGGCCAGGAACGGCAGCTCGAAGCGGTAGGCGTCGATCTGCCAGGCGATCGAGACCTCCTTCGGGTCCCGGGTCCGGCGGCTGGGGACGACGGCGATGTCGTCGAAGGCGTACGCCCGTCGGCCGCGCTTGCCTCGCCCGATCTCGATCTCGGTCACTTCGAGCCCTTCTGCTGTGTTGCTCATGCCCGCCGGGTCACCCCGGCCGCACCCCAGTATCCCGTACTACCGCTGCTCCCGCCCCGACGGCCCACGCCCCGAACGCCTCGAGGGGCCCGCCACCGCGGTGCGGCAGCGGACCCCTCGGTCGCTCGGTGGCTCAGCGCCGGCGCCTCAACGCCTCAGCCTCAGCCTCAGCGCCTGGACGTCAGCGGGCCGAGTAGTTCGGCGCCTCGACGGTCATCTGGATGTCGTGCGGGTGGCTCTCCTTGAGGCCCGCCGAGGTGATCCGGACGAACCGGCCCTTGCTCTCCATCTCGGCGACGGTGGCGGCGCCGACGTAGCCCATGGTCTGGCGCAGACCGCCGACGAGCTGGTGCAGCACGGCCGACAGCGGGCCGCGGTACGGCACCTGGCCCTCGATGCCCTCGGGGACGAGCTTGTCGTCCGAGGCCACCTCGGCCTGGAAGTAGCGGTCCTTGGAGTAGGAGCGGCCCTGCCCGCGGGACTGCATGGCGCCCAGCGAGCCCATGCCGCGGTAGGACTTGAACTGCTTGCCGTTGATGAACAGCAGCTCGCCCGGGGACTCCTCGCAGCCGGCCAGCAGCGAGCCGAGCATCACGGTGTCGGCACCGGCGGCCAGCGCCTTGCCGATGTCGCCCGAGTACTGCAGGCCGCCGTCGCCGATGACCGGCACGCCGGCCGCCAGGCAGGCCTGGGCGGCCTCGTAGATGGCGGTGACCTGCGGGACGCCGATGCCGGCGACCACGCGGGTGGTGCAGATGGAGCCGGGGCCGACGCCGACCTTGACGCCGTCCACGCCGGCGTCGATCAGCGCCTGGGCGCCGTCCCGGGTGGCCACGTTGCCGCCGACCACGTCGATCTTGACGGCCGACTTGATCTTCTCGATCCAGGCCAGCGCGTTGTGGCTGTGGCCGTGCGAGGTGTCCACCACCAGGAAGTCCGCACCGGCCTCGACCAGGGCCTGGGCCCGGTCGAACGCCTCGGCGCTGGCGCCGACGGCGGCGCCGACCAGCAGCCGGCCCTCGGCGTCCTTGGCCGCGTTGGGGTACTGCTCGGCCTTGACGAAGTCCTTGACGGTGATCAGGCCCTTGATCCGGCCCTCGTCGTCGACCAGCGGCAGCTTCTCGATCTTGTGGCGGCGCAGCAGGGCCATCGCGTCCACGCCGGAGATGCCGACCTTGCCGGTGATCAGCGGCATCGGGGTCATGATCTCGCGGACCTGGCGGCTGCGGTCCGACTCGAAGGCCATGTCGCGGTTGGTGACGATGCCGAGCAGCTTGCCCGCCTCGTCGGCGATCGGCACGCCGGAGATGCGGAACTTGGCGCACAGCGCGTCGGCCTCGGCCAGGGTGGTCTCCGGGCCGACCGTGATCGGGTCGGTGACCATGCCGGACTCGGAGCGCTTGACCAGGTCGACCTGGTTGGCCTGGTCCTCGACCGACAGGTTGCGGTGCAGCACGCCGACGCCGCCCTGGCGGGCCATGGCGATGGCCATGCGCGACTCGGTGACCTTGTCCATCGCCGCGGAGAGCAGCGGGATGTTGACGCGCACGTTCCGGGAGACCCGCGAGGAGGTGTCCACCTGGTTCGGCAGCACCTCGGAGGCCCCGGGCAGCAGCAGCACGTCGTCGTACGTGAGCCCGAGCATCGCGAACTTCTCGGGTACGCCTGCGGCGTTGTAAGACATTTGGGGGGTACCTTCCGTGGCCGGCCTAATCCGCTCACGCCCGAGGGTGGGGGCGCATTCATCGCTCACTCGCGCAGACCGCCGAAGCCGGGTGCAATGGGAGGATCCTCCAAGGGGACCCCGGCCGCACCCGTCAAACTTTGGCAACCCGCCCAGGCGCCGATACCCCATGGTACTGGCACCGCGAATGTGTCCTCGTGTGCCCTTGACAACACCCCCGCCCCGTGGCTCATTCCCCCGCAACGGGCGAAAGCGGCACGGATCGGCACGGCCCGGTCAGGAGGGCCCGTTCAGGAGGACTCCTCCGCGAGGGCCCGCAGCCGGCTGAGCGCCCGGTGCTGGGCGACCCGGACGGCGCCGGGCGACATCCCGAGCACCTCGCCGGTCTCCTCCGCCGACAGCCCGGCGGCCACCCGCAGCAGCACCAGCTCGCGCTGACGGGCCGGCAGGTTGGAGAGCAGTTCCTTCGCCCAGGCGGCGTCGCTGCTCAGCAGCGCCTGCTCCTCCGGGCCGAGCGCCTCGTCCGGCACCTCGGGCAGGTCGTCCTGGGGCACCACGGTCGAGCCGGGCCCGCGCATCGCGGCCCGCTGGAGGTCGGCGATCTTGTGCGCCGCGATCCCGTACACGAAGGCCTCGAACGGCCGCCCCTGGTCCTTGTACCGGGGCAGCGCGCAGAGCACCGCCACGCAGACCTCCTGCGCGACGTCGTCCACGTGGTGCCGGGCCCCGCCGGGCAGCCGGACCAGCCGGGCGCGGCAGTACCGCAGCGCCAGCGGGTGGACGTAGGCGAGCAGCGCGTCGATCGCCGGGCCCTCGCCGCGCACCGCGGCCGCGACCAGTTCGCCCACCAGCGGCGAGCCGCCCGTGCCGAGCACCGGCGGGCGGTCCGGCCCGGTCAGGCCGGTGGGATCGTCGGAACCGTCGGAATCGGCGTACGACGGATCACGGCCCGGACCGGAGGGCTCGGCCTCCACCGGGTCCGCCTGGCCGGCCGCACCGGCGACGTCGTCACGCATCGGTCCATGGTGCCTGGTCGAGCGGGAAAACGCGGCACCGCGTCCGGAGTTGTGCACCGGAACGTTATGCGCTGCGGCACCGTAAGGCGTGCCGCGCACCACCGGCCCCTCCTGCACCGTGCCGCCTCCCGCCCCGCCGCCGTCGGTGGTCCCGTCCGTCGCGCCGTCCGCCGAGTGTCCTGCGGCTGCGTGGTTCGCCGCAGTGCCTGCCCGCTGGTCCCCGAGGTGCTCCACTCCTCCATGGTGCAACCTCGGGACCGTAACGTCACACGCCCGTGCGGCACCCGCTCCGGGAACCGCCGACGGCACGCCGCAACCGGCGGCGCCGCCGGTGGTCAGCGGACCAGGCCCCAGCGGAAGCCCAGCGCCACCGCGTGCGCCCGGTCGGAGGCCCCGAGCTTCTTGAACAGCCGTCGGGCGTGGGTCTTGACGGTGTCCTCGGAGAGGAACAGCTCGCGGCCGATCTCGGCGTTGCTGCGGCCGTGGCTCATGCCCTCCAGCACCTGGATCTCACGCGCCGTCAACGTCGGTGCCGCGCCCATGTCGGGGCTGCGCAGCCGGCGCGGGGCGAGCCGCCAGGTCGGGTCGGCGAGGGCCTGGGTGACGGTGGCCCGCAGTTCGGCGCGCGAGGCGTCCTTGTGCAGGTAGCCGCGGGCGCCGGCGGCCACCGCGAGCGCGACGCCGTCGAGGTCCTCGGCGACGGTGAGCATGATGATCCGCGCGCCCGGGTCGGCGGACAGCAGCCGCCGGACCGTCTCGACCCCGCCGAGGCCGGGCATCCGGACGTCCATCAGAACGAGATCGGAGCGGTCGGCCACCCAGCGGCGGAGGACCTCCTCCCCGTTCGTCGCGGTGGTGACCCGGTCCACACCGGGTACGGTCGCGACCGCGCGGCGAAGCGCCTCGCGGGCGAGCGGGGAATCGTCGCAAACGAGAACGGAAGTCATGACCGTCGTCCTCCGCAGCTGATCCGCGTCACGTTGAGCCTCCTGGCTGGTACGAACCTCTCCGACACGGCCGATCGGCGACAGACTTCGTCCTGATCGCCCCAACCTGCCCGCGATCGTTCCCGACGTCCGGCGCCCGCTAACCGCCTCCGCACTTCCAACGACCGTCACTCGAATGAGTTACGGCCTTCGGGGCCATCTCCACCACTGTACGTGGCCAACCCATTACCGATCAGCCGCATCGCGGTGCACACGCCGCACTTTTGCGCAGCTCGCGCGCGGTCGGCGTACGACCCGCACACCGATTCGGCACGTCGCGCGCCCGTCGGCCACCCGATTGCCACGCCCGCGCCCGGCGGAGCCCTTGCCCACTATGCCCGTTTTTATAGCTTTCGTATGGTCATTGACTGTTGTGCCAGTGTGTGGGTGACTTGTCCATGGAGTTGCCTTAAGTCATATTTCCAGGTGTCCACACCAGCGCATCGAAGCCCCGCCGTACCGCTCGGCAGCAGCCCCGCCGAACGCCCGGCCGACGGCCGACAGCCTCTGAAGGGAATGAGCCATGGCAGATTTCTCCCGCCTCCCCGGTCCCAACGCGGACCTCTGGGACTGGCAGCTCTCCGCAGCGTGCCGTGGCGTGGACAGCTCGCTCTTCTTCCACCCCGAGGGCGAGCGCGGGGCCGCGCGCAGTTCGCGCGAGGCCAGCGCCAAGGAGGTCTGCATGCGCTGCCCGGTGATCGCCGAGTGCGCGGCGCACGCGCTGGCGGTCCGCGAGCCGTACGGCGTCTGGGGCGGGATGACGGAGGACGAGCGCGAGGAGATGCTGGGGCGCTCGCGGCACCGGCTGGTCGAGGTTCCGCTGACGCCGCCGGCGGTCGCCCAGCGCTAGACCCGCCTCCACGAGCGCCGTGAAGAAACGTTCCTTCGCGGCGCTTCAGCCTTCTGGCTCACCGTGTGTACCGGGCCGCCGCAGGCCCGTCACCCACCGTCAGCGATCGGCGGCCGCCCCCGCCAGCCGCTCCAGCATCAGCGCCACGGCGGGCACCTCCGCCAGGTCCGGCAGGGTCAGCGCGACCACCTGGCGCACCGCCGGCGCCCCCGAGGCCGTGCGCACCGGCACCGTCGACACGCCGTCAGGACGCACCGACCGGAGCGCCAGCCGGGGCAGCACCGCCACCCCCAGCCCGGCCGCCACCAGGCCGACCACCGCCGGGTAGTCGTCCGTCGCGAAGTCGATCCGCGGCTCGAAGCCAGCCCCGGCGCACAGCTCCACCAGGTGCCCCCGGCACTGCGGGCAGCCGGCGATCCACTGCTCCCCCGCCAGCTCGGCCAGCTCCACCGCCCCGCCGCGCCCGGCCAGCCCGTGGCCGGCGGGCAGCAGGCCCACCAGCGGGTCGTCCAGCAGCGGGGTGACCACCAGGTCGGACCAGTCGGTCCCCGCGGTCAGCTGCTGCGCCTCCAGATTGGCCTCGGCCCGGGCCTCGCGCGGCGTGCCGTGGGCGGGCGCCGGGAGCGCGAGGGCGCCGTCGGACTGCGGGTAGCGGAAGGCCAGCGCGATCTCGCACTCGCCGCCGCGCAGCATCGCCAGCGACTCCGGCGGCTCCGCCTCGACCAGCGACACGCGCACCCCCGGATGGCCGTCGCGCAGGCGGGCGACCGCGGGCGGCACCAGGGTGGAGCTGGCGGTCGGGAAGGAGACCAGCCGCACCCGCCCGGCCCGCAGCCCGGCGATCGCGGCGACCTCCTCCTCGGCGGCGGAGAGCCCGGCGAGGATTCCGGTGGCATGCTTGAGCAGGACCCGGCCGGCCTCGCTGAGCTGCATCCCGCGGCCCGAGCGGACCACCAGCGGGGTGTCCACCGACTTCTCCAGGGCCTTCATCTGCTGGCTGATGGCGGGCTGCGTACACCCCAGCTCGCGGGCGGCGGCGGAGAAGGAGCCGGTGCGGGCGACGGCACGCAGGACGCGCAGATGGCGGGCCTCGATCATGCCTTAGTTATAAGGCAATCTTTGCATTCTGCAAAATTCTACTGATAGTTGAATCGCGAAGGTGAACGCCGGAGGCCCGGCCCGCCACCCCTCGCGGGGCGCGGACCGGGCCTCCGGTCAGGCGTCGGAGCCTCAGTGCGAGTGGCCGTGGCCGTGCCCGTGGCCGTGACCGTTGTCGGCCTCCTCCTCCTTCTTCTCCACCACGAGGGTCTCGGTGGTGAGGAGCAGGGAGGCGATCGAGGCGGCGTTCTCCAGGGCGGAGCGGGTGACCTTGACCGGGTCGATGACGCCGGCCTTCAGCAGGTCGCCGTACTCGCCGGTGGCCGCGTTGTAACCGTGACCGGTCTCCAGCTCGGCGACCTTGTGGGTGATGACGTAGCCCTCGAGGCCGGCGTTCTGGGCGATCCAGCGCAGCGGCTCGTGCAGCGCCTTGCGGACCACGGCGACACCGGTGGCCTCGTCACCCGACAGGCCCAGGCCGTCCTCCAGCACCTTGGCGGCGTGGACCAGGGAGGCGCCACCACCGGCGACGATGCCCTCCTCGACCGCGGCGCGGGTCGCCGAGATGGCGTCCTCCAGGCGGTGCTTGCGCTCCTTCAGCTCCACCTCGGTGGCGGCGCCGACCTTGATGACGCAGACGCCGCCGGCCAGCTTGGCCAGGCGCTCCTGCAGCTTCTCGCGGTCCCAGTCGGAGTCGGTGGCGGCGATCTCGCCCTTGATCTGGGCGACGCGGCCGGCCACGGCCTCGGTGTCACCGGCGCCGTCGACGATCGTGGTCTCGTCCTTGGTGATGGTCACGCGGCGGGCGGTGCCCAGCACGTCCAGGCCGACCTGGTCGAGCTTGAGGCCGACCTCCTCGGAGATGACCTGACCGCCGGTCAGGACGGCCAGGTCGCCGAGGATCGCCTTGCGGCGGTCGCCGAAGCCCGGGGCCTTGACGGCGACGGCGTTGAAGGTGCCGCGGATCTTGTTCACGACCAGGGTCGACAGCGCCTCGCCGTCGACGTCCTCGGCGATGATCAGCAGCGGCTTGGAGGCACCGCCCTGGAGGATCTTCTCCAGCAGCGGCAGCAGCTCCTGGATGGAGGAGATCTTGCCCTGGTTGATCAGGATGTACGGGTCCTCCAGGACCGCCTCCTGCCGCTCCGCGTCGGTGACGAAGTACGGCGACAGGTAGCCCTTGTCGAACTGCATGCCCTCGGTGAAGTCCAGCTCCACGCCGAAGGTGTTCGACTCCTCGACGGTGATGACACCGTCCTTGCCGACCTTGTCGATCGCCTCGGCGATCAGCTCGCCGACCTGGGTGTCCTGCGCGGAGAGGGACGCGACGGCGGCGACGTCGTCCTTGCCCTCGATCTCGCGGGCGATGGACAGCAGGTGCTCGGAGACGGCGGCGACGGCCTTGTCGATGCCCTTCTTCAGGGCGGCCGGGCCGGCACCGGCGGCGACGTTGCGCAGACCCTCGTTGACCAGGGCCTGGGCCAGCACGGTGGCGGTGGTGGTGCCGTCACCCGCGACGTCGTTGGTCTTGGTGGCGACCTCCTTGACGAGCTGCGCGCCAAGGTTCTCGTACGGGTCGTCCAGCTCGACCTCGCGGGCGATGGTGACACCGTCGTTGGTGATGGTCGGGGCGCCGAACTTCTTGTCGATGACGACGTTGCGGCCCTTGGGGCCGATGGTCACCTTGACGGTGTCGGCCAGCTTGTTGACACCGCGCTCCAGCGAGCGGCGGGCGTCCTCGTCGAACTGCAGGATCTTCGCCATGTTCCCTATTCCCTCGGGGCTGCGGCCGGCCCACCGGCCGCCGAACTACGTGAACCAACAACCACGCCCCGGGCCCCTGTCACTTGGGACACGGATCCGGGGCGGGTCGGAACGTCTTACTTCTCGATGATCGCGAGGACGTCGCGGGCGGAGAGCACCAGGTACTCCTCGCCCTGGTACTTCACCTCGGTGCCGCCGTACTTCGAGTACAGGACGATGTCACCCACGGCGACGTCGAGCGGCAGACGCTGGCCGTCCTCGAAGCGGCCCGGGCCGACGGCCAGGACGACGCCCTCCTGGGGCTTCTCCTTGGCGGTGTCCGGGATAACCAGGCCGGAGGCCGTGGTGGTCTCGGCGTCGAGCGGCTGGACCACGATGCGGTCCTCGAGCGGCTTGATGGCAACCTTGCTGCTGGTGGTCACGTCCGAGCTCCCCTTCGGAGATTACGGGGTTTTCTAACGGGTAGGGGCGAACCTGCGAGCCTGCCGTCGCGGGGGTCAGACACGCGTCGTCGCGTTAGCACTCTCCAGGTGGTGAGTGCCAAGGACGACCATAGGGCCGTGTTAGCACTCAGTCAACCAGAGTGCCAACGGCGCGCCCTGGGACCCCCGGTTCCACGGATGATTCGGCCGTACTCATGTACGACCCGCCCCGGCTCCGACACACTCCTGCCATGACATCGATCACGGGGAGCGGCCGGCCCGAGCGGCCGCGGATCCACTGGGCGCCGGACCTGCTGCTGTCCGTGGTGGTGGTGGTGACGACCGTCGTGGCGGCGTTCGTCGGGTCGTTCGTGCTCAACGCGCTGAAGCTGCTCGCCCTGTACGGCTCCGGGGTGGCGGCCCTGGACGTCTTCGGCGTCGCGGTCCTGCTCCTGCTGCTGGGGCTGACGGCCTGGGGCGCCCGGCGGCTCGGGTACCGGATCGTGCCGTACTCCGCGCTGGCGGCGGCATCGCTGGTGCCGCTGGTGTTCTGGCTGACCCACGACGTCCCCGTCATCGGCCGGTGAACGCCGCGCCGCCGCTCCGGCCGACCGGCTGACCGGGCGACCCGCGAGAATGGCCCCGTGGACACCGAGAACCTCCAGCCGTTGCTGACGCCCGAGGGCCAGGCCCTGCTCGCCGAGTTGCGCGAGTTCACCCCCGAGGAGGAGCTGGCGCTGGCGACCCGCCTGCGGCGGACGCATCCGGCGGAGCTGGTGTCGGCGGCGTTCGGGCAGGCGCGGCTGCGCCAGCGGGCCCGGGCGAAGTTCGGGGCGGACGCCGACCTGATGTACTTCACGCCCAACGGGGTCGAGCAGTCCACCCGGCGCAGCGTGGCCGAGTGGCGGGCGCGGCGGTTCGCCGCCCTGGGCGTGCGACGGCTGGCGGACCTGTGCTGCGGCATCGGCGGGGACGTGCTGGCGCTGGCCCGGGCGGGCATCGAGGTGCTGGCCGTCGACAAGGACCCGGCGGCCTGCGCCGCCACCGCGGCCAACGCCGCCGCGCTGGGCCTGGCCGAACTGGTCGAGGTGCGCTGCGCGGACGTCGCCGAGGTGGACGTCACCGGCTACGACGCGGTGTTCACCGACCCGGCCCGGCGCACCTCGCGCGGCCGGGTGTTCGACCCGGAGGCGTACGCCCCGCCGCTGTCCTGGGCGATCGAGGCCGGCCGGCGGACCCCGATCGGCGCGCTGAAGGTCGCGCCGGGCATCCCGCACGAGGCCGTGCCGCAGGACGCCGAGGCCGAGTGGGTCTCCGACCACGGCGACGTCAAGGAGGCGGTGCTCTGGTTCGGCACCGGGGCCGCGAGCCCGCACCGCGCCACCCTGCTGCCGCAGGGCGCCAGCCTGACCGGCGGCGACCTGCCCGACCCGCCGGCCGGCCCGGTCGGGCGCTACCTGTACGAGCCGGACGGCGCGGTGATCCGGGCCCACCTGGTGGCCGAGGTGGCCGGGCAGGTGGGCGGCCGGCTGATCGACCCGAAGATCGCCTACGTGACCTCGGACCGGCTGGTCGCCACCCCGTACGCGCACGCCTTCGAGCTCACCGACGTGCTGCCGTTCCACATCAAGAAGCTGAAGGCCCTGCTGCGCGAGCGGGCGGTCGGCACGGTGGTGATCAAGAAGCGCGGGATGGCGATCACCCCGGAGGAGCTGCGCCGCCAGCTCAAGCCCTCCGGGCCGAACGCCGTCACGGTGATCCTCAGCCGCACCGACAACGGGCCGCTGATGATGCTGGGACAGCCGGTCTGAGCCGCGGCTACGACGCGGGCGCCTGGATGTAGTCCTCCAGCCGGGCCACCGAGAAGCCCTGCTCCTGGATCCGGGCCAGCAGCTCGCCGAACATCTGGGTCATCGTGGAGCCCTTGAGCTCCTTGGGGCCGCGGAAATGCGCCAGGACGATGTCGCCGGGCTTCAGCTTGTCCCCCGACTGGTACTGCATGCCGTGGATCTGCATCGACTCGCGCCAGAGCACGATCGCGCGCGGGCCGCACTGCTGGACGGAGGTGTTGAGCGTCGGGGTGTTGGCGCCGTCGCCGAACGGCGGGCGGAACAGCAGCGGGGCGGTGCCGTACTGCTGGGTGAGCGCGGACTGGGCGTCGCAGATCTCGGACTTCTGCTTCTCCGCCGGGATCTTGCTCATCACCGGGTGGTCCACGGTGTGGTTCTGGACGTGGTTGCCCAGTGCCTGGAGCGGCTTGAAGTAGGCGTAGTCGTTCTTGACGATGTCCCGGGTCAGGAACATCGAGATCGGCACCTTGAGGTCGGTGAGCATCTCGACGAACTTCGGGTCCTTCTCGGCCCCGTCGTCGATGGTGATGAAGACGACCTTGTCGCTCGTCTTCACGTCGCTGAACACCGGTACGGGGCCGGTCCGTTCGAGCTTGATCGGCTTGTCGGCGGGGGGCGCCGGGGCGGGGGCGAGCGGGGTGAGGTTCCACTTGGCCCAGGCCGCCGCGTCCGCCGCGGCGGGGGCGGCGCCCGGGGTGGCGGCCGCGCCGGTCGGGGTGGCGGCTCCGCTCGGCCGGGGTGCGGCCGACGCCGGCGTGGTGGCGGCCGGGGCGGCCTTGCCGCCGCCCGCGCCCCCGTTGTCGCCGCACGCGGTGGCGAAGGCCAGCAGGGCCACCGCCCCCGCCGCGTAGGTCCTGGTCCTGCTCCGCCCGTCCCTGCTCACCGCACCGCACTCCCGGTTCCCGTTCAGCTTCTTATCAGCTGATTCACGGTAACTGCCGGGGTCACGGTTCCCGGTGGCGGCCTATTCGACGTGTTCGCTGGTGAAGGACCAGCGGTGCACCGGGCGGCCGAGCAACTCGGCCGGCGGGTCGGCGACGGGCACCGGCTCGCCGTTCCACCAGGCGATCAGCAGCACCCGCTCCCCCGGGGCGGAGAGCAGTTCGAGGCGCTCCAGCCCGGCCGAGCCGCGCAGCGCGGGCAGCGCCGACTCCCGCGCCCAGGCGGCGAGTTCGGCCCCCCGGCCGGCCGCCGCCCGGGCCTCCCACATCGCGGCGACGGTCATTCGGCGCCGCCGCCGAGGGCGTCGTAGGCCTGGCCGTGGACGTCGGTGTGCGGCACGTGGACCTCGGTGACGGGCAGCGAGGAGTCCGCCGACAGGTCGAAGGCGGAGGGGGTGCGGTCGCGCCAGACCATCTCGGCGCCGAGCGCCGCGACCATCGCGCCGTTGTCGGTGCACAGGCCCGGCCGGGGCACCCGCAGCCGGATGCCGGCCCGGTCGCAGCGCTGCTGGGCCATCTCGCGCAGCCGCGAGTTGGCCGCCACGCCGCCGCCGATCATCAGGTGGTCGACGCCGTTGTCCTTGCACGCCTTGACGGCCTTGCGGGTGAGCACGTCGGTGACCGCCTCCTGGAAGGACGCCGCCACGTCGGCGATCGGCACCTCCTCGCCGGCCCGGCGCTTGGCCTCCACCCAGCGGGCGACGGCGGTCTTCAGGCCGGAGAAGGAGAAGTCGTACTCCGGGTCGTTCCTGCCGCTCAGGCCGCGCGGGAAGGCGATCGCCTTCGGGTCGCCCTCGCGGGCCGTGCGGTCGACGATCGGGCCGCCGGGGAAGCCGAGGCCGAGCACCCGGGCGACCTTGTCGAAGGCCTCGCCGGCCGCGTCGTCGATGGTCGCGCCGAGCGGGCGGACGTCGCTGGTGATGTCCTCGCTGAGCAGCAGCGAGGAGTGCCCGCCGGAGACCAGCAGGGCCATCGTCGGCGAGGGCAGCCGGCCGTGCTCCAGCTGGTCGACGCAGATGTGCGAGGCGAGGTGGTTGACCCCGTACAGCGGCTTGTCCAGCGCCCAGGCGTACGCCTTCGCGGCGCTCACGCCGACCAGCAGCGCGCCCGCCAGGCCGGGGCCGGCGGTGACGGCGATGCCGTCCAGGTCGCTCGCCTTGATCCCGGCGGTGTCCAGGGCGCGCTGGATGGTCGGGACCATCGCCTCCAGGTGCGCGCGGCTGGCGATCTCCGGGACGACGCCGCCGAAGCGGGCGTGGTCGTTGACGCTGGAGGCGACCGCGTCGGCCAGCAGCGTGGTGCCGCGCACGATGCCGACGCCGGTCTCGTCGCAGGAGGTCTCGATGCCGAGGACGAGCGGTTCGTCAGCCATGGCGGGTGTCCTCAATGTCCTTCGGGTCAGTGCTGTCAGTGCTGTCAGTGCTCGGGTGGTCGAGGCGCATCACCAGCGCGTCGACGTTGGCGGGCTGGTAGTAGCCGCGCCGGATGCCCACCGGTTCGAAGCCGTGGCGCTCGTACAGCCGCTGGGCGCGCGGGTTGTCCACCCGCACCTCCAGCAGCAGCTCGGCGCACTCGCGCCGGGCGGCCTCCCGGATCAGGTCGGTGAGCAGCGCCGCGCCGAGGCCGGCGCCCTGGTGGCGCTCGTCGACGGCGATGGTCTGGACGTCGCCCTCGCCGGCGATCGCCATCAGGCCGGCGTAGCCGACGATCGTGCCGTCCGCGGCGGCCGCGACGGTGTAGTGGCGGGTGCCGCCGGGGTGGGCCTCGGCCAGCTCGGACCAGAACATCCCGGCGGACCAGGCGTCCTCGGGGAAGAGCCGCAGCTCCAGGTCCAGCACCGGCGCGATGTCCCACCAGCGCATCGGGCGCAGGGTGGTGCCGTGGTTCACGCCGGGAGCACCGCCTTGTAGCCCGCCGGCACCTGGGCGTCCGGGCGGCGAAGGTACAGCGGGTGGTTCGGCAGCAGCTCGCGCCCGGCGGCCAGCTCGGCGGCGGCGAAGCCGGCCAGGGCACCGGCCGAGACGTGCTCGGGGCCGTGCCCGCCCGGGAAGGCCTCGGGGTAGAGCAGCGCGCCGGCGCCGACGGAGCGCTGCTGCGGGGTCAGCTCGGCCGGGCGGTCCACGCCCGGGCCCTCGGTGCGACGGCCCTCGGCGTCGTACGAGGCCCAGTAGACCTCCTTGCGGCGCGCGTCGGTGGCGACGGTGAACGGCTGCCCGGCCAGGCCCTCGGCCCGGGCCTGGAAGGCGATCGCGTCCAGGGTGCAGACCCCGTGCACCGGCAGCCCGAGCGCGTGGCCGAGCGCGGCGGCGGTCACCAGGCCGACCCGCAGGCCGGTGTACGGGCCGGGGCCGACGCCCACCGCGATGCCGGTCAGCCGGTGCTTGTCCACCCCGGCGGCCCGCAGCACCCCGTCGATCGCGGGCAGCAGCAGTTCGCCGTGGCGCCTGGCGTCGACCTGGTGGGTCTCGGCGAGGACGGCCGTGCCGTCGTGGACGGCGGCGGTGACGGCGGGGGTAGCGGTGTCGAACGCGAGCAGCAGCACGGGTCAAGGTTAGACCGCGTTGGGCCGACCGGCCGATCGGCAGGGTGTACCACCCGGGAACACACATCCGAGGCGCTGCGACCCGCGCGGATGAACCTGGCACGATGGGGCCGTACGTAAAGGGACGGCGGCGGGAGCGGCAACGTGGCGAAGATGGGTCCTGGAGTGGTGGTCACGGGGTTGACCCTGGGGGCCCTGGCGGTGGTGAGCCTGCTGGCCTTCCAGGCCAACGGCGCCCAGGACCGGGCCGGCGGCCCCAAGCCCACCGCCACCACCACGGCGACCGGCACGGCCACCGCCGCGGCGCCCACCGCCTCGGCCACCCCGACCGTCCCCGCGCTGCCGGCCACCTCGGGCACCGGCCTCCGGGTCGTCTACTCGGTCGGCAGCCACTACGTCTGGCTGGTCGACCCGAAGAAGACCCCGCAGGTGGCGGCCGCCTTCCCGGTCACCCCCGGCTCGGTCGAGCCGACCCCGGGCAGCTACGCCGTGTACAGCCGCACCCCGACCACCACCGGGACGGACGGCAAGCAGATCGAGCACGTGGTGCGCTTCGCACAGCAGAACGGCGTGGTGTTCGGCTTCAGCGCGGCGGTGGACGGCGCGACGCCGACCACCGACCCGACCGCCAAGACCGGCGGCATCCGCAGCGGGCGCGCCGAGGGGCAGCTGCTCTGGGACTTCGCGCCCAAGGAGACCAAGGTGGTCGTGATCGCCTGACGCGGGACGACCCGGAACGGGTCCGGCCGGTCCGGGCGGCCCGGGCGCGGATCAGCCCGGCTGGTCCGGGCCCGGAAGGCTCGGCCTCACGCGGCCCGCGGCGCCTGCGCCTCGGGCCGTTCGTCCTGCCGGGGCCGCGGTTCGGGCGGGGTGGACACCGCCTCGGCGGCCGCGCAGGCGGCCAGCAGCGCCCGCATCGGCTCTCCCGGAGCGCGACGGGCTGACTCTCCGGCCCCGGCGGCGGGGACCGCGCGCTTCGGGGCGGGGGTGGGGCTCGACATGGCGCCTCCCTAGTTAGGCAGACCTAACCGCAGCACCCATC
The DNA here is from genome assembly GCF_042721415.1 of Kitasatospora sp. NPDC058444. Lineage (NCBI taxonomy): Bacteria > Bacillati > Actinomycetota > Actinomycetes > Kitasatosporales > Streptomycetaceae > Kitasatospora > Kitasatospora sp. NPDC058444. The sequence continues at coordinate 328,770 of NZ_JBHXLL010000002.1, read as the reverse complement.
CCACCACGCCCGGCACCCCGCCCGCAACATCTTGCCGACAGCCTGTCGGCAAGATGTCGGCACGTCGTCGGCGGGTCGTCGACGCCCGTCGGCACGTCGCCGGCATGTCGCCGGGGGGCCGCCGACGCCCGTCGGCTATCCGAGGTCCGTCAGCGCCACGTCCGCCCAGCGCGGGCCGATGCCGGTCAGCACCACCCGGCGCGGGTCCTGGTCGTCCCCGTCCGCCGTGTCGCCGATGGCGCGCTCGATCCGGACCTCCAGCCGGTCCTCGGACAGCCGCTCGACCTTGCCCTCGCCCCACTCGACCACGACCACCGACTCGGGCAGCGAGACGTCCAGGTCGAGGTCCTCCATCTCGTCCAGGTCCCCGCCCAGCCGGTACGCGTCCACGTGCACCAGCGCCGGGCCGCCGACCAGCGAGGGGTGCACCCGGGCGATCACGAAGGTCGGCGAGGTCACCGCCCCGCGGACCCCGAGGCCCTCCCCCAGGCCCCGGGTCAGCGTGGTCTTCCCCGCTCCCAGCTCACCGGAGAGCAGCACCAGGTCCCCCGGCCGCAGCAGCGCGGCCAGCTCCCGGCCGAGCCGGCCCATCCGCTCCGGGGTGGGGACGGTGAGAGTGGCGTGCGAGCCCATGCGCGTTTCTTGCCCTTCGGTCCGTACGGCGCACCGACCACCGGCCGCCACCGCTACCGTGCCACATCCGCGCGCCACCGGGGCTCACGCGGGGTCGACGACGGTTCCCACGACATCCACGGCCCGCTCCCGGGCCAGGTCGAGGACGGCCGCGGGCAGTGGCGCGGCCCCGGCGAAGCCGGCGGCCCGGCGCAGCAGCCGCGCCAGCTCGTGGTCGACCAGCTCGGGGCGCTCCAGCATCACCAGGTGCCCGGCGCCCTCGGCCAGGACCAGCTCGGCGCCGGGCAGCCGCTCGGCCATCGCCTCGCTGTGCGTCGAGGGCGTCAGCAGGTCCTTCGTCCCGGCCAGCACCAGCGCGGGCAGGCCCCGCAGGGCGGCCAGCGCCTCGTACTTCTCGTGCGCGCCGAACACCGGGTAGAACTCGGCGACCACGTCGATCGGGGTGGCGTCCAGCAGCTGCTCGGCGAAGCGCACCACGCCGGGGTCGACGTCCCGGCCGCCGAAGGAGAACTTCCGGTAGAACACGGCGGCCACGTCCGAGCCCAGCCGCCTGGTCGCCTCGACCAGGTCGACCTGGCGGCCCAGCAGCTTCACCATGCCGGGCGCGACCTTCCGGAACAGCTTCGCGCCGGCCCTCGGCAGGCCGAGGCTGACGTCGTTCCAGTCCCCGGCGAGGGTGCCGATCAGCGCCACCCCGGCGACGCGCTCGCGGAACAGCTCCGGGTGCTGGTCGGCCAGCGCCATCACCGTCATGCCGCCCATCGAGTGACCGACCAGCACCAGCGGCCCGGTCGGGGCGACGGCGTCGATCACCGCCTTGAGGTCGCCGCCCAGCTGGTCGATGCCGGCCGGCTCGCCCGCCAGGTACGAACGGGAGCGCTCGGAGCGGCCGTGGCTGCGCTGGTCCCAGAAGACCAGCCGCATGCCCTCGCGCAGCGCGGCCCGCTGGAAGTGCCAGCTGTCCTGGTTGAGGCAGTAGCCGTGGCAGAACACCACGGTCAGCGGCTCGGCACCGGCGCCGTCCCCGTCCGGCCCGCTCCAGCCGGTGCCGTCCAGCTCGACGTACAGCTCGGTGCCGTCCGGCGCGGCCACCCGCCTCGGACGGCCGCGCAGCGAGCCGTACGGGGCGTTCGCGTCCAGCTCGGCCCGGGCCCGGCGGCGCATCGCCCGGCCGACGGTCAGCCGCTCCATCGCGACGCCCGCGGCCGCCCCGGCCGCCAGCACGCCGACCGAGATCCCGATCACACCCGCCCGGCTCACCCCGGAGGCGGCACCCGCCGCCTTGGCGACCGCCGCGACCGGACTGCCCTCGGCCGGTGCGCCGGTCATGCCGACGGGCCCTCCGGGTGGCTGCCGCCCAGGTAGCGGCGGGGCACCCGGGCACCGATCCGGGTGATGATCTCGTACGAGATGGTGCCGCAGGCGCGGGCCCAGTCCTCGGCGGTGGGCTCGCCGCGCTCGCCGTTGCCGAACAGCAGCACCTCGTCGCCGATCGCCGGGGTGTCGCCGCCGAGGTCCACCACGAACTGGTCCATCGCGACCCGGCCGGCCACCGTGCGCCACTTGCCGTCGATCTGCACCGGACCGGTGCCACTGGCGTGCCGGGGGATGCCGTCGCCGTAGCCGACCGGGACCAGGCCCAGGGTGGTCTCGCCCGGCGTCGTGTAGTGGTGGCCGTAGCTCACCCCGTGCCCGCCGGGGACGTGCTTGACCAGCGCCAGCCGGGCGGTCAGCGCCATCACCGGGCGCAGCCCGAAGTCGGCCGGCGAACCCACCTCCGGCACCGGCGACAGCCCGTACGCGGCCAGGCCGGTACGGACCAGGTCGAAGTGCGACTCGGGCAGCAGCAGGGCGGCCGGGGAGTTCGCCAGGTGCCGGACCTCGGGGCGCAGCCCGGCGGCCTCGGCCGTGGCCAGCGCGGCGCGGTAGGAGTCCAGCTGGGCCTGGATCGACGGGTGGCCCGGCTCGTCCGCCGCGGCGAAGTGCGACCAGACGCCGACGACCGTCAGCAGCCCCTCGGTCTCGGCCCGGCGGGCGGCGGCGACCAGCCGCGGCCAGTCGCGCGGCTGGCAGCCGTTGCGGCCGAGGCCGGTGTCGGCCTTCAGGTGCACCCGGGCCGGGATGCCGGTCTCGCGCACGGCGGGCAGCAGCTCGTCCAGCGCCCACTGGCCGCTGACCGAGATGTCCAGGTCCGCGCGCAGCGCCTCGCGCCACGGCCCGCCCGGCGTCCACAGCCAGCACAGGACGCGGGCCTGCTCCGGGCGGATGCCCGCGGCCCGCAGCGCCAGCGCCTCGTCCGGCGTCGCGCAGCCGAGCCAGCCGACCCCGTTCGCGACCGCCTCCCGGGCGCACTCGACCGCGCCGTGGCCGTAGGCGTTCGCCTTGACCGCGAGCATCACCGCCGCGCTGCCGACGCGCTCGCGCAGGGCGGCGAGGTTGCCGCGCAGGGCGGCGAGATCGATGGTCGCCTCGGCCCGGAGGCCGTCGGTCAGGGGGGCTGTGCCGGTCGTGTTCGCAGTTGTCATCAGGGTCAGTCTCCCAGACGTCCCGGAGTCCTCGCCGAACGGCCCGTCGGCGCGGCGGCCCCCGCGACGCGCCGACCTGCGGCGGTCGGCCCGTCCGCCCTGCTGAGGACGCCGTGTACGGACATTTCGGTTCCCGCTCCGGGCGGGTCGACGGCGCGGGCCACGACGCGGCCCCGGCGCGGGCCACGGCCCGGCGGAGCGCCCGGCTCCGGACCGCCCGGCACCGGGCACCGGGCTGCCGGTTCCCGGCTACGCCTCCCGGACCGCCCGCCACACCCCCGGCAGCGCCCCCGCCACCGCGAGCGCCGTGGTCGGGGCGCCCGGCACCCCCGCCGCCTCGCGGCCGGCCAGGCCGTGCAGGTAGGCGGCCGCCGACGCGGCGTCCAGCGGCGCGAGGCCGGCCGCCAGCAGGGAGCCCGCCAGCCCGGCCAGGACGTCGCCGCTGCCCGCGGTGGCCAGCCAGGAGGTGCCGGTGGAGTTCACCCGGACGGCCCCGCCCGGATCGGCGACCACCGTGGTGGAGCCCTTCAGCAGCACCGTCGCGCGGTAGTCGGCCGCGAGGCGGCGGGCGGTGGCCAGCCGGGCCGCGGCCAGCTCGTCGGCGGCCGGCGGGGTGCCGCCCCCGGCGCCCGCGAGCAGCCGGGCGGCCTCGCCGGTGTGGGGGGTGAGCAGGGTGGGCGCGGTGCGGCCGGCCAGCGCGTCCGGGCCGAGCCGGCCCAGCTCGGTCAGCCCGTCCGCGTCCACCAGCACCGGGACGTCGCTCGCCAGCGCCTCGGTCAGCGCCTGCCGCGCCCCCTCGCCGCCGCCCGGCCCGACCACCCAGGCCTGCACCCGTCCGGCCCCGGCCGGCCCGCCCTCGGTGACCAGCACCTCGGGGAAGCGCCGCACCACCTCCTCGGCCGCCGCGCCCACGTACCGGACGGCGCCCGCGCCGCCGTGCAGCGCCCCGGCCACCGCCAGCAGAGCCGCCCCCGGGTAGGTCGCCGAGCCGGCCGCCACCCCGACCACGCCGCGCCGGTACTTGTCGCTCTCCGCGCCCGGCACCGGCAGCAGTGCCGCCACGTCCGCGTGCTGGAGCGCCGTCACCTCGGCGGCGGGCGGCTCCAGCCCGATGCCGACCAGCTGCACCACACCCGCGTACGAGGCCCCCGGGTCGACCAGCAGCCCGGGCTTGTACGTGCCGAAGCAGACGGTGACGTCGGCCCGCAGCGCCGCGCCGGGCACCTCGCCGGTGTCGGCGTCCACCCCGCTCGGCAGGTCCACCGCCACCACGGTCCCGGACCGCCCGGACCGCGCGTACGGCTCCGCCTCCGGGCGCAGCCCGCCCCGGCCGCCGATGCCGACGATGCCGTCCAGCACCAGGTCCGCGCTCGAGAAGTCGGCCAGGCCGACTTCCTGCTCCACCGTCACCCGCCCGCCGGCCGCCCGCAGCGCGGCCAGCCCGCCCGGGTGCGCCTTCCCCGGCGCCAGCAGCACCGCCGTCACCCGCGCCCCGCGCCGGGCCAGCGCGGCCCCGGCGTACAGCGCGTCACCCCCGTTGTCCCCGCTCCCCGCGAGCACCGTCACCCGGCTGCCGTACACCCGCCCCCGACGCCGCGTCAGCAGCCGCGCGCAGGTCGCGGCCAGCCCGGCGGCCGCCCGCTGCATCAGCGTGCCCTCCGGCAGCCGCGCCATCAGCGCGGCCTCGGCTGCCCGGACGGTTTCCACAGGATGTGCATGACGCATGGCGGGGCTCCTCCGACCGTCGACGTACCGACGACGCTAGCCCGCGCCCCCGCCCCACGGGAGCCGCCCCTGCGGCACACTTTCGAGTGACACCAACTTCGATCCCCCACCGGCTTGAGTCCGTGCACCTACCTTGTGGCTCGACACGAACCAGCAGGAGGGAGAAGGGCCATGGTCGCCATGCCGGCAGTCGAGCACCCGCTGGACCAGGACAGCGTCCTCCAGGCGTTTCTGGGGCTGGACACTCCGCCCGGTTTCAAGGCGGAGCTCATCGAAGGGGAGATCGTCGTGACACCGCCGCCGGACGGGCCGCATGAGACTGCGTTCTCGCTGCTCGCCAAGCAGTTCTTCCGCAAGGCCGCGATCGATCTGGACCTCTCGGGAAACAAGGGCCTGATCATCGGTCCCAAGAGCCGGTTCATCCCGGACGGCACCGTGGTCCCGGTCGGCCACTTCGAGAACGCGGACTCCTGGGCCCCCGCCGAAGGCGTTCTGCTCGTCTTCGAGATCACTTCTTCCAACCCGCACAAGGACCGCGAGCCCAAGCGCAGGGGCTACGCCGCAGCCGGCATCCCGTGCTACCTGCTGATCGACCGCAGCGAGGGGATGGTGACGCTGTTCACCAGTCCCCGGGACGGCGACTACGTCACACGCAGCCAAGTCGAGTTCGGCAAGCCCATCGACCTGCCCGCGCCGTTCTCCTTCACGCTCGACACGGCGCCCCTGCGGTAGGACGCAGCCACCGCAGGGGCGCCGTTGCCGACGGGCGTGGACCTACTCGACGGTGACCGACTTCGCCAGGTTGCGCGGCTGGTCGACCTCGTGGCCCTTGGCCGTGGCCAGCTCGCAGGCGAAGACCTGCAGCGGGACGGTGGAGACCAGCGGCTGGAGCAGGGTCGGCGTGGCCGGGATGCGGATCAGGTGGTCCGCGTACGGGACGACCGCCTCGTCGCCCTCCTCGGCGATCACGATCGTGCGGGCGCCGCGGGCCCGGATCTCCTGGATGTTGGAGACGATCTTGTCGTGCAGGATCGAGCGTCCGCGCGGCGAGGGCACGACCACCACGACCGGCAGCCCCTCCTCGATCAGCGCGATCGGGCCGTGCTTGAGCTCGCCCGCCGCGAAGCCCTCGGCGTGCATGTACGCCAGCTCCTTGAGCTTGAGCGCGCCCTCCAGGGCCACCGGGAAGCCGACGTGGCGGCCGAGGAACAGCACCGAGCGGGCGTCGGCCAGCGAGCGGGCCAGCTCGCGCACCGGCTCCATGGTCTCCAGGACCTGCTCGACCTGCTTCGGCGCGTCGCCGAGCTCCTTGATGACGGCGAAGATCTCGTCGCCCCACTTGGTGCCGCGCACCTGGCCCAGGTACAGGGCGACCAGGTAGCAGGCGACCAGCTGGGTCAGGAACGCCTTGGTCGAGGCGACCGCGACCTCCGGCCCGGCGTGGGTGTACAGCACCGCGTCCGACTCGCGCGGGATGGTGGAGCCGTTGGTGTTGCAGATCGCCAGCACCTTGGCGCCCTGCTCGCGGGCGTGCCGCAGGGCCATCAGGGTGTCCATGGTCTCGCCGGACTGCGAGATGGCGATGACCAGCGTGCCCGGGCCCATGATCGGGTCGCGGTAACGGAACTCGGAGGCGACCTCGACCTCGCAGGGGATGCGGGTCCAGTGCTCGATCGCGTACTTGGCGATCATGCCGGCGTGGAAGGCCGTGCCGCAGGCCACGATGACGACCTTGTCGACCGAGCGCAGGTCGGCGTCGGAGATCCGCAGCTCGTCCAGGGTCAGCCGGCCGTCGGTGCCGATCCGGCCGAGGAGGGTGTCGGCGACCGCCTTCGGCTGCTCGGCGATCTCCTTGAGCATGAAGTAGTCGTAGCCGCCCTTCTCGGCGGCGGAGGCGTCCCAGTCGACGTGGTACTCGCGCACGTCGGCCGGGGTGCCGTCGAAGTTGGTGACGGTCACGCCCTCCCGGCGCAGCTCGACCACCTGGTCCTGGCCCAGCTCGATCGCCTCGCGGGTGTGGGCGATGAAGGCGGCGACGTCCGAGGCGAGGAAGTTCTCGCCCTCGCCGCGGCCGACCACCAGCGGCGAGTTGCGGCGGGCACCGACGACCACGTCCGGCGCGTCCGCGTGCACGGCGACCAGGGTGAAGGCGCCCTCCAGCTGACGGCAGACCACCCGCATGGCCTCGGCGAGGTCACCCGCGTAGGCCTCGCCCAGCAGGTGGGCGACGACCTCGGTGTCGGTCTCGGACCGCAGGGTGTGGCCGCGCTCGGCGATCTCGGCGCGCAGCTGGGCGAAGTTCTCGATGATGCCGTTGTGCACCACGGCCACCCGCTGGCTGTCGTCCAGGTGGGGGTGGGCGTTGGCGTCCGTCGGGCCGCCGTGGGTGGCCCAGCGGGTGTGGCCGATGCCGGTGGTGCCGCCGGGCAGGGGGGTCTCGGCGAGCGACTTCTCCAGGTTCGCGAGCTTGCCGGCCCGCTTGTCGGTGGCCAGGCTCCACTGCCCCTCGGAGTCCTGCACCTGCACCGCGACACCGGCCGAGTCGTAACCCCGGTACTCCAGTCGCTGCAAGCCTGCGATTACTACGTCGAGGGCGGTCTGAGCGCCCACGTATCCAACAATTCCGCACATGCGTGCCAGCATAAGGGCGGTTCTGTGGCCGCTTCCCCGCCGCGCGCGAACGCTGCGTGACCGACACCACAGCCACCGTGAACGCCGCTACGGCTCACAATGGAGCATGTGCTGACCGAACTCTGTACGCGGGGCGCCGCCACGCCCGGCCCGTCGCCGTCCCCCTACGTGGACCTCAGCCGGGCCGAGTGGAGCGCGCTGCGCGAGCGTACGCCACTGCCGCTGACCGCCGAGGAGGTGGAACGGCTGCGCGGGCTCGGCACCGCCCTCGACCTGGACGAGGTCCGCGACGTCTACCTGCCGCTGTCGCGCCTGCTGAACCTGTACATCCACGCCACGCACGAGCTGCGCGGAACGCTGGGCACCTTCCTGGACACCCCGGACACCGAGCGGACCCGCACCCCGTTCATCATCGGCGTGGCCGGCTCCGTCGCGGTCGGCAAGTCCACCACCGCCCGGCTGCTCCAGGCGCTGCTCGCCCGCTGGCCCGAGCACCCCCGGGTCGAACTGGTCACCACCGACGGCTTCCTGCTCCCCAACGCCGAGCTGCGCCGGCGCGGCCTGATGGCCCGCAAGGGCTTCCCGGAGTCGTACGACCGCCGGGCGCTGATGCGCTTCGTCGCGGACGTGAAGGCGGGCAAGGAGCGGGTCAGCGCGCCGGTCTACTCGCACCTGGTGTACGACATCGTGCAGGGCGAGCGGCTCACCGTGGAGCGCCCGGACATCCTGATCGTCGAGGGCCTGAACGTGCTCCAGCCGGCCCTGCCCGGCAGCGACGGCCGCACCCGCCTCGCGGTGGCCGACTACTTCGACTTCTCGATCTACGTCGACGCCCGGACCGACGACATCGAGCACTGGTACCTGGACCGCTTCCGCAAGCTGCGTCAGACCGCCTTCCAGGACCCGAACTCCTACTTCCGCCGCTTCACCGAGGTGCCGGAGGAGGAGGCGATGGAGTACGGCCGGCAGGTCTGGCGCACCATCAACAAGCCCAACCTGCTGGAGAACGTGCTCCCGACCCGCGGCCGCGCCACCCTGATCCTGCAGAAGGGCTCGGACCACAAGGTCCGCCGGGCGCTGCTGCGCAAGCTCTGACCACCCGTCGGACACGACGGAAAGGGCCCCCGCCTCGCACGGGGGCCCTTCGTCGTCTCCGGGGCTCAGCCCAGGTGGGTGCGCACGGCGTCGGCCAGCCGCTGCGCGACCGTCTCGGCCTGGGCCGGGTCGGCGGCCTCGACCATGACCCGGACCAGCGGCTCGGTGCCCGACGGGCGCAGCAGCACCCGGCCGGTGGAGCCCAGCTCGGTCTCGGCCTCGGTGACCGCGGCGGCCAGCCCGGTGCTGGTCTTCACCCGGGACTTGTCGACGCCCTTGACGTTGATCAGCACCTGCGGCAGCCGGGTCATCACGGCGGCCAGGTCGGCCAGCGGCTGCTTGGTGGCGGCCAGCCGGGCGCCCAGCATCAGGCCGGTCAGGGTGCCGTCGCCGGTGGTGGCGTGGTCCAGCAGGATCACGTGGCCGGACTGCTCGCCGCCCAGCGCGAAGCCGTGCTCCTTCATGGCCTCCAGCACGTAGCGGTCGCCGACGGCGGTCTCGACCAGCTCGATGCCCTCGCGCTCCATCGCCAGCTTGAAGCCGAGGTTGGACATCACGGTGGCCACCGCGGTGTTGCGGCGCAGGGTGCCGGCCTCCTTCATGGCGACCGCGAGGATGGCGATGATCTGGTCGCCGTCCACCTCGTCGCCGTCGGCGTCGGCGGCCAGGCAGCGGTCGGCGTCGCCGTCCAGGGCGATGCCCAGGTCGGCCTGGTACTCCTTCATCGCGGTGCGCAGCCGGTCCAGGTGGGTGGAGCCGACGCCGTCGTTGATGTTGAGGCCGGTGGGCTCGGCCCCCAGGGTGTGGACGACCTCGGCGCCGGCCCGGGCGAAGGCCTCGGGGGCGACGTAGGCGGCCGCGCCGTGGGCGCCGTCGATGACGACCTTGATGCCGTCCAGGCGGTTGGGCAGCACGCCGATCAGGTGGGCGACGTACTTGTCGAAGCCCTCGGTGTACTCGCGCACCCGGCCGACGGCCGCGCCGGTCGGACGGTTCCAGTCCTCCTCGCCGAGCGTGTGCTTGCGGTAGTGGGACTCGATCGCGTCCTCGATCCGGTCGTCCAGCTTGTGGCCGCCGCGGGCGAGGAACTTGATGCCGTTGTCCGGCATGGCGTTGTGGCTGGCGGACAGCATCACGCCGAAGTCGGCGCCGAGCGCGCCGGTGAGGTACGCCACGGCCGGGGTGGGCAGGACGCCGACCCGCAGGACGTCGACTCCGGCGCTCGCCAGACCGGCGATGACGGCGGCCTCCAGGAACTCGCCCGAGGCGCGGGGGTCACGGCCGACCACCGCGACCGGCCGGTGGCCGTCGAAGGCGCCGGCCTCACCGAGCACATGGGCCGCCGCGACCGACAGGCCGAGCGCCAGCTCCGCCGTCAGGCCCACGTTGGCCACCCCGCGCACGCCGTCCGTACCGAAGAGTCGTCCCACTGTCCCGTTCCTCCATCACCACTGCTCGGAACCCAACCGATGATCCCGGCCGCCGCACAGTAGCCGGGGAACACGTCGCCCCGGAGTACACGGGGTACTCCGGGGCGACGGTTTCGCGCAACCAGGGGGTGCGCCGCCAGGGCGGACCGCACCCCCGGGGAGGCGATTAGCGCTTGCTGTACTGCGGCGCCTTGCGGGCCTTCTTCAGACCGGCCTTCTTGCGCTCGACGGCGCGGGCGTCACGGGTCAGGAAGCCGGCCTTCTTGAGGGCGCCGCGGTTGTTGTCCACGTCGGCCTCGTTCAGGGCACGGGCCACGCCGAGGCGCAGCGCGTAGGCCTGGCCGGAGACGCCGCCACCGCTGATGCGGGCGACGACGTCGTAACGGCCGTCCAGCTCCAGGAGCTTGAAGGGCTCGTTCACGGTCTGCTGGTGCACCTTGTTGGGGAAGTAGCCCTCGAGGGTGCGACCGTTGATCTTCCACTGGCCGGTGCCGGGGACGATGCGCACGCGGGCGATCGCCTCCTTGCGACGGCCGAGGCCGGCGCCCGGGGTGGCCTCGCCGAAGCGGCCGGCCAGGGACTCGGAGGTGTAGCTCTCCTCGGAGGTGTACTCGCCCTCGACGGCCTCAACGGCCTCGTCGAAGTCGACCTCAAGGGTTTCAGTGGTCTCGGCCACGATGTTCCTCAGCTCTTTTCAGTGTTGGGGGGCTTGGTGGCCGAATTACTGCGCGACCTGGGTGATCTCGAACGGCACCGGCTGCTGGGCAGCGTGGGGGTGCTGGTCGCCCGAGTAGACCTTCAGCTTGGAGAGCATCTGGCGGCCCAGGCTGTTCTTGGGGATCATGCCCTTGATGGCCTTCTCGACGGCCTTCTCCGGGTTGTTCGCCAGCAGGTCGTCGTAGCGCACCGAGCGCAGACCGCCCGGGAAGCCCGAGTGGCGGTAGGCCAGCTTCTGGGTCTTCTTGTTACCGGACAGGTGCACCTTGTCGGCGTTGATGATGATGACGAAGTCACCAGTGTCAACGTGCGGCGCGTAGATCGCCTTGTGCTTGCCCCGGAGGAGGTTGGCGGCCTGGGAGGCCAGGCGGCCGAGCACGACGTCGGTCGCGTCGATGACGTGCCACTGACGCTGGACGTCGCCGGGCTTGGGGCTGTACGTACGCACGGTCGTAGCCTTCGCTTTTCAGTGAGTGAGTCCTGACAGGAGCACCCGGACGGAAGAGCAGCCTGGCCATCCTTGGACGCAATTCAAGGGGGACCGCTGGTCGACGACCTGATGTCTCCGGCGTACCGACCTCTCACGTGAGATAGAGCGAGCCAATACGCACATCAAGCGTCCAGGTTACCGGCAGGGCCCGAGCCGGTCAAAACTGCCCGGGCCCGACCCCCGCCGTCACTCAGCGTTCGCGCTCCACCCGGGTCACGTCCCAGACCGGCTCCGACGACTCGAACACCCGGCCGTCCGCCCCGAAGACCAGGAAGCGGTCGAAGGTCTTGGCGAACCAGCGGTCGTGGGTGACGCACAGCACGGTGCCCTCGAAGGCCTCCAGACCGGCCTGCAGCGCCTCGGCGCTCTCCAGGTCCAGGTTGTCGGTCGGCTCGTCGAGCAACAGGGCCGTCACACCGGAGAGTTCGAGCTTGAGGATCATCAGCCGGGCCTGCTGCCCGCCGGACAGCGACTCGAACTTCTGCTCCTCCTGCCGGTCCAGCTCGTAGCGGCGCAGCGCCCCCATCGCGGCGCCGCGGCTGAGCGCGTGCTCCTCCTCGACGATCGACCGCACGGTGCGGCCGAACAGCTCCGGGTGCGCGTGGGTCTGCCGGAAGTGGCCGGGCACGACCCGGGCGCCGAGCTTCCAGTCGCCGGTGTGCTCGACCGTCGTGTCACCGGCCAGCAGCCGCAGCAGATGCGACTTGCCGGCGCCGTTGGCGCCCAGCACCGCGACCCGCTCGCCGTAGAAGACCTCCAGGTCGAAGGGCTGCATCAGGCCGGTGAGCTCCAGCTGCTCCAGGGTGAAGGAGCGCACTCCGGTGCGCCCGCCCTTGAGCCGCATGGTGATGGACTGCTCGCGCGGCGGCTCCTCCGGCCGCCCGGCCTCCTCGAACTTCTTCAGCCGGGTCTGGGCGGCGGCGTAGCGGGTGGCCAGGGCGTGGCTGACGGAGGCCGCCTGGCGCAGGGTGACGACCAGCTTCTTGAGCTTGGCGTGCTCCTCGTCCCAGCGCCGGCCCAGTTCCTCGAAGCGCGCGAAGCGGTCCTTGCGGGCCTCGTGGAAGCTGTCGAAGCCGCCGCCGTGCACCCAGACGCTGCTGCCGGCGGCGCCGGACTCGACGGCGATGATCTTGTCCGCGGTCTTCGAGAGCAGCTCGCGGTCGTGCGAGATGTACAGCACGGTCTTCGAGGTGGTCTTGATGGCCTCCTCCAGCCAGCGCTTGCCCGGGACGTCCAGGTAGTTGTCCGGCTCGTCGAGCAGCAGCACCTCCTCCGGGCCGCGCAGCAGCGCCTCCAGGACGAGCCGCTTCTGCTCGCCGCCGGAGAGGGTGTTCAGGCCCCGCCACTGGGCCTTGTCGAACGGCACCCCGAGGGCCGCCATGGTGCAGACGTCCCAGTCGGTCTCGTAGTCGTAGCCGCCGACGTCGGCCCAGTCGGAGAGCGCCTGGGCGTAGGCCATCTGCGTCTTCTCGTCGTCCTGGGCGATCATCGCCAGCTCGGCGGCGTCCACCGCGCGGGCGGCCTTGGCGATCCGCTCGGGGGCGACCGACACCAGCAGGTCGCGCACCGAGGCGTCGGCCGGCAGCGCGCCGGGGGTGGACGACTGGTCCTCGCGGCCGGTGGTGCCGACGAACTGGCGCATCACGCCGAGCCCGCCGCTGATCGTCACCGAGCCGCCGTGCGGCTGGAGGTCCCCCGCGATCATGCGCAGCAGGGTGGTCTTGCCGGCGCCGTTGGCACCGACCAGGGCGACCGCGGCGCCCTCGCCGACCCGGAAGGACGCGTCGTCGAACAAGACGCGCCCGTCCGGCAGGTAGTACTCCAGGTGCGAAATCTCGACGTGTCCCATAGGAGCGATTCTCCCAAGCGGACGCGCCGGGCCAAAACGGATTACCCGACGACCGGCTGCCCGGGCAGGGTCCGCATCCGCCGGGCCGCCCGGTTGCGCTCGGCCAGCTGGTCGTCCGGCGGGTAACCGACCTCCTCCAGGGTGAGGCCGTACGGCCGGATCACGTTGACGGCGGAGTTGCGCACCCCGCCGGCCAGCACCTCGCCGGGGAACTCCACCGGCCGGTGCCCGTCGCCGACCAGCAGCATCGAGCCGACCAGCGCCCGGACCATGTTGTGGCAGAAGGCGTCGGCCCGGACGGTGGCGACCGCGAGCGAGCCCTCCTGGGCGGCGTAGGAGTCCACCGGGACGCGGTCCCAGCGCAGCTCCAGCAGGGTGCGGATGGTGGTGGCGCCCTCGCGCTTCTTGCAGTACGCGGCGAAGTCGTGCTCGCCCAGCAGCAGCTCGGCGGCGGCGTTCATCCGGTCCAGGTCCAGCGGGCGGTCGTGCCAGAGCACGTGGCCGCGCAGCAGCGGGTCCACCCCGCCCGGGTGGTCGGCGACCCGGTAGGCGTACCGGCGCCAGATCGCCGAGAAGCGGGCGTCGAAGCCGGCCGGCGCCTCGCCGACCCGGTAGATCCGGACGTCCCCGGGCAGCCGGCCCGCGAGCCGCCGCAGCAGCTTCTCCCGGTGCGCCGCCCAGAGCTCGGCCGGCAGGTCGACGTGGGCGACCTGGCCGCGGGCGTGCACCCCGGCGTCGGTGCGGCCGGCCACGGTCAGCGGGAACAGCTCCGCGCTGCGGGTGACGATCTGGAGCGCGGTCTCGATCTCCTCCTGGACCGTCCGGCGTCCGCCCTTCTGGCGGGCCCAGCCGGAGAACTCGGCGCCCTGGTAGGCCAGGTCGAGGCGGACCCGGACGTACCCGTCCGCCGGGCCGTCCTTCACCGGCGGCCGCTCGGCGCAATCGTTGACCACTGCTTCCCAATCTCCCGTGAATGAGGAACGGGCCCGCTCCCCCAGTGCTGGGGAAGCGGGCCCGCGGAACACCTGGAGGTGTCAGGCCTGCTCGGCGGCCTCGGCCTCGTCGGCCTTGGTCTCCTCGACCTTGGCGTCGGCCTCCTTGACGGCACGCTTGGTGGCGGCCTCGGCCTCGCCGACGGCGGTCTGCGCGACGGTCAGCGCCTCGACCAGCTCGATCACGGCCATCGGGGCGTTGTCGCCACGACGGGGACCGATCTTGGTGATGCGGGTGTAGCCACCCGGGCGGTTCTCGTAGCGCGGCGCGATCTCGGTGAAGAGGGTGTGCAGCACCGAGATGTCGGTGATGGTCTTGCGCACCAGGCGACGGTTGTGGATGTCGCCCTTCTTCGCCTTGGTGATCAGCTTCTCCGCCAGCGGGCGCAGGCGGCGGGCCTTGGCCTCGGTGGTGGTGATGCGGCCGTACTGGAACAGCTCACGGGCCAGACCGGCGAGCAGCAGCGGCTCGTGGTGCGGGCCACCGCCCAGACGGGCACCCTTGGTGGGACGCGGCATGGAATTACTCCTTGAATCTCCGACTGCGGCCGTACCAGGTACCGCAGCGGGCGTACGGGCACTGTGCCCGTACGGCTTTCACGACGACGGGGGCGGCTCCGTGGAACCGCCCCCGCGGCCAAATCTCTTAGTACTGCTCGGTCTCGGCGAAGTGCGAGTCGTCGAGGTCGTCGGCGCCGAAGGCGTCGGCGGCGGCGGTCGGGTCGAACCCGGGCGGGCTGTCCTTGAGGGCCAGGCCCATGCCGGCCAGCTTCGCCTTGACCTCGTCGATCGACTTCGCGCCGAAGTTGCGGATGTCGAGCAGGTCCGCCTCGGAGCGGGCGACGAGCTCACCCACGCTGTGGATGCCCTCGCGCTTGAGGCAGTTGTAGGAGCGGACGGTGAGCTCCAGCTCCTCGATCGGCAGCGCCAGGTCGGCGGCCAGGGCGGCGTCCGTCGGGGACGGGCCCATGTCGATGCCCTCGGCGTCGATGTTCAGCTCGCGGGCGAGGCCGAACAGCTCCACCAGGGTCTTGCCGGCCGAGGCCATGGCGTCGCGCGGACGCATGGCGGGCTTGGTCTCGACGTCGACGATCAGCTTGTCGAAGTCGGTCCGCTGCTCGACACGGGTGGCCTCGACCTTGTAGGTGACCTTCAGCACGGGGCTGTAGATCGAGTCGACCGGGATGCGGCCGATCTCCTGGCCGGAGGCCTTGTTCTGGACGGCGGAGACGTAGCCGCGACCGCGCTCGACGGTCAGCTCCATCTCCAGCTTGCCCTTGCCGTTCAGGGTGGCGAGGACCAGCTCGGGGTTGTGCACCTCGACACCCGCCGGCGGGGCGATGTCGGCGGCGGTGACGACACCCGGGCCCTGCTTGCGCAGGTACATCACGACCGGCTCGTCGTGCTCCGAGGAGACGACCAGCTGCTTGATGTTGAGGATGAGGTCGGTCACGTCCTCCTTGACGCCCGGCACGGTGGTGAACTCGTGCAGGACGCCGTCGATGCGAATGCTGGTGACAGCGGCACCCGGGATCGACGACAGGAGCGTGCGGCGCAGGGAGTTGCCGAGGGTGTAGCCGAAGCCCGGCTCCAGCGGCTCGATCACGAACCGCGAGCGGAACTCGTCGACGACCTCTTCGGTCAGCGAAGGACGCTGAGCGATAAGCATGGGGGGATTCCTCCAGTTGTCTTCGGCACCCACTATTTGATGCCGACAGGACCAAGCGTACGGGCTCCCGCGAGCAGCGACTAATCACTACGTGGGAGCCCGTACGAGGTTTAAAACATGACCCGCGTGCCCGAAGGCGCTGCGTCAGACGCGGCGGCGCTTCGGCGGACGGCAGCCGTTGTGCGGGGTGGGGGTGACGTCCTGGATCGAGCCGACCTCCAGGCCGGTGGCCTGGAGCGAACGGATCGCGGTCTCGCGGCCGGAGCCCGGACCCTTCACGAAGACGTCAACCTTGCGCATGCCGTGCTCCTGCGCGCGACGGGCAGCGGCCTCGGCGGCCATCTGCGCGGCGAACGGGGTGGACTTGCGCGAGCCCTTGAAGCCGACGTGGCCGGCGGAGGCCCAGGAGATCACGTTGCCCGCGGGGTCGGTGATCGAAACGATGGTGTTGTTGAACGTGCTCTTGATGTGCGCGTGGCCGTGAGCGACGTTCTTCTTTTCCTTGCGGCGGATCTTCTTCGCGCCGGCAGCCTGACGACCCTTGGGGGGCATAAGTCTGTTCTCCTACTGAGGTGGTCGGTCCGCTGACCCGCGGGCCGGAGGGATGTCCGGTTACGGGACGGACTACTTCTTGCCCGGCTTCTTCTTGCCGGCGATCGCGCGACGCGGGCCCTTGCGGGTACGCGCGTTGGTGTGGGTGCGCTGGCCGCGGACCGGCAGGCCACGGCGGTGACGCAGACCCTCGTAGCAGCCGATCTCGACCTTGCGGCGGATGTCGGCGGCCACCTCACGGCGGAGGTCACCCTCGACCGTGTAGTTGGCGTCGATGTACTGGCTCAGCTTGACGAGGTCGTCCTCGGAGATGTCGCGAACGCGGACATCCGGGTTGACACCGGTCTCGGCCAGGGTCTGCTGGGCGCGGGTACGGCCGATGCCGTACACGTAGGTGAGGGCGATCTCGATCCGCTTCTCACGGGGGAGATCAACGCCGGCGAGGCGTGCCATTCAAGGCTCCTGTGGTTCTTCAGAGGTCTTGCGTGCTACCTACTCCTTCGCCTCTCGACGATGGAGCCCCGGCCTCTTACCGGGGGCGGCAGTCCGTCCGCGAAGGGACGGATCGGGTAGCCCGCTTATGACGTTTTCGCGTCGCGCGAAGTACTACGAGAAATGCTGGAGAGCGATCAGCCCTGGCGCTGCTTGTGGCGCAGGTTGTCGCAGATCACCATGACCCGGCCGTGGCGGCGGATCACCTTGCACTTGTCGCAGATCTTCTTGACGCTCGGCTTGACCTTCATGTTTCAGGTTCTCCGGGTCTAGATCTGACGTTCTTACTTGTAGCGGTAGACGATCCGCCCGCGCGTGAGGTCGTAGGGGCTGAGCTCCACGACGACCCGGTCGTCCGGCAGGATGCGGATGTAGTGCATGCGCATCTTGCCACTGATGTGCGCGAGGACCTTGTGACCGTTCTGCAGCTCGACCTTGAACATCGCGTTCGGCAGAGACTCGATCACGGTGCCCTCGATCTCAATGGCGCCTTGCTTCTTAGCCATGAACTGCGAGATCCACCTTCCGGGACCGGCTACCGTATGCGGAACGCTCGTGCGAACCTGGGTTCACCCCTCCCCCGGAGGGAAGAGGGCGCGCTGAAGCACGCTACGAGTGAGCCGACGGTCCATCCTACGCCAGCGCGTCCGATGGACCAAAACGGAGGCCCCGGAAAGCGGCCGCCGTCACACCCGGCGCGTCAGGCCTTGGTGGCGACCGCCAGCGGCTCGACGTGGGCGGTGCAGGCCGAGCAGCGGCGGGCGGCCTCGGGGATCTCGGTCAGGCACTCGGGGCAGGGGCGCTTCGGCGTCTTCGGCTTCTTCGGCATGTACCGCGCGGTCGCCTTGGTGATCGGCAGCACCACGCAGAAGTACAGCACCGCGGCGGTCATGAAGAACGCGATCAGCACGTTGAGGAACTGCCCGTACGGGAAGGTCACCCCGGCGATGTGCGCCTTGTAGGAGCTGAAGTCGCCGGCCGCACCGACCACCACACCCACCAGCGGGGTGAGGAAGGCGGACACGAAGCCGGTCACCACCGCGGTGAACGCGGCACCGATGACCACACCGACCGCCATGTCGACGACGTTGCCGCGCATCATGAAGTCGCGGAATCCCTTGAGCACGTGCTGTCTCCTGCTCGCTCGTGAGCCACTGCTGACCACTGCTGACCACTACCAGCGGATAAAAATAGGACAAAAGCCCTGGAGGTCCAAACCTCCAGGGCTCTGATCCCTTGTCAGCAGCGGCGGTCGGACGCCGCCGCGACTACGCGAGGGGGTCCGGAGCTGCGGTGATGCCCAGCTTGGCCAGCTCCGCCTTGCCGCCGTCGAAGGCGGTCAGCACCAGCGGGCCCTGCTCGGTGACGGCCACCGAGTGCTCCCAGTGCGAGGCCCAGGTGCCGTCGTTGGTGACGACCGTCCACTCGTCGTCCAGCACGGTGGTGTGCGGGGTGCCGAGCGAGACCATCGGCTCGATCGCCAGCACGGTGCCGGGGACGAGCTTCGGGCCCTTGCCGCGGCCGCGCTCGACGTAGTTCAGCACGTGCGGCTCCATGTGCATCGCGGTGCCGATGCCGTGGCCGCCGTAGCCCTCGGTGATGCCCCACTTGCCCTTCGGCGGCAGCGGCTGGCGGCGGATGTAGCCCTCGATCGCCTTGGAGACGTCCACCAGGCGGTTGTTCTTCTTCATCTGGGCGATGCCGGCCCACATCGAGCCCTCGGTGACCCGGCTCAGCATCTCCACCTCCGGGCGGACCTCGCCGACCGCCACGGTGATGGCCGAGTCGCCGTGCCAGCCGTCCAGGATGGCGCCGCAGTCGATCGAGATGACGTCGCCCTCCTGGAGCACCCGCTCGCCGGGGATGCCGTGCACGACCTCGTTGTTCACCGAGGCGCAGATCACACCCGGGAACCAGAGCCCGCCGTGGTGGGCCCGGAAGTTCGAGGTGGCGCCGTGGCCGGTGATGACCTTGTCCGCGACGTCGTTGAGCTCCTGGGTGGTCACCCCCGGAACGACGGCCTCGCGGCAGGCCTTCAGGGCCTCGGCGACGACCAGCCCGGCCGCTCGCATCTTCGCGATCTGCTCGGGGGTCTTGATCTCCACCATCTGGTCACGCCTTCCAAGTCCGGATTACCACTGCTACCACCGTACGACGCCGAAACGGCCGGGCCACCCGCGTGGGGCGGGCGACCCGGCCGTACCGTCGTACGTTCGCCGAGAGACTCAGCTGTCCTGCTTCAGCGCCTCGATCGCGCGGGCGGTGACCTCGTCCACCTTGCCGAGGGCCGGGATGGTCACCAGGAGACCCTGCTCCTTGTAGTAACCGATGATCGGCTCGGTCTCCGTGTGGTACACCTCCAGGCGGGTGCGCACCTTCTCCTCGGTGTCGTCCGAGCGCTGGTACAGCTCGCCGCCGCACTCGTCGCAGACGCCCTCGGCCTTCGGCGGGTTGTAGTCCACGTGGAAGACGTGGCCGCCGTCGTTGCGGCAGAGCCGGCGCCCGGCGATCCGCTTGACGACCTCGTCCTCGGGGACCTCCAGGTCCAGGACGCCGTCCAGCTTGATGCCCTGCTCGCCGAGGAACTCGTCGAGCGCCTCGGCCTGGCCGAGGTTGCGGGGGAAGCCGTCGAGCAGGAAGCCGTTGGCGGCGTCCTCCTGGAGCATCCGGTCCTTGGCCATCCCGATGGTGACCTCGTCCGGCACCAGGTGACCCGCGTCCATGTAGCTCTTGGCCTCGAGCCCCAGCGGGGTGCCCTGGCCGATGTTGGCGCGGAACAGGTCTCCGGTGGAGATGTGGGGGATGGACAGGGTCTTGGCGAGCAGGTGCGCCTGAGTACCCTTCCCGGCCCCGGGAGGACCAACGAGGACGATACGCATCAGCGGAGGAACCCTTCGTAATTGCGCTGCTGGAGCTGGCTCTCGATCTGCTTCACAGTTTCGAGTCCGACGCCGACGACGATGAGCACGCTGGTGCCGCCGAACGGGAAGTTGGTCTGCTGTCCGAAGGCGACCAGGGCGATCATCGGGATCAACGCGATCAGGCCCAGGTAGAGCGAACCCGGCCACGTGATTCGGGTCAGCACGTAGTTCAGGTACTCGGCCGTCGGGCGGCCGGCCCGGATGCCCGGGATGAACCCACCATACTTCTTCATGTTGTCGGCAACTTCTTCGGGGTTGAAGGAGATGGCGACGTAGAAGAAGGCGAAGAAGACGATCAGCAGGAAGTAGGTGGCCATGTAGATCGGGTGGTCACCCTTGACGAAGTTCGTCCGGATCCACGTGGCCCAACCCGCCTGGCTGTTGGTCAGCTGGACGACGAGGGCGGGGATGTACAGCAGCGACGAGGCGAAGATGACCGGGATGACACCGGCCTGGTTCACCTTGAGCGGGATGTACGTCGAGGTCCCGCCGAACGCCCGGCGGCCGATCATCCGCTTCGCGTACTGGACCGGGATCCGGCGCTGGGCCTGCTCGACGAAGATGACGAGCATCACGACGATGACGCCGACCGCGACCACCGACAGGAACTCGACCCAGCCGCCGCCGATGGTGCCGGACTGCTTGATCGCCCACATCGAGGACGGGAACTGGGCCGCGATCGAGGTGAAGATCAGCAGCGACATGCCGTTGCCGATGCCGCGGTCGGTGATGAGCTCGCCCAGCCACATGATGACCGTGGTGCCCGCGGTCATGGTGAGCACCATGACGGCGATCCGGAACACGCCGGTGTCCGGGACGATCTGGTTGGCCAGCGGGCAGCCGGAGAACAGCGCGCCGCTGGAGGCCGTCGCCACGATGCCGGTGCCCTGGAGCACCGCGAGCGCGATCGTCAGGTAACGGGTGTACTGGGTGATCTTCGCCTGGCCCGCCTGTCCCTCCTTCTTCAGCATCTCCAGTCGCGGGATCACGACGGTGAGGAGCTGGAGGATGATGCTCGCCGTGATGTACGGCATGATGCCGAGGGCGAAGATCGTCAGCTGGAGGAGCGCGCCACCGCTGAACAGGTTGACGAGTCCGAAGAGGCCGCTGTTCTTGGTCTCCTTCACGCACTCGTTCACGGCCGTGAAGCTCACGCCCGGAATCGGGATGTGCGAGCCCAGCCGGAACAGCACCATGATGCCCAGCGTGAACAGCAGCTTCTTGCGCAGGTCGGGCGTCTGGAACGCCCGCGCGAACGCACTGAGCACGGTGCCTCCTGCGCCTCCCGCGCGTCGTCGGCGGGAGGGTCGGTCCTGAATGGGGAGTTTGCGGTTCGGGCTCCCGTACAGACGGCACAGGCGAGCCTACGCGCAGCCTACAAGGGAACTCCACGGACTCTAACAGTGCGCAGCCACTCGGAAGAAGCGCGTACCGCCGCTCCCCCACTCACGGGGTACGGGATGCCCGGGTTTGCCACACAAAAGAACGAGCGCCTTCCGGCCGGATGTCCCCGGAAACGGCTCGAGCCCCGCACCTCCCGAAGGAGGTGCGGGGCTCGAAGGCGATTGTCAGCGGGCTCAGACGAGCTCGGTGACCGTACCGCCGGCGGCCTTGATCTTCTCGGCGGCCGAACCGGAGACGGCGTCCACCGTCACCTGGAGGGCGACCGAGACCTCGCCGGTGCCGAGCACCTTGACGAGCGAGTTCTTGCGAACCGCGCCCTTGGCGACCAGGTCCTCGACCGTGACCTCGCCACCCTGCGGGTAGAGCTCGGCCAGCTTGTCCAGGTTCACGACCTGGAACGTGATCTTGAACGGGTTCTTGAAGCCCTTCAGCTTCGGCAGACGCATGTGGAGCGGCATCTGGCCACCCTCGAAGCGCTGCGGAACCTGGTAGCGGGCCTTGGTGCCCTTGGTACCACGACCAGCGGTCTTACCCTTGGAGCCCTCACCGCGACCCACACGGATCTTGTCGGTCTTGGCACCCGGGGCGGGACGCAGGTTGTGGATCTTGATCGGGTTGTCGCCCATGATCAGTCCACCTCCTCAACCGTCACCAGGTGACGGACCGTGTGGGCCATCCCGCGGATCTCGGGACGGTCCTCCTTCACCACGACGTCGTGCATGCGCTTGAGACCAAGCGAACGCAGGGTGTCACGGTGGTTCTGCTTGCTGCCGATGTACGACTTGGTCTGCGTGATCTTCAGGCGAGCCATCAGGCGCTCACCCCAGCAGCACGCGCCCGCAGCAGGGCGGCGGGGGCCACGTCCTCCAGCGGCAGACCACGACGGGCGGCGATCTCCTCGGGGCGCACGAGGCCCTTCAGAGCGGCCACGGTGGCGTGCACGATGTTGATCGCGTTGTCCGAGCCGAGCGACTTCGACAGGATGTCGTGGATGCCGGCGCACTCCAGGACGGCGCGCACCGGACCACCGGCGATAACACCGGTACCGGGGGCGGCGGGCTTCAGCAGCACGACGCCGGCGGCCTTCTCACCCTGGATCGGGTGCGGGATGGTGCCCTGGATACGGGGGACCTTGAAGAAGTTCTTCTTGGCCTCCTCAACACCCTTGGCGATGGCGGCCGGAACCTCCTTCGCCTTGCCGTAACCGACACCCACGGTGCCGTCACCGTCGCCCACCACGACCAGCGCGGTGAAGCTGAAGCGACGACCACCCTTGACAACCTTGGCGACACGGTTGATCGCGACGACGCGCTCGACGTAAGCGGTCTTCTCGACGGCGGGGGCGTTGCCCCGGTCGTCACGCTTACGGTCGCGCCGCTCGCCACCGCCGGTGCCACCGCCGGCGCCGCTACCGCGGCGCTGGGGTCCAGCCATTGGAATTACCTCTCTCGTTTACGTCCGTCGACAGGGTCGACGAGCGGCTTAGAAGTCGAGCCCGGCCTCGCGGGCCGCGTCCGCCAGGGCGGCGATGCGGCCGGCGTACCGGTTGCCCGCGCGGTCGAAGACGACCGACTCGATGCCGGCGGCCTTGGCGCGCTCGGCGACCAGGCTCCCGACCTTCTTGGCCAGCTCGGTCTTGTCGCCCTCGGCGCCCTTGATGGACACGTCGAGGGTGGACGCCGACGCCAGGGTGTGACCCTTGGCGTCGTCGATGACCTGGGCGACCATGTGACGGTTCGAGCGCGTCACGACGAGGCGCGGACGCACCTCGGTGCCGACGACGCGCTTGCGAACGCGGATCGCGCGGCGCTTGCGAGCGGCGCTCTTGTAGGCGTTGCCCTTGCCGATCTTGACAGAGACACTCATCGCTTACTTACCACTCTTTCCGACCTTGCGGCGGATGACCTCGCCCGCGTACTTGACACCCTTGGCCTTGTACGGGTCCGGCTTGCGCAGCTTGCGGATCTTCGCGGCGACCTCGCCGACCTTCTGCTTGTCGATGCCGTCCACGTGGAACTTGGTGGCCGACTCGACGACGAAGGAGATGCCCTCGGGGGCCTCGACGAGGATCGGGTGGCTGTAGCCCAGCTGGAACTCCATGTCGGAGCCCTTCGCCAGAACTCGGTAGCCGACGCCGCTGATCTCCAGCGACTTGCGGTAGCCCGCGGTCACGCCGGTGATCATGTTCGCCACCAGCGTGCGGCTCAGGCCGTGCAGGGCCTTCGACATACGCTCGTCGTTGGGGCGGGTGACAGCCAGAGTGCCGTCCTCGCCCTTGCCGATCTCGATCGGCGCGGCGACGACGTGGGTGAGGGTGCCCTTCGGGCCCTTCACCGAGACCGTCTGGCCATCGATGGTGACGTCCACGCCAGCGGGGACCTGGATGGGCAGCCGTCCAATGCGCGACATTGCTGTACCTCCGTTTCCCGAATTACCAGACGTAGGCGAGAACTTCTCCGCCTACGCCCTTCTTGGCGGCCTGCTTGTCGGTCAGGAGGCCGGAGGACGTGGAGATGATCGCCACGCCCAGGCCGCCGAGAACCTTCGGCAGGTTGGTGGACTTTGCGTAAACGCGCAGACCCGGCTTGCTGATGCGCTTGATGCCGGCGATGGAGCGCTCACGGTTGGGGCCGAACTTGAGCTCGATGGTCAGCTTCTTGCCGACCTCGCCCTCGACGGGCTCCTCAACCTTGTAGGAGGAGATGTACCCCTCCTGCTGCAGGATCTCGGCGACGTGCGCCTTGATCTTGCTGGCCGGCATCGCCACGGAGTCGTGGTACGCCGAGTTCGCGTTACGCAGACGCGTGAGCATGTCTGCGATGGGGTCGGTCATGGTCATGATGGCCTCAGGCCTCTCTCGCCGCGGTTTCTCCGCGCCAGGTCCCCCTTCCGCACTCTTCCGAGTTCGTCAGGGGCACAAGCGCAGGGGACCTGCGACGTCGTAAGACTGGGTGCGAGCCCTCCCTCGAGAGGGCCACAGGCGTCCATGGGGAAGCCGTGGCAGGGGGCCCGACCCCACTACCTTACGGGAATCCGTACGGCAGGCCCAAAACGGGCCGGTGTGGGATCGGGCACCTCTGCTTCGCTGTGTGCCTAAAGCGCCTGGATTACCAGGAGCTCTTGGTCACGCCCGGCAGCTCGCCGCGGTGCGCCATCTCACGGAGGCAGACACGGCACAGGCCGAACTTGCGGTACACCGAGTGCGGGCGGCCGCAGCGCTGGCACCGGGTGTAGGCCCGGACGCCGAACTTCGGCTTCCGCTCGGCCTTCGCGATGAGGGACTTCTTCGCCATTGGCTCACGCCTCCTTGAACGGGAAGCCCAGAGCGCGCAGGAGCGCCCGGCCCTCGTCGTCGGTCTGAGCGGTGGTCACGACGGTGATGTCCATACCGCGCTGACGGTCGACCTTGTCCTGGTCGATCTCGTGGAACATAACCTGCTCGGTCAGACCGAAGGTGTAGTTGCCACGGCCGTCGAACTGCTTCGGGGAGAGGCCACGGAAGTCACGGATTCGCGGCAGGGCCAGCGAGACCAGACGGTCCAGGAACTCCCACATGCGGTCACCGCGGAGGGTGACGTGCGTGCCGATCGGCTGGCCCTCGCGCAGCTTGAACTGCGCGATGGACTTGCGAGCCTTGGTCACGGCCGGCTTCTGACCGGTGATCGCGGTCAGGTCGCGGATCGCGCCCTCGATCAGCTTGCTGTCACGGGCGGCCTCGCCGACACCCATGTTGACGACGACCTTGACCAGGCCGGGCGTCAGCATGACGTTCTCGTACGAGAACTGCTCCTGCAGCTGACCCTTGATCTCGGAGTTGTAACGCTCCTTGAGACGGGGGGTCACCTTCTCAACAGTCGTCTCAGACATCAGATGTCCTCACCGGTTCGCTTGGCAACGCGGATCTTGTTGCCCTCGTCATCGAAGCGGTAGCCAACGCGGGTGACGACCTTCTTGCCGTCCTTCTCCACGACCAGCTGGACGTTGGAGACGTGCACCGGGGCCTCGACGGTGACAATGCCACCCTGAGTGCCCGGGCCCGGCTTGGTGTGCTTCTTGACCCGGTTCACACCCTCGACGAGGACCTTGTTCTCGGCGGGCATGGCCTGGATGACCTTGCCCTGCTTGCCGCGGTCCTTGCCGGTGATGACCTGAACCAGGTCACCCTTCTTGATCTTCATGCTGTTCGCCATGAGTTAGAGCACCTCCGGCGCAAGCGAGATGATCTTCATGAACTTCTTGTCACGCAGCTCGCGGCCCACCGGGCCGAAGATGCGGGTACCGCGGGGGTCGCCATCGGTGTTCTTGAGGACGACGGCGGCGTTCTCGTCGAACCGGATGTACGAACCGTCGGGACGACGGCGCGACTTCACGGTACGGACGACGACGCACTTGACGACGTCACCCTTCTTCACCGAACCGCCGGGGATCGCGTCCTTGACGGTGGCGACGATGACGTCCCCGATACCGGCGTAGCGGCGACCGGAACCACCGAGAACGCGGATGCAAAGGATTTCCTTCGCGCCCGTGTTGTCGGCGACACGCAGTCGCGACTCCTGCTGGATCACAGCTTTCTCCTGATCGTCAACGAGAGCTGACGGGCCGGCCGCTGCTCACACCGGCGCCCGCAAGGGACCCGGTGCACATACGGCCGTACCGCATCAACTTCGTTACTTGGCCTTCTCGAGGATCTCGACGACGCGCCAGCGCTTCGTCGCGGACAGCGGGCGGGTCTCCGCGAGGAGGACCCGGTCGCCGATGCCGCAGGCGTTCGCCTCGTCGTGCGCCTTCAGCTTGTTCGTACGGCGGATGACCTTGCCGTACAGCGCGTGCTTGACGCGGTCCTCGACGGCGACGACGACGGTCTTGTCCATCTTGTCGCTGACGACGAGACCCTCACGGGTCTTGCGGAAACCGCGCGTCTCGTTGGTGTTCTCAGTCATCAGGCGCTCTCCACCGTCTCGATGCCCAGCTCGCGCTCGCGCATCAGGGTGTAGATCCGCGCGATGTCCTTACGGACGAGCTTGAGCCGTCCGTGGTTGTCGAGCTGCCCGGTCGCCGCCTGGAAGCGGAGGTTGAACAGCTCCTCCTTGGCCTCACGGAGCTTGGCAACGAGACCCTCGTTGTCCAGCTCACGGAGGTCAGCAGCCTTGGTGCCGGCCGACATCAGCTCTCACCTGCCTCGCGCCGGATGATCCGGCACTTCATCGGGAGCTTGTGAGCAGCGCGGGTCAGCGCCTCACGAGCCACCTTCTCGTTGGGGTACGACAGCTCGAACATGACCCGACCCGGGTGCACGTTCGCGATCCACCACTCGGGCGAACCCTTACCGGAACCCATGCGGGTCTCGGCCGGCTTCTTGGTGAGCGGACGGTCCGGGTAGATGTTGATCCAGACCTTGCCGCCACGCTTGATGTGACGGGTGACGGCGATACGAGCGGACTCGATCTGCCGGTTCGTCACGTAGGCCGGGGTGACGGCCTGGATGCCGTACTCGCCGAACGCGAGCTCGGTGCCACCCTTGGCAGCGCCGCGGCGCTTGGGGTGGTGCTGCTTGCGGTGCTTGACCCGACGGGGGATCAGCATGGGAGTCAGGCCTCCGTTCCGGTGTTCTCGGCAGCCGGAGCCTCGGCGACCGGGGCCGCGGGGGCCTCGGCAGCGGCGGGGCGACGGCCACGGCCACCGCGCTCGCCACCACGGCGGTCGCCACCGCGGGCGGGACGACCACCCTCGGGACGGGCCGGGCGGTTGCCCGAGCGGGCAGCGGCGTTCTCAGCGCGGACCTCGGCGATGTTCTTGACGTCGCCCTTGTAGATCCAGACCTTCACGCCGATACGGCCGAAGGTGGTCTTGGCCTCGAAGAAGCCGTAGTCGACGTTCGCACGCAGGGTGTGCAGCGGCACGCGACCCTCGCGGTAGAACTCCGAACGGCTCATCTCGGCGCCGCCGAGACGACCGGAGCACTGGACCTTGATGCCCTTGGCGCCGGACTTCATGGTGCCCTGCATCGACTTGCGCATGGCACGACGGAAGGAGACGCGCGAGGACAGCTGCTCCGCGACGCCCTGAGCCACGAGCTGGGCGTCCAGCTCGGGGTTCTTGACCTCGAGGATGTTCAGCTGGACCTGCTTGCCGGTCAGCTTCTCGAGGTCGCCGCGGATGCGGTCGGCCTCGGTGCCACGGCGACCGATGACGATGCCGGGGCGAGCGGTGTGGATGTCAACGCGGACGCGGTCGCGGGTGCGCTCGATCTCGACCTTGGAGATGCCGGCGCGCTCCATGCCCTTCGTCATCATGCGACGAATGGCAACGTCTTCCTTGACGTAGTCCTTGTACAGCTTGTCGGCGTACCAGCGGGACTTGAAGTCCGTGCTGATGCCGAGGCGGAACCCGTGCGGGTTAACCTTCTGGCCCATTACCGGGTCCCTTCCTTGCTGCTGACGACCACGGTGATGTGGCTGGTCCGCTTGCGGATCCGGTAGGCACGGCCCTGGGCACGCGGACGGAACCGCTTCAGGGTCGGGCCCTCGTCAACGTACGCCTCGGAGATGTAGAGGTCGTCCACGTTGGAGTGGTTGTAGTTGTGCGCGGCGTTGGCGATGGCGCTGTCGAGCACCTTGCCGACCGGCACGGTGGCGGCCTGCGGAGCGAAACGCAGGACGGCCTGGGCCTCCGTGGCCGGCAGGCCACGGATGAGGTCCACCACGCGGCGGGCCTTCATGGGCGTGACGCGGATGTACCGCGCCTGGGCCCTGGCTTCCATGGTTGTCCCCTTAATGGAGTAAGTCATTGAGTCGGTCTGGCGGTGAAGCTCAGGCGACTAGCGACGCTTCGACTTGCGGTCGTCCTTGACGTGGCCGCGGAAAGTGCGGGTCGGAGCGAACTCGCCCAGCTTGTGGCCGACCATCGACTCGGTGACGAACACCGGGACGTGCTTGCGACCATCGTGAACCGCGATCGTGTGGCCGAGCATGGCCGGGAAGATCACGGAGCGACGGGACCAGGTCTTGATGACGTTCTGGGTACCCGCCTCGTTCTGCGCGTCCACCTTCTTGAGAAGGTGGCCGTCGATGAAGGGGCCCTTCTTGAGACTGCGCGGCATCTGACCTGCTCCTAGCGCTTCTTGTTGGTCTTGCGGCGGCGCACGATGAGAGCGTCCGACGCCTTCTTCGGGCGACGGGTACGACCCTCCTTCTGGCCCCACGGCGAGACCGGGTGGCGACCACCGGAGGTCTTACCCTCACCACCACCGTGCGGGTGGTCGATCGGGTTCATGGCCACACCACGCACGGTCGGGCGAACGCCCTTCCAGCGCATACGGCCGGCCTTGCCCCAGTTGATGTTCGACTGCTCGGCGTTGCCGACCTCGCCGACGGTCGCGCGGCAGCGCGCGTCCACCAGGCGGATCTCACCGGAGGGCATGCGCAGGTGCGCCATCTTGCCCTCACGCGCCAGCAGCTGGATGCCGGAGCCGGCGGAGCGGGCCAGCTTGGCACCGCCACCGGGACGCAGCTCCACCGCGTGGATGGTGGTACCGACCGGGATGTTGCGCAGCGGCAGGTTGTTGCCCGGCTTGATGTCGGCGCCAGCGCCGTTCTCGATCCGGTCGCCCTGCGTGATGCCGCGCGGCGCGATGATGTAGCGCTTCTCGCCGTCCGCGTAGTGCAGGAGCGCGATGCGCGCGGTGCGGTTCGGGTCGTACTCGATGTGCGCGACCTTGGCCGGCACGCCGTCCTTGTCGTGACGACGGAAGTCGATCACGCGGTAGGCGCGCTTGTGACCGCCACCCTGGTGGCGAACGGTGATCCGACCGGCGTTGTTACGGCCGCCCTTGCTGTGCAGGGGGCGAACCAGCGACTTCTCCGGGGTGGACCGCGTGATCTCTACGAAGTCGGCCACGCTGGAGCCACGACGGCCCGGCGTAGTCGGCTTGTACTTGCGGATGCCCATTTGGCTCTCTCGTCCTCGTCCTTATCGACGATCACGATCTCCGTTAGGAGACCGGACCACCGAAGATGTCGATGCGGTTGCCCTCGGCCAGCGTCACGATGGCGCGCTTGGTGTCCTTGCGCTTGCCAAAGCCCGTCTTGGAGCGCTTGCGCTTGCCCTGACGGTTGATCGTGTTGACAGCCTCGACCTTGACCGAGAAGACCGCCTCGACGGCCTGCTTGATCTGGGTCTTGTTGGCGCCCGGCGACACGATGAACGTGTACTTGTTCTCGTCGAGAAGGCTGTAGCTCTTCTCGGAGATGACCGGCTTCACCAGGACGTCACGGGGGTCCGTGAACGTCTTGCTCGTAACGTCGCTCATCAGGCGGCGCTCCCTTCGAGCTCGCCCTCAGCGGCAACGGCCTTGGCGGACGCGGCCGGACCGGCCACGAAACGCTCGAAGGCGGCCTGGGTGAAGACCACATCGTCGGAGACGAGCACGTCGTAGGTGTTCAGCTGACCGGCGTCCAGGATGTGCACGTGCGGCAGGTTGCGAGCGGACTTCAGGCCCAGCTCGTCCTCGCGCTCGACGACCAGGAGGACGTTCTTGCGCTCGGTGATCTTGCCGAACAGGCTCTTGGCGGCCTTGGTCGACGGCACCTCGGCCGCGACCACGCCGGTGACGACGTGGATGCGGTTGTGGCGGGCCCGGTCGGTGAGCGCACCGCGCAGAGCGGCGGCGATCATCTTCTTCGGGGTCCGCTGCGAGTAGTCGCGCGGCACGGGACCGTGCACGACGCCACCGCCGGCGAACTGCGGCGCACGGGTCGAGCCCTGACGGGCGCGGCCGGTGCCCTTCTGGCGGTACGGCTTCTTGCCGCCACCGCGGACCTCGCCACGAGTCTTGGTCTTGTGGGTGCCCTGACGGGCCGCAGCGAGCTGCGCCACGACGACCTGGTGCATCAGCGGAACGCTGACCTTCGCGTCGAAGATCTCGGCCGGCAGCTCGAGGCTGCCGGTCTTGTCACCCGAGGGCGACAGGATGTCAATGGTGCTCATATCCTTCACAGCCCCTTCGCCGCGGTGCGGACGAGGACGAGGCCGCCGTTCGGGCCCGGGATCGCACCCTTGATCAGGAGCAGACCCTTCTCCGCGTCGACCGCGTGCACGGTCAGGTTCTGGGTGGTCACACGCTCGTGACCCATCCGGCCGGCCATCTTCAGGCCCTTGAACACGCGGCCCGGGGTGGCGCAGCCACCGATGGAACCGGGCGAACGGTGCTTGCGCTGCACACCGTGACCAGCGCCGAGACCACGGAAGTTGTGGCGCTTCATGACACCGGCGAAGCCCTTGCCCTTGGAGGTGCCGGTCACGTCGACCTTGACACCCGCCTCGAACAGCTCGGCGGTGATCTCCTGGCCCAGGGTGTACTCGGACGCGTCCGAGGTACGGAGCTCGACCAGGTGGCGGCGCGGGGTGACACCGGCCTTGGCGAAGTGGCCCGCGAGGGGCTTGTTCACCTTGCGGGGGTCGATCTCGCCGAAGCCGATCTGGACGGCGTCGTAGCCGGCCGGGCTGTCGGCGGTGTGGACCTGGGTCACGACATTGGGCCCAGCCTTGACGACGGTCACCGGGACGACCCGGTTGTTCTCGTCCCAGACCTGGGTCATGCCGAGCTTCTCGCCCAGGATGCCCTTAATCTGCTTAGCCATCTTCGGTGCGCCTCTCAGAGCTTGATCTCGATGTCGACGCCAGCCGGCAGGTCGAGACGCATGAGCGAGTCAACCGTCTTCGGCGTGGGGTCGAGGATGTCGATCAGACGCTTGTGAGTACGCATCTCGAAGTGCTCGCGCGAGTCCTTGTACTTGTGCGGCGAGCGGATGACGCAGTACACGTTCTTCTCAGTGGGCAGCGGCACCGGGCCCGCGACCTGCGCACCAGTACGGATCACCGTCTCGACGATCTTCTTCGCCGAGGAGTCGATGACCTCGTGGTCGTAGGCCTTGAGCCGGATGCGGATCTTCTGTCCCGCCATGGCTACTCAGTAGTCCTTTGTCCTTAGTCACTGCACGACCCCCTCCGACCCCCGCGCTCGGGCGTGTCGCACTCGCGCTTGCAAAAAACCGGCGAAGTACTTCGTCGGTTTCAAACTTTCGGGGTGGGGGGTGCCGGATCGAGGCCCCGCGTACGCTTCCCGGAAGATTCCCGTACTTTCGCCCCGCAGCTGCCGTGGCGTAGAACTCACGCTTGACGGCCATCACGGGAACGACGAGTACATGGGACTCGCTTCCGGTCCTCCCGGCGGGAGGCGCGCAGCATCGGCACTCAACCGAGCAACTTGGACATACTGCCACATGGAGCAGCCCGGATGCCAATCGGGGCCGGTGAGGCGCTCCTCACCGGCCCCGACGGGTGACGTCCCCGCTCAGTCCTTGCGCCAGAGCGCCCAGCCGCGGTCCTTGTTGAACTTCACGACGTGCCAGCCGGGCCGCGGGTTCGACCAGCTGGCCTGCGGCAGGGCGCCCTTGTCCCAGCCGGTCAGGACCGCGGTGGCCGTCTCCGGCAGGTCGGCTCCTTCCTTCAGGTCCTTCGACCAGACCCGGCCCCCGTAGACCTCGTAGGCCATCGCCATCCGGGTGTCCCAGTCGAGGTCCAGGTCCAGGACGACGTTGTCGCCCTTGCGCAGGCCCGCCTCCTTGACCACGCCGACCGCCTGGTACTTGCGCTCCTTGGCGTGCGGCACGGAGACGTTGTCGGTGATGGCGGCCGTCGCGTAGACGGCGAACAGTGCCAGGCAGGCCACCAGCGCGGCGGCCACCCGGCGCCCGCCGGTCACCCGCAGCAGCAGGCAGGCGCCCAGCACCGCCAGCGCGCCGAAGCTCGTCCGGATCATGTGCAGGCCGTCCCAGGTGGAGGCCAGGAACATCGCGTCCGGCACCGTCCACGGGCTGACCCAGAGCTTGAGCACGGCGCCCGCGTACGCGCCGACCGACAGCTGGATGACACCGATCGCCACCGTGCCGACCAGCGCCGCCCCCAGCAGCGCGCGGACCCCGGCCCGCCACAGCGCGGCGAGGCCGACCACCAGGAACAGCGGCACCAGCACCGCGCAGTAGCGGGCGTACACCCAGTTGTCGGTCCGGCCGTTGTCCGCCAGGCCGGCCGCGGAGGCCAGCGCGGTGCCGACCAGCATGGCCACCATGGTGAAGGCCACCACCCGGTCGGCCACCGGGTACCGGCGCCGGAACACCACCACCACGCACAGCACGAGCGCGATCGCCCCGAAGCCGTACGTCGAGACCATGAAGTACCAGAGCTGCCCGAACGTGCGGGCGACGATCGTGCCGATGTAGTCGCTGTTCTCGAGGTTCTCGAAGACCTTGTTGCCGACGTCGCTCGGCGGCACGTCCTTGAAGCGGCTCTCGACGAAGCCCGCCAGCAGCTTCGCGCCCAGGTACGACACCCCGAGCGCGCCGACGCCGGCCAGCGAGGCGAGCCGCGGCGCCCAGCCGAAGGCCAGCACCACGACCAGGACCAGCGCGGTCAGCGCCACGACCACGCCGCCGCGGTCGTGGGTGGCCATCGTGTAGCCGGCCGCCAGGCCCGTCCCCACCGCGTACAGCGCGCGGCGGCGCGTCGAGCCCGGCGAGAGCCAGCCGTGCATCGCGATCACCCAGGCCAGCAGGAGCACCGGGAGCACGGTGTCCGACATGACGAACTGGGAGTAGAAGATCACCGGCGGCACCAGCGCCGCGGCGGTGCCCACCAGGTACGCCTGCGGCCGGGACAGGCCCAGCCGGCGCGCCGCCACCACGGCCAGCGGGAACACCAGCGCGTTGAGCACCGCGTTGATGCCCATGATCAGGTGGTACGCCGTGGCCGGGTTGTCGGCGATCCGCAGCGCCGGCGAGATCAGCAGCGGGTACCCGCCGGGGATCACCACGCCGACCGGCAGCTCGGTGGCCGACCGGCCGGCCAGCACCCGCGCGATCACCAGGTAGGAGTCCTCGTCGGCGTGCACCGACGGGAAGTAGTTGTGGACCGACAGCACCAGGCGGAACACCACCTGTCCGCCGTACCCGAGCAGCAGGGCGACCGGCCAGAACCAGCGGTGGGCGGCGAGCGCCCGCAGCCGGGCCGGCACGACCGGGGTGTCGGGCGCGTTCGTGCCGCCGTTCTCACCCCGGTCCGGACCGTCGGACGTGTGGGCAGAGTCGATCAGCGGCTGCACCGGGACACTTCCCTACTTGTATGAGTTTGACGATCTCGTCATGACCGGCTCCGGGCGGCGCGCCACGGTTCCCGCCACCACTCGTCGAAGCGCATCGGCAGTGTGCCACGCGGTGATCTGCCGGAGCCAACGCACTCCGCCCCCACGGACGACAACGGCCCGCTCCGACAGGATGGTTCGGCCCCTGCTGATCCCCCGCCGCCCGCGGTGCTGGCAGAATCGCGGTGTCCGGCACCGAAACCACACACCGCCTCCGCACCCACTCGCTGCGGAAGAGCAGAAGGACCGAATCAGTGACGACGAGCGTGCAGCCCGCCTCCACCCCGGGCATGCAACAGGGCATACCGTCCAGCCGAACAAGACGGGCAGCCGCTCTGCGTCGCCCCGCCGTCGTCTGGACCGCGGAGGTCCTGACCGCGATCACGGCAGCCCTGCTGATGACGGGCCTGGCGACGTCCATCGAGCTGAACCCGATGTCGAGGATCGGCCAGGTCAGCGGCCTCGCCGCGCTGCAGCTCCGGCTCCTCCTGCTGCTCGGCGTCGTCGTCCTGGCCCTGGTTCCGGCGATGCGCCGCTGGGCGGACGTCCCGGTCCGGTTCGCCGCCGCCGCGGTGGCGGGCCTGTCCTCCGGCGTCCTGGCGGCCGGCGTCTCGCTCGCGCTGCGCGACACCAACTGGCCGCTGTACGCCCAGTCGGGTGACTCCGGCAACCTCCAGGCCTGGGTCAACGCCCTGATGGAGGGCAAGCCCCTCGACGGCGCCTACCCGCCGATGTTCCCGCACATCGTCGCCTTCGTCGCCGAGCACCTCACCCACGGGGACATCGGCTTCGCGCTCAAGCTCGTCGACCTGCTGTTCGTCGCGCTGCTCGGCCCGCTCGCCTACCTGTCCTGGCGGCTGCTGCTGCCCCCGCTCTGGGCGCTCGGGATCGGCGTCACCGCCGCCCTGCCGATGGCGCAGCCGTACAAGCCGTACACCACCTTCGTGCTCGTCGCCTTCCTCCCGGTGCTGGCGAAGCTGATGCAGCTCCTCCAGCGCGCCCCGGAGCTCCCGCGCCGCACCGCCGCCCTCCGCGGCGCCGTGCTCGGCCTCGGGATCGCGCTGCTGTTCAACCTCTACTCCGGCTGGTTCGTGTGGTCCGCCGCCGGCGTGGTGGTCCTCACCGTGGTGCTGCTGCTGCGCGCCCGCCGCACCGGCGGGACCCCCGGCCTGCTCAACGCCCTGACCGCGATCGGCGCCGCCGCCGGGGTCTTCCTGGCCGCCTCCTCCCTCTACCTGGTCCGGCTGCTCGGGTCCGCGGGAAGCACGGTCGACCGCTACTGCTACTTCGACACCTATACCGAGCCGACCTACTTCGCGATGTGGCGCGACGACCTTCCCGGCACCGACGGCCAGAGCACCTGGCCGGTGCCCGGCGAGCTCGGCGGGGTCGGCCTCTTCACGATCCTGCTGCTGGTCGGCCTGGGCGTGGCGCTGGCCCTCGGGATCGGCCGGGCCGTCGTCCTGACCGCCGCCGCCTGCACCGCGAGCGCCCTGCTGATGCGCTACTGGTACGCCTCCCACATGGAGCGCGACCAGGCCGTCATGCTCTACCCGCGCACCAGCGCCCAGCTGCTCTACTGCCTGCTGGTGCTGGTCGGCCTGGCGTGCTACCTGATCGCCCGCCGCCGTCGGAACACCGCTTCGGCCCCCGCCGCCGAGACCGCCGAGCAGACCGGCCGCCGCCTGCCGCTGCGCCTCAACCCGCGCGCGGTGGCCATCGGCAGCATCTGCGCGCTGGGCCTGCTCTTCGGCATGGCCGGCTCCGCCACCGCCAGCAAGTACATGCCCGACCCGCACGAGGGCACCGGCATGCTGGCCTGGATCTCGCAGACCACCGCCGACACCAAGGGGCACTGCTCCCGCTACGCGCCCAAGTGCGTCCCGGCCCCGGGGCTCCTGAACCCGGCGGACCCGAAGGTCGACCTCGGGAAGCTGATCTGCCCGAAGGTCAACCCGTACCCGCGCAAGGGTGAACTGCTCCCCGGGTTCTCCGCGGACCTGCCCGAGTGACCCTCGCCGAACCACGAACGGCACTGGGCCGGTAGTCCGAACTCGGACTACCGGCCCAGTGCCGTATCAGGACGTACGAGGCGTCAGTGCCGCTCTCCGCCGGTCAGCGCGTGGCGGACCAGCACCTTGGCGCCGGCCCGCTGGCCGCGCTTCAGCGCGCCCGGCAGCATGGTCAGCGCGTGCAGGCGGGAGGCGCTGCGGAACCGGGCCGCACGGGCGGCCTTCGGCCAGCCGCGGGCGTCCATCCGCTCGGCCACCGCGTTGAAGTACCGCTCCGCCTCGGTGAACCGGGTGCCGGAGAAGGCCTGCACCGAGGACTCGCTGACGGCGTGCCGCCGGTACTGGAAGACGACGGTGGTGTTGTCCACCATCATCTGCTCGCCGCGCTCCAGCAGGTCGACGACCAGGGCCAGGTCCTGGATCACCGAGTACTCGTCACGGAAGTTGACCGCGCGCAGCGCCTCGCCCCGCCAGCAGATCGACGGGAAGTACAGCCAGTTGCCGCGCAGCACGCTGGCCGCCAGCTCCTCGCCGCCCATCAGCCGCCGGCCCTTGACGGTCGGCGCGTAGATCTTCTCCTTGACGTTGTCCGCCAGGCCGGCGCGGCTGACCTCGCCGTTGCCGTCGATGACCTCGACGCCCGGCTGCACCATGCCCAGGTCCGGGTTGTCCTTGACGATCGACCGGACGGTCTCCAGGTAGTGCGGGTGCAGCAGGTCGTCGCAGCCCATGATGACCACGTGGTCGGCCGTGGACAGCTCCACGCACTTCTGGAAGTTCTTGGTGATGCCGAGGTTCCGCTCGTTGCGCAGGTAGCTCACCCGGTCGTCGCCGAGCGAGGCGAACCAGCCCGGGACGTCCGGCTCCTTGCCGTCGTCGATGACGGTCAGCCGGAAGTCCCGGTCGGTCTGCGCGAGGATGCTCCGCACGGCGGCCTGCATCAGCGCCACGTCGCCGTAGTACGGCAGCATGAACTCGAAGGTCGCCACGGGATCAGGCCTTGCTGCGGTCGACCGGCGCCGAGACCGGCAGGTCCAGGTCGAAGCGCTCCTCGTTCAGGCGGGCGCCCTCGTTGATCGCCACGGTGCGCGCCAGGTCGGTGAGCTTCTTCTCCAGCGAGCGGAAGCGCAGGAAGGTGTTCAGGGTCAGGAAGCCCATCCCCAGCACCATCACGTACAGCACCAGGTCGGTGCCGCGGCCGACGCCGAGCTGGTGGGCCAGCCAGGTCACGTCGGTGGGGCGCAGCACCGCGTAGATGTTCACGATCACGAAGACCGAGAACGCGATGCGCTTCCAGGCGCGGGTGTTGGCACGGTCCCAACGCCGGATGAACATGAAGGCGAGAGTGACCGAGCCGAGAATGAGAACCAGCTGGATCCAGAAGAATTTCATCGGCGGCTACGCTCCCGCAGCGAGATGTCGAAGATGATGTTGACGCCGTTGATCAGGGACTGACCCTTGGCGCGTGAGTAGTCGGTGTACAGGATGTCCACCGGGAGCTCGGCGACCCGGAGGTCCGAGCCGGCGAGGAAGCTGACGATCTCCGACGCGTGCGCCATGCCGTTCATGGTGATCCGCAGCCGGCCGGCGGCCTCGCGGTTCAGCACCCGCAGACCGTTGTGGGCGTCGGTCAGCTTGAGCTTGCGAGCGGTCGGGCTGACGGTCGCCGCGGTGCGCAGGACGACCCGCTTGATCCACGGCACCTGCCCGTTCTGCTCGATGAAGCGCGAGCCGAGGACGACGTCCACGTCGCCCTCGCGCAGCAGGGCGACCATCTTCTCGACGTCGCCGGTCTGGTGCTGACCGTCGGCGTCGAAGGTGGCGAAGTACTTGGCGCCCGGCTGGGCCAGGGCGTAGGCGAGGCCGGTCTGGAGGGCGGCGCCCTGACCGAGGTTGACCGGGTGGCGCACCAGGTGCGCGCCCGTCTCCATGATGTGCTTGGCCGAGTCGTCGCCGCTGCCGTCATCGACGACCACGATGTTCGGGAACGTCTTTCGCGCCCCCTCCACAACGTCGGCGATCACCTGGCCCTCGTTGTAGGCCGGGATCACCAGCCAAACATCGTCGTACTGGGACACGGAGGCTCCATGAATGGGGTCTGGCCCGCGCTGCTGCGCGGTGATCTGAAGGTGAGGGGCGGACACGGTCATTCACCGGCCGTCCGGCTGCTCAACACCGCGGCGTTCGGGTCCCCCGACTGCTGGACGGGGCCGGCGGAATGCGTCGCCGAACGGGCGAAACTCTGCCTCAGCACCGCCAGCATACCGAGGACGGCGGCCACGGAACCCGCCGTGTACGCAATGATCACGCGGGTCGAGACCTCGCCCGGCAGGAACGTCACCCCGGCGAGGACCGCGGTGCCGACCGCCCAGCAGAGCAGCTGAAGGTTGTGCCGCTTGAATACCATCAGCGCCTGGCCGAGCACCATCGCGAACATGTACGCCACGGTTCCGGCGGACAACCAGAAGAAGTCGAGGCAGCCGAGCACCGGCTTGGCGCCGAACAGCACCTGGATCAGCCACGGGCCGAGGGCGACCGCCGGGATCCCGCCGAGCACGCCGAGCCCGCCCACCACGAGGCCGATCTTCTTGAGCATGCCGGTGAAGGCGGCCCGGTCCCCGACCGCGATCGCGGCGGAGAGCCCGTTCAGCAGCGAGGCCTGGAGCGAACCGAAGACGAACAGCGGAACCCGGGCCAGCACCAGCGCGTTGAGCAGGGCGGCGATCAGCGCGGAGTCGGAGGGGGCGAGGAGCTTGGTGCTCACCACGGCCGCGTTCACCACGACCTGCGAGAGCAGCGTGGAACAGATCAACAGGCCGAGCCCGGAGCAGAGTTCGGACCAGCCGACCTGCTCGCCCGGCTTCACCGCGCGCAGCAGCGGCGGCAGCGTGACGATCGTGGCGAGGACCGGCGCGACGGCCAGGATCAGGCTGAACGCGAGCGCCGAGTGCACCCCGGCGACGCCGAAGGCGAAGGCCAGGCCGATCCGCAGGCCGCCGTCCAGGCCGAGCTGGGTGCCGTACGCGCCGAAGCGGCCGAGGCCGGCCAGCACGCCACGGGTGAGGTAGCAGACGGCCATGCCGGTGAAGGCCCCGCCGAGCGCCAGCACCAGCGAGCGGTCGCCGTGGAACATCGACCGCGAGATCGGGCCGGAGGCGGCACCGAGGACGAGCAGGGTCGCCGCGAGGATCCCGCCGGTGAGCAGGGTCGCCCGGCGCAGCACCGGGGCGGCGCCGTGGCCGAGCGCCGCGCGCGCCGCGACGATCCGGGTGAGTTCCTGCTCGATCGGGAAGAAGACGCCGATGCCGACGGACATCACGATCGTCCACAGCAGCGAGACGTTCGCCATGTCGTCGACGGACAGGCTGTGGCCCGCCACTCCGAGGTGGATGTAGGAGGCGGCGCCCAGGACGACGGTGCCGCCGGCCACCGCCAGGGTTCCCGGCGGTAGCGCGGCAGCCACCTTCGTCAGTGCTTTCTTCACTGAGGTCTGTCGCTCTCCGTGGTCCGGGCCGTGGCGGCCAGTTCGGCGAAGACGGGCCGGGCCAGCGCCTCGGCCAGCATGGCCCGCCACTCGGGCAGCGGAGCCAGTCCGGCGGCGGCCCAGCGGTCGTGGGCCAGCACGCTGAAGGCCGGACGGGCGGCCGGGCGGACGAAGGCCTCCGACGTGGTCGGGCGGATCCGCTCCGGGTCCAGCCCGCTCAGCGCGTAGGTCTCGCGGGCCAGTCCGCACCAGGTGGTCCGGCCGCTCGCGGTGCCGTGGTAGATCCCGGCCGGGGCCTGCCCGGCGAGCGCGGCCCGGCCGAGCTCGACCAGGCGGCCGGCCAGCGCGTACGACCAGGTCGGCTGGCCGTGCTGGTCGTCCACCACGTCCAGGGTGTCCCGCTGGGCGGCGAGCTTGAGCATGGTGGCCACGAAGTTCGGGCCGTGCTCGCCGTACAGCCAGGCGGTGCGCACGACGTAGCCGTGCGCCGGGAGCAGCTCGGCGACCGCCTGCTCCCCCACCAGCTTGCCGCGGCCGTACGCGTTCACCGGCGCGGTCGGGGCGTCCTCCGGGCAGGGCTCGGTGGCGTCGCCCGGCAGGACGTAGTCGGTGGAGACGTGCAGCAGCCGCGCGCCGGTCTTGGCGCAGGCCGCGGCGAGGTGGCGCACACCGGTGCCGTTGACGGCGGTGGCGGCGTCCTCCTCGGTCTCCGCGGCGTCGACGTTCGTCCACGCGGCGCAGTTGACCACGATGTCGTGGCCCTCGACGGCGGCCAGGACGGCCGCCGCGTCGGTGATGTCGAGGTCCGCCCGGCGCAGCGCGGTGATCTCGGCGGTCCCGTCGGCGCCCAGCACCGACAGCAGGTCCTGCCCGAGCATCCCGGCCGCGCCGGTGACCAGCCAGCGCACGGGCGCGGCGGCGTTCGCGGTCACTTGGCCAGGGCCGCCTTCTGCTTCAGCGGCTCCCACCAGGCGCGGTTCTCGCGGTACCACGCGATGGTGGCGGCGAGGCCGTCCTCGAAGCGGACCTGCGGCTCGTAGCCGAGCTCCTCGCGGATCTTGCTGATGTCGATGGAGTAGCGGAGGTCGTGGCCCTTGCGGTCCGCGACGTGCTCGACCATGTCCCAGCCGGCGCCGGCGGCCTCCAGGAGCAGGCCGGTCAGCTCCTTGTTGGTGGCCTCGGTGCCGCCGCCGATGTTGTAGACCTCGCCCGCGCGGCCGCCGCGCATGACCAGCTCGATGCCCCGGCAGTGGTCCGAGACGTGCAGCCAGTCGCGGACGTTGCCA
Organism: Kitasatospora sp. NPDC058444; assembly: GCF_042721415.1. NCBI lineage: Bacteria > Bacillati > Actinomycetota > Actinomycetes > Kitasatosporales > Streptomycetaceae > Kitasatospora > Kitasatospora sp. NPDC058444. The sequence continues at coordinate 288,667 of NZ_JBHXLL010000002.1, read as the reverse complement.
CCGTCGCCGTACAGCGGCACCTTCTTGCCGTCGATCAGGTTGGTGGTGAACAGCGGGATGACCTTCTCCGGGAACTGGTAGTGCCCGTAGTTGTTGGAGCAGCGGGTCACCACGACGTCCATGCCGTGGGTGCGGTGGTAGGCCAGCGCCAGCAGGTCGGAGGAGGCCTTGGAGGCCGAGTACGGGGAGTTCGGCTCCAGCGGCCAGGTCTCGGTCCAGGAGCCCTCGCTGATCGAGCCGTACACCTCGTCGGTGGAGATGTGCACGAAGCGGCCGACGCCGTGCTTGCGGGCCGCGTCGAGGAGCACCTGGGTGCCGACGACGTTGGTCAGCACGAACGGGCCCGCACCGGCGATCGAACGGTCCACGTGGGACTCGGCGGCGAAGTGCACCACCACGTCGTGACCCGGCATGACCTGGTCGACGGCGTCCGTGTCGCAGATGTCGCCCTGGACGAAGGTGTAGCCCGGGTGGTCGGCCACCGGGGCCAGGTTCTCCAGGACACCCGAGTAGGTGAGCTTGTCAAAGACCGTGATCCGGGCATTCTCGTCAGCCCCGAGGAGCTGACGGACGAACTCCGAACCGATGAATCCGGCGCCGCCGGTCACGAGGATGCGCATAATGCGCGTAGTCTACCGCCGCCCGAACGCCCTCCCGACCCGGCCCCTCCCGCGTTCACCGATCTCGAATAGGGTGCACCCATGCGTGGAATCCTCCTGGCCGGCGGCACCGGCTCGCGGCTGTGGCCCCTGACCCGTGCGGTGTCGAAGCAGCTCCTCCCGGTCTTCGACAAGCCGATGATCTACTACCCCCTCTCGACCCTCGTGATGGCCGGGATAAGCGAAATCCTGATCATCACCACCCCGAACGACCGGGACCAGTTCGAACGGCTGCTGGGCGACGGCTCCCAGTTCGGTCTGAAGCTCCAGTACGCCGTCCAGGAGAAGCCCGAGGGCATCGCCCAGGCCTTCGTGCTCGGCGCGGACTTCATCGGCGACGAGCCGGTGGCCCTGATCCTCGGCGACAACATCTTCCACGGCACCGGCCTGGGCACCGCGCTCACCGAGCACTCCGACATCAAGGGCGGCCGGGTCTTCGCGTACCCCGTGGCCGACCCGACCGCGTACGGCGTGGTCGAGTTCGACGAGACCGGCCAGGTCATCTCCATCGAGGAGAAGCCGACCGAGCCCAAGTCCCGTTACGCCGTCCCGGGCCTGTACTTCTACGACAACCGGGTGGTCGAGATCGCCCGCACGCTGGAGCCGAGCGCCCGCGGCGAGCTGGAGATCACCGCCGTCAACGACGCCTACCTGCGCACCGGCGACCTGCACGTGACGATCCTGGACCGCGGCACCGCCTGGCTGGACACCGGCACGTTCGTGTCGATGGTCCAGGCCTCGGAGTTCGTCCGGGTCATCGAGGAGCGCCAGGGCTTCAAGATCGGCTGCATCGAGGAGGCCGTCTGGCGGGCCGGGCTGATCGACGACGCCCAGCTGCGCGAGCTCGCCGAGCCGCTGCTGAAGAGCGGCTACGGCCAGTACCTGCTGGGTCTGCTCGAAGAGGCGGCCGCCAAGTGAAGTTCCGTGAACTCTCCATCGAGGGCGCCTTCGAGATCACCCCTCAGGTGCACGGCGACCCCCGCGGCCACTTCACCGAGTGGTACCGCTTCGACCGCCTCGCCGAGGTCGTCGGCCACCCGCTGAACCTGGCCCAGGCCAACCTGTCGCTCTCCGCCAAGGACGTCGTCCGCGGCATCCACTTCGCCGACGTCCCGCCCGGCCAGGCCAAGTACGTGGCCTGCACCCGCGGCGCGGTGCTGGACGTCATCGTCGACCTGCGGGTCGGCTCGCCGAACTTCGGCAAGTGGGAGTTCGTCCGGCTGGACGACACCGAGCGCAAGGCCGTCTACATCCCGGAGGGCCTCGGCCACGGTTTCTGCGCCCTGACCGACGACGCCACGCTGACCTACCTCTGCTCGGCGACGTACAACCCGACCGGCGAGCACGGCGTGCACCCGCTGGACCCGGAGCTCGGCATCGAGTGGCCGACCGACGCCCCGCAGCTGTCGGCCCGTGACGCGGTGGCCCCCTCCCTCTCGGAGGCCCTCGCCACCGGTCTGCTGCCGGACTACCAGGCCTGCAAGGCCTACACGGACTCGCTGAAGCAGCAGTAGCGTCCCCCGGCCGGCCGGGGGGCGAGCGCAGGCCCGGACGTCCCCTCGGCCGTTCTCCCTGCCCCATTCACAGGCCCTTTTCCAGGCCGCTCCCCAGCCGGCCGGATCGGACGGACCATGACCCACCATGCGGGACGCTCAGACGGCATACGCGAGGGCGTCGACACCCGACGCCCTGCGTGGCTGAGGGGAGGCAGTCTGTCCGGCCGGGTGAACAGCTTCGGCGCGATCCGGACGACCCTCGCGGTAGCCGTCGTGTTCTCCCACGCCTACCCGCTCGGGTTCGGCCGACCCGCTCCGCTCTCCCACTTCAGCGGCGGCCAGATAGACCTCGGGCGGCTCTCGGTGGTCGGCTTCTTCGCGCTGTCCGGGTTCATGATCACCGGAAGTGCCATGCGCAGCACGTCCGGCCGGTACTCCTGGCACCGCGCCCTGCGCATCCTGCCCGGGCTCTGGGCGTCGCTCCTGGTCTGCGTCCTGCTGGTGGCACCCGCCCTGTACTACCGGACCCACCACTCGCTCTCCGGCTACTGGTCGCACCCGCACGGGCCGCTGAACTACCTGGCGGGTGCCTGGAACGCCTCGCTCTCCACCGGGTTCGACATCTCGAACGTGATCGACGACGGCATGCGGGCCGGCACCAACCACGACCCCGGGATCAACGGCTCCCTCTGGTCGCTCGACTACGAGATGCTCTGCTACGTCATGATGGGCCTGCTGGCCGCCGGCGGCGTGGTGCTGCGCGCGAAGAAGACGGTGCCGCTGCTGACCCTGGTCGGCTGGATCCTGATCTTCGAGGACTGGCGGACGACCCCCGGCTTCGTCAACTACCCGCACAGCATGGGCTTCTACATCCACGTGCCGGTCTTCGGCCAGGTCTACACGCAGTACTTCGTCTACCTGTCGTTCGTCTTCCTGCTCGGCGCCACGGTGCAGCTCTACAAGGAGCGGATCCCGCTCAACGCCGGGCTCGCGCTGCTGTCGGCCGTCGTGCTCGTCGCCAGCATGCGCTACGGCGGGCTGTTCGCGTTCGGCTACCCGGCCTTCACGTACCTGCTCTTCTGGCTGGCGGTCCGGCTGCCCAGGCCGTTCCAGCGGATCGGCGTCAAGCGGGACTTCTCGTACGGCATCTACGTGTACGGCTTCACCGTCGAACAGGCCGTCGCCGCGCTCGGGGGCAACGCGTACGGCATGAAGGTCTACCTCCTGCTGTCCCTCGGCGGGACGGTCGCCCTCGCCGCGCTCTCCTGGTACCTGGTCGAGAAGCCCGCGTTGAAGGCGAAGGACTGGACGCCGCGGCCGGTGCGCGCGCTGGTCGAACGCCGGGCGCGCAAGGTCGTCGTCCCGGCCACGGCCGAGCAGGCCGGGGAACCCGCCAGGTCCACGGTCTCCGCGCCCTGACCGACCGCACGACGCCAGGCCCCAGGTGGCCCGGTTCGCCCTCAGCGGGTCCTGAAGACCCACACCTTGAGGAGGACGAACCGGGCCACCGTCGCGAGGCCGTTGGCCGCGATCAGGCCGGCGACCTCGACCGCCCACGAGGCGTTCGGCGCCAGCCGGGCGAGCAGCGCGAGCGCGCCGCTGCTCAGGCCCAGACCGAGCAGGAAGGCGACGGCGCCCTGGAGCTGCTGGCGCACCGCGCCCTCCGAGCCGGTGATGCCGAAGGTGAAGCGCCGGTTGGCCGCGGTGTTGGCGACCGCGCTCACCACCAGGGCGATCAGGTTGGCCGCCTGCCGGTCGACGACATGGCGGGCCACCACGTACAGGCCGAGGTAGACGAGCGTGCTGAGCACGCCGATGACCAGGAACGACGGCAGCTGCCGCTTGGCGGTGCCGGCCGCCGGGCCGTCGGGTGCCGGTGCCGGCGTGTTGTCGGTGGAGACCATCGGATTGCCCACTGCTTCGTTCGTCGGATCAGGAGAGCTCGTACACAGCCACCCGGCCGTTGTCGAACACCAGCTTGGCGAGGTTCCTGAGCTGTGGCGACTCGGCGCCCGCCAACCGCTGGACCACGAGGTAGCGGACCTCGTGATCGCGGTGCAGCCGGTTCAGGACGTCCGGCGTCGGCGCGTAGAACGCGGCCTCGTTGAGCTGGAACAGCTCGGTGTCCCAGAACGGCGAGCCGGAGGCCGACGACCCGTTCGAGGCGGACATCAGCCTCGGGGCGTACGCCCAGCCCTCGATGAGGACCGAGCGCTCCGAATAGGCGCTGAGCCAGTGCGAACGGTAGTTGGCGCACGGCAGGCCGTCCGCGTAGTCCTCGTACTGCCAGCAGTGGCTGTTCGTCGCCAGGATGTCCGAGGGCGCGCTGTGCGAGCGGATCCAGCGCGCGGCGTTCACCTGGCTCGCCGGCATCACCCAGCTGCCGTCCCACGGGGACTCGTGGGCCTGGATGGCGTCGAGGGCGAGGCCCGGGGTGCCGAGCGTCAGTCCGGCGGTGAGCAGGACGATCCCGCCCCGGCGCCGCAGACCGCGCGCCGCCCTGGAGAACAGGCGCCAGAGCAGCCCCAGGAGGACCGCCAGTACCGCGAACGCGGCCGCCACGGTCAGCGCCGGCAGCAGCGGCGTGTACGGCTCGGTGCCGGTGCCGTCCCCGGTGTGCGTACGCAGGAAGGCCTCCCAGTCCGCCGAGTACCGGTACGAGAGCCAGGTGAACAGCCCGGTCAGGGCCACCGCGCCGACGGCCAGGGCGGACTTGGCGGCCCTGGACAGCGTGGCCCGTTCGAAGGCCTCGCAGTACCCCCAGGCGGACAGCACCGCCCCGAAGGGCATCGCGGAGATGGTGAAGTAGCTGGCGTTGTAGCCGTTGACCATCAGGTAGGCCGCCGGTCCGGCGACCACCGCGCCGAGCAGGAACCACTGCTGCGCGTCCAGCCGGAGCCGGCGCCGCCACAGCAGCGGCACCGCGCCCAGGAGCTTGATCTGGTGGTTCAGGAAGAAGGCGATCAGGACGACCACGACCAGACCGCTCTGCAGCAGCACCGGCCGGCCCTCCACGGGTTCGGCCCAGTACTTCTGGATGTTGCCGAAGGGGAGGACCTCCAGGCCGTAGCTCTCGAAGTCGAAGATCAACGCCGTCGCGAAGAGCTGGGCACCCGCGATGACCGCGCCCAGCCCGACGACCGTCCAGGGGATGCGCCGGGTCCTGATCAGCACCGCCAGGCCGGCGACGGCCAGGCCCGCGAGTGCCACCGGGAGGGTGCTCGCCTTGGCCGCGCTGGAGGCGGTCGCGAACATCGCCGTCAGGACGAAGGCTCCCCGCCCGAACTCCGGTGCCCTGGGCGGCCCGTCCGCGTCGCCCGGGCCGCCGACCCCGCGGAGCCGGTCGGCGACCACGCCGATCAGCGCGATCAGCAGTGGCTGGCTGTACGTCAGCGACATGCTCGACCAGGACATCAACCGGATGGCCGGCGCACCGAAGGTCCAGCTCATCACGGTGTTCGGGTAGACCGCGGTGAACTCCCCGACCGCGAAGAGCAGCAGCGCGGCGAGCGGGCCGGCCCACACCCGACCGGTGATCCGCTGGGCCACCACGGCCGTGATCAGCGCACCGAGCGCGACGAACGCGGGGACGAGCAGCCTGGTCTCGACCACCGGCAGGTCGATGTGGCCCACCATGTCGGTCATCGCCATGTGCGCGAACGTGAACCAGTGGTAGTGGAGCGGCTCCCCCGCCACCTGCGGCAGGGTCGGCGGCATGTGCTGCTTGGCGTTGGCCGCCAGCGACAGCATGTACGGCATGTCGCCGAACAGCCGTGACTTCTCGTCCGTCGCCAGGACCGGGAACTTCGACAGGAAGACCAGGTAGTAGTACAGGCTGGTCAGGCCCACCACCCCGGCCATCGACCAGGACCAGCCGAGGGACTGCCGCCGGTAGCCGCCGGGGCGCCAGTGCCGGCGCAGGCCCGGGACGAGCGCGAACGGGACGACCACGAGGAGCGGCCACCCGACGGCCACCGACTGGAGGCCCGCGCTGACGATGACCGCCCACGCCGCCAGCTCCAGCACCAGCCCGGTCACCGCGCCGAAGACGAGGTCCTCCAGCAGGGTGTGCGGACGCCTGCGCAGGGCCCGGAAGACCAGGGTGCCCGGAAGCACCACGCCCCAGCCCGCGTAGAAGGTGTACCGGGCGATGTCACCGACCCTGGTGTCCGCGGCCAGCAGCAGCCCCACCAGGAGCAGGTACGCGCAGACCGCGGGGAGGAACCGCCAGAAGGCGTGGGCCCCGGTTCCCCCGTCCGCCGTGCCGCCGGACGGCCCGCCGGACGGCGCCGGAACACCCGGACGTCCTCCGGTGGCCGTCGCCGCTCCGGTCGCGGTGCTGTTCGTATGCATGGTGTCCGTTCTCTCGTCCAAGCTCACAGCTCGCAGCACGGCGGCCCGGTGGACGCCGGCGGCGGTCCGTCGACCGGCGGCGGAACGACTCCGGTCAGCCCGTGTAGGAGGCGCTGCGACGAGCCGTCGCGGGGTCGGGCCCCTCCGCCGAGTCGTAGCCGACGAAGTAGGCCGGCCGGGCCTGGGCCGCCGAGTAGATGCGGCCGACGTACTCGCCCAGGAGGCCCATGCAGACCAGCTGCACGGCGCCGAGGAACAGCATGCCCATGAACAGCGAGGACCAGCCGGGGACGGTCTTGTCGAGCGCGTACATGACCACGGTGTAGACGCCGAGGGCGAAGCAGAGCAGGAAGCTCAGCAGGCCGAGCCAGGTGGCGAGCCGCAGCGGGCTCGCGGAGAAGTTGGTGACGCTGTCGACGGCGAGGCGGACCATCTTGGACAGCGGGTAGTGGGTCGAGCCGGCGACCCGCTCCTCGCGCACGTAGACGACCTCGCCGCTCGGGAAGCCGAGCCACGGTACCAGCAGCCGGTAGACCGGCTGGTGCTCGGGCATCGCCTTGAGGGCGTCCACCGCCGCACGGCTGAGCAGCCGGAAGTCGCCGGCCTGGTTGGGCATCTTCTTGCCGACGAGCTTGCGCATCAGCCAGTAGTAGGCGCCGGCGGTGCGGCGCTTGAAGATCGTGTCGGTGCCGCGGTCGCCGCGCACGCCGTAGACGATGTCGAGGCCCTGCTCCCGCGCGAGCGAGAGCATCTCGGGGATCTTCTCCGGCGGGTCCTGGAGGTCGGCGTCGATGGAGACGACGTAGTCGCCGAAGGCGCGGTGGATGCCGGCGGTCAGCGCGGCCTGGTGCCCGGAGTTGCGGGCGAAGCGGACGATCCGGAACTCGGGCCAGTCCTGGTGGATCTTCTGCATCAGCGCCGGGGTGGCGTCCGTGCTCCCGTCGTCGATGCCGACCACTTCGTAGGTGATCCCCAGGCCGTCGAGGATCGGGCGCAGGCGCCGCACGGTCAGCGGCAGCGCCTCCTGCTCGTTGTAGATCGGCATGACGACCGACAACAGCGGCGCCGGCTCCCCGGTTCGCCCGACTCCCTGCTCCACTGCGTTGAGCATCCTTCTTCGCCTGTCCCCATGTGATCCGAAAGCGGTTGGGAGGCATGGACCGCCGGGTCGTCCCACCGGCCGGAATCCTTCCCCCTCCGCACCCTGAGCATCGCGGACGGCGGCGAGGGAGAGCCAATGAGCGGCAGGATAGCAGTCCGTTCCGAGGGCACTCTCAACGGACCTGTTACCTGATCGCCGTCGATTCGACATCCCGACACGCCGCAGGGCCTCGCGCACCAGGAGTGCGCGGGGCCCTGCGGACTGAGCCTGTACGAGGCAGGCAGGTCAGATCGTCAATTACTTGATGATCTTGGTGACCTGGCCGGCGCCGACGGTGCGGCCACCCTCACGGATGGCGAACTTCAGGCCCTCCTCCATGGCGATCGGCTGGATCAGCGCGACCGTCATGCCGGTGTTGTCGCCCGGCATGACCATCTCGGTGCCCTCGGGGAGGGTCACGACGCCGGTCACGTCCGTGGTACGGAAGTAGAACTGCGGGCGGTAGTTGTTGAAGAACGGGGTGTGGCGGCCACCCTCGTCCTTCGACAGGATGTAGGCCTGGGCCTCGAAGTCGGTGTGCGGGGTAACCGAACCCGGCTTGATGATGACCTGGCCGCGCTCGACGTCCTCGCGCTTGATGCCACGGAGCAGCAGACCGACGTTCTCACCGGCCTGGCCCTCGTCGAGCAGCTTGCGGAACATCTCGATGCCGGTGACCGTGGTGGTGGTCTTGGTCTCCTTGATGCCGATGATGTCGACAGTCTCGTTGACCTTGAGGATGCCACGCTCGATGCGGCCGGTGACGACGGTGCCACGACCGGTGATCGTGAAGACGTCCTCGATCGGCATCAGGAACGGCTGGTCCACGGCACGGGCCGGGGTCGGGATGGCCTCGTCGACGGCGTGCATCAGGCCGAGGAGCTTCTCGCCCCACTCCTTGTCGCCCTCCAGCGCCTTCAGCGCGGAGACGCGGACGACCGGCAGGTCGTCGCCCGGGAACTCGTACTCGGAGAGCAGCTCGCGGACCTCGAGCTCGACGAGCTCCAGGATCTCCTCGTCGTCCACCATGTCGGCCTTGTTCAGGGCGACGACGATGTACGGAACGCCGACCTGGCGGGCCAGGAGGACGTGCTCCTTGGTCTGCGGCATCGGGCCGTCGGTGGCGGCGACCACGAGGATGGCGCCGTCCATCTGGGCGGCACCGGTGATCATGTTCTTGATGTAGTCGGCGTGACCCGGGCAGTCGACGTGGGCGTAGTGACGCGCCTCGGTCTGGTACTCGACGTGCGCGATCGAGATGGTGATACCGCGCTGCCGCTCCTCCGGCGCCTTGTCGATCTGGTCGAACGGCGTGAAGGGGTTGATCTCCGGGTACGCGTCGTGCAGCACCTTGGTGATGGCCGCGGTCAGCGTGGTCTTACCGTGGTCAATGTGACCGATGGTGCCGATGTTGACGTGGGGCTTCGTCCGCTCGAACTTCGCCTTCGCCACTGAGTCCTCCTGAGGACAGTTCCTGTACGCCGTGCTGACGTCAGTTGGTCTTTGATCGGTTTTGGTGCGGGTTGTCCGGAGGACATCCCGTGCCGTCCCGCTGCTGGGGGGGCCGGAGGCTCCCGGGAGGATCCGACCGGATCCTCCCGGGTTGCCTCCTAATAGCCTAAGGGTTCGCTATCGTCCCGATTATCGGGACGTCACTCGCCCTTGGCCTTGGCGATGATGTCGTCCGCCACGTTCTTCGGAACCTCGGCGTACGAGTCGAACTGCATCGAGTAGCTCGCGCGACCAGAGGTCTTGCTGCGCAGGTCACCGACGTAGCCGAACATCTCGGAGAGGGGCACCAGCGCCGTGACGACGCGGGCACCGTGACGCTCGTCCATGGACCGGATCTGGCCACGGCGAGAGTTGATGTCGCCGATCACGTCGCCCATGTAGTCCTCGGGCGTGGTGACCTCGACGGCCATCATCGGCTCGAGAAGGACCGGCTTGGCCTTCTTCGCGCCTTCCTTGAAGGCCATCGAACCGGCGATCTTGAACGCGAGCTCGGACGAGTCGACGTCGTGGGCCTGGCCGTCGAGCAGGCTCACGCGGACACCCTGCAGCGGGTAGCCGGCGAGGATGCCGAACTCCATGGCCTCCTGGCAACCGGCGTCGACCGACGGGATGTACTCCCGCGGAACGCGGCCACCGGTGACCTTGTTGACGAACTCGTAGCCCTCGGCCTGCTCGAGCGGCTCGATCGCGATCTGCACCTTGGCGAACTGACCGGAACCACCGGTCTGCTTCTTGTGGGTGTAGTCGATGCGCTCGACCGCCTGGCGGATGGTCTCGCGGTACGCGACCTGCGGCTTGCCGACGTTGGCCTCGACCTTGAACTCACGGCGCATACGGTCGACCAGCACCTCGAGGTGCAGCTCGCCCATACCCGCGATGATGGTCTGGCCGGTCTCCTCGTCCGTGTTGACCTGGAAGGACGGGTCCTCCTCGGCGAGACGCTGGATGGCGACACCCAGCTTCTCCTGGTCACCCTTGGACTTGGGCTCGATCGCGACGCGGATGACCGGGGCCGGGAAGTCCATGGACTCCAGGATGACCGGGTTCTTCTCGTCGGACAGCGTCTCACCGGTGGTGGTCTGCTTCAGGCCCATGACGGCGATGATGTCGCCGGCGCCCACCGAGTCGATCTCCTCACGCTTGTTCGCGTGCATGCGGTAGATCTTGCCGATGCGCTCCTTCTTGCCCTTGACGGCGTTCAGCACCGAGGTGCCGGACTCCAGGCGGCCCGAGTAGACCCGGACGAAGGTGAGCTTGCCGAGGTGCGGGTCCGACATGATCTTGAACGCGAGCGCGGCGAGCGGCTCGTCGTCCGAGGCCTTGCGGGAGATCTTGACGGTGTCGTCGCCCGGCTTGGTGCCCTCGATGGACTCGATGTCCAGCGGGGACGGCAGGTACTTGACGACCGCGTCGAGCAGGGGCTGAACGCCCTTGTTCTTGAAGGCGGTACCGCAGAAGATCGGGGTGAAGTCCGAGTTCAGGGTGCCCTTGCGGATCGCGGTCTGCAGCAGCTCGACCGGGATCTCCTCGCCCTCGAGGGCGAGCTCCATGATCTCGTCGCTGACGTTCGAGACCGTGTCGATCAGCGCCTCGCGGTACTCCGCGGCCTGCTCCTGCAGGTCGGCCGGGATGTCGACGATGTCGTACATCTCGCCCTTGGCGGCCTCGGCGGACCAGACCAGCGCCTTCATGCGGACCAGGTCGACAACGCCCTGGAAGTCCGACTCGGCACCGATCGGCAGCTGCATGACCAGCGGGGTGGCGCCGAGGCGGTCCACGATGGTCTGGACGCAGAAGAAGAAGTTCGCGCCCGTGCGGTCCAGCTTGTTGATGAAGCAGATGCGCGGGACGCCGTAGCGGTCAGCCTGCCGCCACACGGTCTCGGACTGGGGCTCGACACCGGCGACACCGTCGAACACCGTCACGGCACCGTCGAGGACGCGCAGCGAACGCTCCACCTCGACGGTGAAGTCGACGTGACCCGGGGTGTCGATGATGTTGATGGTGTTGTCGACGCCGTCGACGGTCCAGTGACAGGTCGTCGCGGCCGACGTGATCGTGATGCCGCGCTCCTGCTCCTGCTCCATCCAGTCCATGGTGGCAGCGCCATCGTGGACCTCACCGATCTTGTACGACACACCGGTGTAGAACAGGATCCGCTCGGTGGTGGTGGTCTTGCCCGCGTCGATGTGCGCCATGATCCCGATGTTGCGGACCCTGGCGAGGTCAAGGGAGGTTGCAGCCATGGTGGCTCGTTCTCTCTCTGTCTAGTGACGGGGTAGGGACTACCAGCGGTAGTGCGCGAAGGCCTTGTTGGACTCGGCCATCTTGTGGGTGTCCTCGCGACGCTTCACGGAAGCGCCCAGGCCGTTGCTGGCGTCGAGGATCTCGTTCATCAGGCGCTCGGTCATGGTCTTCTCGCGACGGGCGCGGGAGTAACCGACCATCCAGCGCAGCGCCAGGGTGCTGGCGCGGCCCGGACGGACCTCGACCGGAACCTGGTAGGTCGCGCCACCGACACGGCGGGACTTGACCTCGAGGGCCGGCTTGACGTTCTCCAGCGCGCGCTTCAGCGTCACGACCGGGTCCGAGCCGGTCTTCTCACGGACGCCCTCGAGGGCGCCGTAGACGATCCGCTCGGCGGTGGAGCGCTTGCCGTGCAGCAGGATCTTGTTGACCAGCTGGGTGACGACCGGGGAGCCGTAAACCGGGTCGATGATGACCGGGCGCTTCGGGGCGGGGCCCTTACGAGGCATTCTTACTTCTCCTTCTTGGCGCCGTAGCGGCTGCGGGCCTGCTTGCGGTTCTTGACACCCTGGGTGTCGAGCGAACCGCGGATGATCTTGTAGCGGACACCAGGAAGGTCCTTCACACGACCACCGCGCACCAGCACGATGGAGTGCTCCTGCAGGTTGTGGCCCTCGCCCGGGATGTAAGCGGTGACCTCGATCCCGCTGGTGAGGCGCACACGGGCGACCTTGCGGAGAGCCGAGTTCGGCTTCTTCGGGGTGGTCGTGTACACACGCGTGCAGACCCCACGGCGCTGCGGGGAGCCCTTCAGCGCGGGAGTCTTGTTCTTCTCGACCTTGTCCTGCCGGCCCTTTCGGACCAGCTGCTGGATCGTAGGCACCGTTTCTCCGTTTTCTGTGTGCCAAGGCTTGGTGGAACTAACCTGCGGTGTCTCCCTCGCACACGGCCCCGTGGTCGACCCACGCGGTCGGGTGTGTTGGGCTTGTTACGACACGGAATCCCATGGCTGCTGTACAGCGACGGCGCTCTACGCGCGGTGCGCTGGGAAGCGCTCCGGCTCGGCGCGGCGACCGGTGTGCATGCACGCACAAGGACCCGGGGACACCCCAGGCACAAGGTCAGAGCGTACCTAGCGCATGGGGCGCGGTCAAAACAAATGCAACGCCGCAGGTCGCGGGGCTTGCACCGAAAGCGGGCCGGGAACCGGGCCGGGGCGGGGCTCCCTACCACAACCGGGCAGCCCCCGCAGCCCGACCCTACGCCTCCGCGCGGACGGCGGCGAGCGGGGTGCTCCCGTCGTCGGCGCCGTCCCCGGACGTCCCGGCCGACGACGACTCGTCCTGCTGCCGGTCGGTCTCCTTCCGGTCCGACATGGCGACGAGCAGCCCCAGCGCCACCACGGCCACCCCGTACAGCAGCACGCAGGGCTGCCAGCCCACGAACGGCGGCGCCCAGTGGGCCGGGCTGATGAAGAACGACCCGCCGGTACCGACCGTCATGCGGCGCAGCGCCCAGACGAACGCCGCGAAGTCGGCCAGGGCCAGCGCGGCGGAGCAGAGCACCATCAGCCGGCGCCAGGAGAAACCGCCCCGCGGCAGCCGCTCGTGGCAGATCGCGGCGCACACGATCGGCAGCCCGACGGCGAACGGCAGCAGGTAGCGGCCCTGCCAGATCATGCCGACCTCGCGCGCCTGCGTGGCCTGGGCCACCAGCGGTATGACCACGATCCCGATCAGGACCCCCAGGACGGCCAGGGTGTCCCTGAGCCGCGCGTAGCAGAGCGCGAGCAGCACCAGGACGATCGCCACGCCGCACCACAGCAGCAGCGTCGCGGCCGGGGGTTCGGCGTCCAGCCAGCCGAAGTACCCGATCATCTGCTTCATGTACAGCAGGCCGTTGTCGAAGGTCTGCCGGGCCGCGGACAGCGGAGTGAGATTGCTCGGGGCGCTGATGGTCGAGTGGTCCGGGTGGGTCGAGGACCAGACGAGGGCCACAACGGCCGTGACCGCGGTCAGGGCGCCCCAGGCCCAGGTCGCCCGGTGGCGCAGGATCGAGCCCAGCGTGTCCCTGCGCGCGAGCAGCAGGGCGAAGAAGACCGCCCCGCTGAACCAGATCAGGCCCAGCGGCCGGATGCTGATCAGCACGATCGCACCGATGCCGAGCCGGGCGACGCGGCGGCTCAGGAGCTGGGGGTCCGGGTTCATCGACAGCGCGACGGCGGCGCTCCAGACCAGGATGCCCGCGGCGATCTCCGGGCCGCTCGGGTTGACCACGCCGAACATGAACAGCGACATCGGGGTGGCGGCCGCCACCACGCCGAGGAGGCCGAGGGAACGCCGGCGCCACTCCGCCGCCGTGACCACCGCGCTCGCCACCAGGGCGGAGCAGATCGCGGCCGAGATCAGGCGCATCAGGTAGAAGGCCGTCTTGCCCGGGAGCAGCAGGCTGGGCCAGCCGACGGCGAAGTAGTACGCCGGGTGGTAGCGGCCCGCCGACGTGGTCACCTCGGCCGTCCCGGAGCGCTGCTTGAGCGCGGGGGCGCAGTCGGCCGACTGCCAGGACTTGAAGGCGTAGCAGGAGTGGGTCTCCGCCACGTCCTCGTAGATCCGCGGGAGCACCACCCCGCTCTCGGCCCAGTAGCCCTTGATCCCGCCGACCGTGTGCGGGGTCATGACCTCCTCGCCGTTGACCTGCCCCCGGGCGACCGCGCCCGCCCGGATGAGGTGCGCAGGTTCGTCCGGCGAGCCGCCGATCGGAGTCGCCAGTGACCAGGACGCGCTCAGCGCGAACAGGATCGCGAACGCGACCGCCCACAGCCGCCGGGGCGAGGACGGGAGCCGCTCGGCGATGCTCTTGACGGCAGTGATCATCATCTGGAAATGGGCCTTCGGGGTCGGTCCGACTCGGCGTGCGGCGCCTACGGCCGGGCGTGATGGGTGCTCGCATCGACGAGATGTAACAGGCAACGGTCAGCCATGGACGAGAAGACCGTACCGAACCGAGCCCTGAGGGACTAACGGCACCCTCCCGATGGCGGCCCGTGGACCGGGTCGGCCCGGTGCGCGCCGCCGGCGACGGAAGCGGCGCCCGGCTGGACTCAGACGGTACCCAGCAGGATCAGCAGGGTCCAGAAAGCGCACCCCAGGTAGCCGATCACCAGGCCGAGGACGGCCGCCCAGTCGCCGTCCATGTCGCGGCGGCGGATCTCCGAGCGGGCGATGTGGCCGACGACCACGGCGGGCGCGGAGAGGCCGACCAGGCTGGCCACCAGGGAGACCACGGCGAGCGTGTTGGTGGGGCGGACCCGGGTCGGCGGGACGGCCATGAAGGTGGCCGGAACGGGCGTGGCGACGACGGGCGGCGGCGCCGTCATCGGCCCGGAGGGCAGGTCCGCCACCAGCGCGGCCAGCTGGCCGTACGTCTGCGACGCGGCCACGGCCTCGTGGCGCTGCTCGTACTCCTGGACGGAGAGCCGGCCCTCGGCGAACGCGGCCTTGAGCACGTCGAGCGTCCGGTCCCGGTCCGCGTGGCCCGCCCGCATCGCGGCCTGCGGCGAGACCGCGGGCGCCGGCTGCCAGCCCCCCGCCGGCCGTTTGCCGGGCGGATAGCCGGAACCGGGCTCGCCCCATGGCTGTACGGACATCCGCCACCTCCCGGTAGCGCGGCACCCCCGCGCACGTCACTGCTCACTCATAGTGCAGGACGAACGAACGGACCGAGTAGTTGCCGAATCAGCCCAGGAGCCGCCGGGACATGGATTCCGGTCGGCGTGCCTCACCCGTTCGGCGGTTGCGCTCAGGGGATGCTCAACTCGGGCGACAGCCTGTTCGAGCAGTGACAGGCTGAGCCCCGGGAGGCTTCGCACCACGATGTCCGCCCCTCCACCACCACGAGCAGAGAAGGCCGCCATGCAGGCGTCAGCGCCGCCGTCCTCCGACCTCCCCGGGCCGGGAACCCCGTCCGCCGTCAGCATCCAGGGGCTCTGGAAGCACTTCGGCACCCAGGCCGCGGTGGCCGGGCTGAGCCTGGAGCTGCCGGCCGGGGCGTTCATCGGCCTGGTCGGGCCGAACGGCGCCGGCAAGACCACCACGCTGTCGATGGTCACCGGGCTGCTCCGGCCCGACCAGGGCACCGTCCTGGTGCACGGCACCGACGTGTGGGCGGACCCGGTCACGGTCAAGGCCCGGATCGGCATCCTGCCCGAGGGCCTGCGGATGTTCGAGCGGCTCAGCGGGCGCGAGCTGCTCCAGTACACCGGCCGCCTGCGCGGCCTGCCCGGGGCCGAGGTGGACCGGCGGGCCGAGGAGCTGCTGGCCGTCCTGGACCTCGGCCGGGACGCCGACAAGCTGGTCGCCGACTACTCCACCGGCATGCGCAAGAAGATCGGCCTGGCCGCGGCGCTGCTGCACAACCCGGACGTGCTGTTCCTGGACGAGCCCTTCGAGGGCGTCGACCCGGTCTCCGCCCAGACCATCCGCGGCGTGCTCAAGCGCTACGCGGCGGCCGGTTCCACGGTGGTCTTCTCCAGCCACGTGATGGAGCTGGTCGAGCAGCTCTGCGACTGGGTCGCCGTGGTCGACGCCGGCCGGGTGATCGCCCAGGGTCCGCTGGACGCCGTACGGGGCGGGCGCAGCCTGCACGAGGCCTTCCTGGAGCTGATCGGCGTGCGCGAGGACGACGGGCAGGCGCTCGGCTGGCTCGGCGGCGGACAGGCCGGGGGCGCCCGGTGAGCGGTCCCTCGGTGCCCGACGGGCGGACGGTGGTCCGCGCCCTGGTCGCGCTCAAGCTGCGGCTGCTGCGCAACGGGCTGCGGCGCAGCCCCGGCCGGACCACCGTCTACGTGATCGGCGGCGTCGTGGGCCTGGCCCTCGCGGCCGGCGTCGCCGTCGCCCTGAGCGCGCTGAACGGGCGCTACGCGGGCTCCGGCGACGCCGGGGTGATGCTGCTCGGCGTGCTGACCCTGGGCTGGGCCGCGCTGCCGCTGTTCCTCTTCTCCAGCGACGAGAGCGCCGACCCGACCCGGCTGACCATGCTGCCGCTGCGGCCCGGCCCGCTGCTGCGCGGCTCGCTGCTGGCCGCGCTGATCGGGCCGGGGCCGCTGATCAGCCTGGTGCTGGTGACCGGCGCGGTGCTGGCCGGCGCGGCCGGCGGCGTCTCGGCCGCGGTCGCGGTGGCCGGTGTGCCGCTCGCGGTGCTCTGCCTGGTCACGCTCTCCCGGGCGGTCGCGGCGGGCAACGCCCGGATGCTCTCCAGCCGGCGCGGCAAGGACTTCGCGATCTTCGGCGGGCTGGCCTTCGCGCTGCTGGTGCAGGTCGCCAACGTCGGCTCGCAGAGCATCCTCGGCCGCCGGGGCGGGCCGATCGACCTCACCCCGCTGAAGCCGATCGCCTCGGTGCTGCGCTGGATCCCGCCGATCAGCGCGGCGGACGCCCCGCGCACCGCCGGCGAGGGCCGGTACGGACTGGCGCTGCTCCAGCTCGCCGCGACCGCCGGGCTGCTGGCACTGCTGCTGCGCTGGTGGCGGCGGAGCCTGCAGGAGCTGATGGTCACCGCCGACTCCTCCACCCTGGAGGTGGCCCGCGGGGTGCAGAACCCACGCGGCCTGCGCTTCCTGCCCCAGGGCCGGACCGGCGCGGTGATGCAGCGCCACCTGCGGTACGCCTGGCGCGAGCCGCGGGCCAAGGCCGCCCTGTTCACCAGCATCGGGATGACGCTGGTGATCTGCGTGCTGTCGATGGTCCAGGGCTGGGCGAGCGTCTACCTGCTGGCGATGACCGGGGTGTTCCTCGGGCTGCAGATGCTCAACCTGTTCGGCATGGACGGCTCGGCGTTCTGGATGGTCGCCGCCACCCTGCGCACCCCGGCCGACGCCCGGTCCGAGCTGCGCGGCCGGGCGTACGCGGTGCTTTCGTACGCCGTCCCGGTGACGGTGGTGCTCGGGCTGGTGCTGGCCGCCGTCACCGGCCGGTGGGGCGAGCTGCCGTCCGCGCTCGGCCTGGCGCTGACCCTGCTCGGCTGCGGGATCGCGCTGGGCTCGATGTTCAGCGTGCTGGCGCCCTACACGATGCCCGCCGACAGCAACCCGATGCGCAACGCCGCCCCGGGACAGGGCGGGCTGATCCTGCTCAACCAGTTCGGCTCGATGCTCGGCGTCACGGTGCTGGCACTGCCGGTCGGCGGCTACCTCGCCTGGGCGCTGGTCTCGGACGGGCCGAGCTGGCCGGTGCTGCTGGTCGGCCCGCTGTACGGCGCCCTGGTCGCCACGCTGGGCGTGCGGATGGCCGCGGGCCGGCTGCTGGAGCGCACGCCGGAGATCCTGGCCAAGGCCATCGAGCGCTGAGGGCCCCTGAGGGCCCCTGAGGGCGCCGCGGGCCCTGCGAGCGCCGCGCGCGCCGGACGGTCCCCGCCGCGGCTCCGGCATCATGGGCAGGAGGCCGGACCGTCGAGGAGAGCAGGGACACACCGTGGGCAAGCGCGCGCAGCAGGCCGGGACCGCCGGGCCGCTGGTGGAGCAGGCGGTGCGGTCGGTGCTGACGGCCCCGGAGGACGCACTGGACCTCGCCCTGGACACCGGGGCCTCGCTGCTGGCCGCCTCGGCCGGGCAGTGGCCCGAGGTCAGCCGGGCGGTGCTCGGCCACGCGGACACCGTCGTCGGCCGCTGCTGGTCCGCCGGATGGCGACCGGCCGACCTCGCCCGGGTGGTGCGGCGCGAGCTGAAGCCCGTCCACCTGGCCCTGGCGGTGGACCTGATCGCCGCCGAGGGCCGCCGCCACCCCGCGGCCGCCCTGGACCGCCGCTGGCGGGAGCAGCTGAGCGAGCTGGAGAGCGAGGTCTGGTGGTCCGGCGACGAGGAGTACCTCGGCGCCTTCGCCCACCGGCACCGGCTGGACCGCTTCGCGCTCGCCACCGCCGTCCTGGAGCTGCTGCGCACCTGGGGCCGGCTGCCCCCGATCGCCCCGGTGGGGCCCGCCCCCGGGCAGGCCGCCCGGGCGCGGAGCTCGGCGCCGGTGACCGGCGAGCCGCGGATGCTGGCGCGGATCCGGGCGCTGCTGGCCAAGGCCGAGTCCACCGAGTACCCGGAGGAGGCCGAGGCGCTGACCGCCAAGGCCCAGCAGCTGATGGCCCAGCACAGCATCGACGAGGCGCTGCTGGCCGCGGCCGGCGCCGACCGCGACACCCCGGCGGCGCTGCGGATCGGGGTGGACAACCCGTACGAGGGGCCCAAGACGATGCTGCTGGACGCGGTCGCGGCGGCCAACCGGTGCCGGGTGGTGTGGGCGAAGGAGTTCGGCTTCTGCACCGTGGTCGGCTTCGACGGCGACCTGGACGGCGTCGAACTGCTCTACACCTCGCTGCTGGTGCAGGCCACCCACGCGCTGAACAAGGCGGGCTCCCGCAAGGACTCGCGCAGCAAGGCGTTCCGGCAGTCCTTCCTGGTCGCGTACGCGGCGCGGATCCGTGAGCGGCTGACCGCCGCGACCGAGCGCGCCACCAGCGCCGCCGCGGCCGGCCGGCACCTGCGCGAGGACGGCACCGAGGAGCAGCTGCTGCCCGACGAGCGGCTGCTGCCCGCGCTCGCCGCCCGCTCCGAGGCGGTGGAGGAGGAGGTCGGCCGGCTGTTCCCGAAGCTGGTCTCGCAGCGGGTGCGGGTCAGCGACGGCGTGGGCTGGGCGGCCGGACGCGCCGCCGCCGACCGGGCCGCGCTGCACGGACGCGCCGGCGCGATCCGCCGGTAGGGCCCGTCCTGCCGGTCGTTCCCGGGACCTGGTAGAACGTAGTCCGCCACGAACGAAGGGGGACTCGACGTGACGGAACCGGCGGCGGAGTCGGGATACCGGGACCGGGTGCGCGGAGCACTGCTCGGCGGAGCGATCGGCGACGCACTGGGCTGGCCGGTGGAGTTCCAGCAACTCCACCAGATCCAGGACCGGCACGGGCCGGGGGGCGTGACCACGCTGCCGGCCGGGCCCGGGCCGGTCAAGGTCACCGACGACACCCAGATGACGCTGTTCACCGCCGAGGGCCTGATCCGCGGCTTCGTCCGCGGCTGGACGGGCGGCGGCGGCTCGGTGCCGGAGGCCGTCCACGGCGCGTACCGGCGCTGGCTGCGGACCCAGTGCCAGGGCGCGCCGGACGTCGAGCCGCAGCCCCGCCCGTACGACGGGTGGCTGCTGAGCCGGCCCTTCCTGTACGCGCGGCGCGCGCCGGGCAACGCCTGCCTGAGCGGGGTGTCCGAGCACCCGGTGTTCGAGGCGCCGTCCGCGATCGGGCTGCCGGGGCCGATCAACCCGGGCTCCAAGGGCTGCGGGACGGTGATGCGCTCGGCGCCGTTCGGGCTCGCCCGGCTCGGTGCGGAGCAGTCCTTCGGGCTGGCCGTGCAGTGCGCCCAGCTCACCCACGGACACCCCACCGGCTACCTCGCGGCCGGCGCCTTCGCGGCCCTGGTCGAGCGGCTCGTGGACGGCACGGAGCCGTGGGCGGCGGTCGGCGAGACGGTGGAGCAGATCCGCGAGCTGCCGAGCTCCAAGGAGACCGTCCAGGCGCTGGCCCGGGCGGTGCGGCTCGCCCAGGAGGCCGAGCCGGCCGCCGAGACGGTGGAGCGGGTCGGGCTGGGCTGGATCGCCGAGGAGTGCCTGGCCATCGCGGTGTACTCGCTGCTGGCGGCCACCCTGGACCCCGACCCGGTGCGCACCGCGCTGCTGCTGTCGGTGAACCACTCCGGGGACAGCGACTCGACCGGCGCGGTCTGCGGCAACCTGGTCGGGGCCGCGTACGGCGCCGCGGCGCTGCCCGCCGAGTGGGCCGGGGCGGTCGAGGGCCGGGCGGAGCTGCGGCAGCTCGCGGACGACCTGCTGGTGCTGTTCGGCAGCCGCGACCCGCTGCACCCGGGGCTCGGCGGGCGCTACCCGGCCTGGTGACCGGGGGCCGCCCGGCGGTTCTCCGCCGGACGGGCCCTACCCCGCCTGCGGGTCGGTGACCTGGCCGAGGAACAGCGGCGCTCCACCCCGGGAGTCCCGGATCAGGAACAGGAACGGCCGGTCGAGGTGCACCTGGACCGGCCGTTCGACGTTCGGCGCGGCCACCGCCTCCATCCCGACACCGCTGCCGGCCGCCGCGACCGTGCCCTCCTCGCCGACCTCGATGGTGGCCTTCTGCACCACCGTGCCGACGGCCAGCGGCTCCTTGGCGATGCCGCCGAAGTCGGCCCCGTCGAAGGCCGCCCGCACCCCCAGGGAGCGCAGCACGGGGGTGAGCTCCTTCGAGGTGCCGAACCGGAAGCGCGGCAGCCGGAGGTCGACCGGCCGCTCGGCGAGCGCGCCGAGGACGCGGTCGAGCTGGGGCTGGTCCAGGCCCTTGGCGAAGGCGGCGAAGCCGCCCTGCGCGGGGACGATCAGGTCCATCACCAGGGGACCGTCCGCGTACGGCAGTTCGACGGCCTGCCAGGGCTCGCCGACGATCCCGCCGGAGCCGTCGGCGTACTTGAACTCCCCGCTCTGCGCCATCGTGGGGACGGCCGGGGTGGAGCCGTCGAGCTTGTGGAACGGGCGGTCGGCGGTGTTCGAGGGCTTGAAGGCGGTGGCCCACCCGGCCTTGAGGTACAGCGCGTCGGTGAGCACCAGCCGGGTGTTCGGCGTGATCGCGCCCGCGCCGAAGAGGTCCTTGATCCGGCCGTCGGTGGCCTTCTCCACGGCCGCGTTGACGGTCTTGCGGGCCCCGTCCGGGTCCTTGGCGAAGTCGCTCTGGTGCACCCCGGCGTCGAAGGCGGCGGCGAGGGTGGCCAGGTAGTCCGGCTCGACGGCCAGGCCCTGCTGCGTCCAGACGTCGTCGCTGCGGCGCAGGGTGAGCTTGCCGCCGCCCGGCAGGGGCCGGTTCAGCGCGCCGGTGGCGAACGCGTACTGCTGCGGGTCGAGCCCGGTGTGCAGGGCCTTGGCCAGTTCCTCGGCGGTGGCACCGCGGGCACCGGGCAGCAGCATGGCGAGCACGGTGGCCAGGCCGGACGGGGAGACCACGACGTTGCTGCCGGCGGCGTCCGGCTCGGCGGTCAGCGCGTGCAGGAGGTCCAGGCCGAAGGCGTCGGTGGCGGTCGCGGTGGCGGCCACCGAGGCCGGGTCCACGGCCGGCCGGCTCGCGGGCGCGGACGCCCGGAGCTCCACGGGCGCGGCGGCCCCGCCGCTGCCGCAGCCGGCGAGCAGCGGCGCGGCGAGCACGGCCGCGAGGAGCGGCGCGGCCGGACGGCGGAGGGTGCGACGGGTTGCGGTGCGGCGGTTCGTCATGGCCCTTCGACGCGCCGCCCCACCGCCCGGTTCCACCCGGCCGGCGCCCCCGGCTCAGTCCCAGAGCGCCCCGAACTCCAGCAGTTCGTCCCGGTGCTCGATCCGCTCCACCCAGTCGGCCGGCCAGGCCGCCGCACCGTGGCGGGCGCCCGCGAAGGCGCCGGTCAGGCAGGCGAGGGAGTCGGAGTCGCCGCTGGAGTAGGCGGCCCGCCGCACGGCCGCCACCGGGTCGTCCGGGAGCAGCAGGAAGCAGAGCAGGCCGGTGCCGAAGGCCTCCTCGGCGACCCAGCCCTCGCCGGTGGCCAGGCAGGGGTCGGCGTCGGGGTCGGGTGCGGCGAGCGCCGCGTCCAGCCGGTCGAGCACGGTGAGGCACTCGTCCCAGCCGCGGGCCATGACGGCCTGCGGCGAGGGGCCGTACCAGCGGTCGGCGAGGTCGCCGAGCCAGAACTCGTCGTACCGCTCCCGGCTCGCCAGCGCGTACGCCCGCAGCACCGCGGGCAGGCCGGCCGGCGCTTGCCCCTCGGCGAGCTTGCGGACGGCGTACGCGGTGAGGTCGCTGGCGGCGAGGGCGGTGGGGTGGCCGTGGGTGAGCGCGGACTGGAGCTGGGCGGCCCCGGAGTGCTGCCGGGCGTCCAGCTCGCGGAGCAGCCCGATCGGGGCGACCCGCATGTTGGCGCCGCAGCCCTTGGAGCCGGCGTCGCTGGCCTGCTGCCAGCGGTACTCGGGGCGGCTGAGCCGCTCGCAGGCGCGCAGGCAGGTCATGCCGGGGGCGCGGTTGTTCTGCGGGGAGCGCCACCAGTCGACGAACTCCTCGCGGACCGGCCGCTCCAGCCGCAGGGGCGTCAGGGGCCCGCGCGCCAGGGCGGTGCGCAGGCCGCGGGCCAGCGCGAGGGTCATCTGGGTGTCGTCGGTGACCAGCGCCCGCTTCGGCAGCGGGAGCCGCCGCCAGTCCGGATGGTCGGCGGCGATCTCCTCGATGCTCTTGAACTCGGTCACCCGGCCGATCGCGTCCCCGATCGCCAGCCCCAGCAGTGTCCCCGTCGCCTTGCCCACGGCCCTCTCCCCCTCGGTCGTCGGTCGTTCCCGGTCGTCAGACCTCGACCAGCAGTTCCTTGAGCCCGCGGATCACGTAGCCCGGGTTCCACTCGGGCTCGCGGACCAGCCGCAGGCCCGGGGCCCGGCGCAGCAGGGTGCCGTAGGACTCGGTGAGCTCCAGTCTGGCGAGTGGGGCGCCGAGACAGAAGTGGATTCCGGCGCCGAAGGTGATGTGCGGGTTGTCGGTGCGGCCGAGGTCGAGGCGGTCGGGGTCGGCGAAGCGCTCGGGGTCGCGGTTGGCGGAGCCGAAGAGCAGGGCGATCTCGGCGCCGCGCGGGATGGTGACGCCGCGGACCTCGATGTCCTCCAGCACCCAGCGCTCGAACATCTGCAGCGGGGTGTCCCAGCGCATCAGCTCCTCGACGGCGGTGGGCAGCAGCTCGTCCACCGAGCCGCGCAGCCGGGCGAGCTCGTCGGGGTTGCGGAACAGCGCCCACCAGCCGTTGCCGGTGGTGTTGACGGTCGCCTCGTGGCCGGCGTTGAGCAGCAGCACGCAGGTGGAGATCATCTCCTGCTCGCTGAGCGCGTCGGAGCCCTCCTGGGCCTGGATGAGCGCGCTGATCAAGTCCGTCCCCGGCTCGGCCCGGCGCTCGCGGATCAGGGTGCGCAGGTAGTCGGAGAACTCGATGCTGGCGGTGACGGCCCGGCGGGCGACCTCCTCGCTCGGGTTGAGCTCGAACATCCCGGTGATGTCGGCGGACCACGGCCGCAGCAGGTGCCGGTCGCTCTCCGGCACGCCGAGCATCTCGGCGATCACGGCGACGGGCAGCGGCTCGGCGACGGTGGCGATCAGGTCGCCGCCGCCGGCCGCGAGCAGGTCGTCGACCAGTTCGCCGGCCAGCCGCCGCACGGTGGGGCGCAGGCCCTCGACCATGCGCGGGGTGAAGGCCTTGGAGACCAGTCGGCGCAGCCGGGTGTGGTCCGGCCCTTCCAGGTCCAGCAGCCCGTGGTCGTTCAGGGTGTGGAAGGGCTCGTGCGCCGGGTCGGGCTCGGGGCGGCCGAACTCCGCGTGGCTGAAGCGGTGGGTGTAGGTGCGGCCCAGCCGCCGGTCGCGCAGCAGGGCGCTGACGTCCTCGTGGCGCGAGACCAGCCACTGGTCGGTCGGCTCGAAGTACGTCACCGGCGCGTGCTCGCGCAGTTCGGCGTACGCGTCGTACGGGTGGGCCACGAACGCCGCCGACCAGGGGTCGAACTTCGCCGTCGTCGTCATCGGTCGATCACTCCAGGCCAGGAGGGGGGAAGCCGGAAAGATCATCGTACGCATGCGGTGCGTCCGCGAACATGGTCCTCCCGGCCCTGCTCAGGCCCGTTCCAGTACCAGCCGCCGCACCAGCTTCGGCAGCGCCTGCGAGATCGGCTCCCGGATCACCTCGGCCGCGGCCTCGTCGTAGGGCGTCGGCTCGCCGTTCACGATGATCAGCTTCGCCCCGGTCTTCACCGCGTTGTACGGCAGCGCCGCCACCGGGAACACCTGGAGGCTGGTGCCGACCGCGACGAAGACGTCACAGGCCCGGGCGACCGCGTCGGCCTGCCCGAGCACCTCCGGGTCCAGGTTCTCGCCGAACATCACGATGCGCGGCTTGAGAATGCCCCCGCACTCCCGGCAGGCCGGGTCCGGCTCCCCCGCCCCGACCCGTTCCAGCGCGTCCGCCATCGAGCCGACCGCCCCGCAGTCCAGGCACTGCGTCTCCCGCAGGTTGCCGTGCAGTTCGAGCACCTTGCGGGCGCTCAGCCCGGAGCTCTGGTGCAGCCCGTCGATGTTCTGGGTGAGCACCCGCAGCGGCAGCCCGGAGCGCTCCAGGTCGACCAGCGCCCGGTGCCCGGCGTTGGGCTCGGCGCCCACCGTGTCCGTCTCCAGCCGCATCCGCCAGGCCCGCCGCCGGACCTCGGGATCGTCCAGGTACGGCCCGATGGTGACCAGCTCCTGTGCCGACGGGTCCTTCTGCCACAGCCCCTTCGGGCCGCGGTAGTCGGGGATGCCGGAGTCCGTCGAGATGCCCGCGCCGGTGAGCACGGCGATCAGGGGGCGCTTCGCGTTCATACCCCGGACCGTACGGCCCGCGGCCCGCCCCGGGCCACCGAAAATACGGCCGGCGCCTTGCCGGGCTCCGCTTCGGGCCAGGATGCGCGTTTCGGGCCAGGCCGACGCGCGGCGGCCGGCGGCCGACCGGCAGGCCCCGGAGAACACCGAAGACCCCGGGGAACACCGAAGGGCCCGGGGAACACCGAAGGGCCCGGGGAACACCGAAGGGCCCGGAGGCTTGATGCCTCCGGGCCCTTCGAATGAGTAGCGGGGACAGGATTTGAACCTGCGACCTCTGGGTTATGAGCCCAGCGAGCTACCGAGCTGCTCCACCCCGCGTCGGTGAACACGACTCTACGCGAGTTCAGCCGGATCACCTAATCGGCTTCCCCCGGGCGCCCCGGCGGCCCCCCGGGAACCCCCGGGAACGCCGCAGGGCGGCCACCCCTGGGGGGTGACCGCCCTGCGATCGGAGCTACGGGACTCAGCCGGTGTACGGGCCGTAGTCGTAGTCGTCCAGCGGAACCGCCTGGCCGGAGCCGGCGCCGAAGGGCGACAGGTCGTAGTCGTCGTAGCCGACGGCCGAGTACATCGCGGCCTTGGCCTCCTCGGTCGGCTCGACCCGGATGTTGCGGTAGCGGGGCAGACCCGTACCGGCCGGGATGAGCTTACCCAGGATGACGTTCTCCTTGAGGCCCAGCAGCGGGTCCGACTTGGCGTGGATCGCCGCGTCGGTGAGGACCCGGGTCGTCTCCTGGAAGGAGGCGGCCGACAGCCAGGACTCGGTGGCCAGCGAGGCCTTGGTGATACCCATCAGCTGCGGACGGCCGGAGGCGGGGTGACCGCCCTCGGCGACGACGCGGCGGTTCTCCTGCTCGAAGCGACCGCGCTCGACCAGCTCGCCGGGCAGCAGCTCGGCGTCGCCCGACTCGATGATCGTCACGCGGCGGAGCATCTGCCGGATGATGATCTCGATGTGCTTGTCGTGGATCGACACACCCTGCGAGTTGTAGACCTTCTGGACCTCGGCGACCAGGTGGACCTGGACGGCACGCTGGCCCATGATGCGCAGGACGTCGTGCGGGTTGGTGGCACCCATGGTCAGCTTCTGGCCGACCTCGACCGCCTCGCCCTCGCTGACCAGCAGCTTCACACGCTTCGAGACCGGGTAGGCGATCTCGTCGGTGCCGTCGTCCGGCGTGATGACCAGCTTGCGGGTCTTCTCGGTGTCCTCGATGCGGACCCGGCCCTGCGCCTCCGAGATCGGGGCCACACCCTTGGGGGTACGGGCCTCGAAGAGCTCGACGACACGCGGCAGACCCTGGGTGATGTCGTCACCGGCCACACCACCGGTGTGGAAGGTACGCATGGTCAGCTGGGTACCGGGCTCACCGATGGACTGGGCGGCGATGATGCCGACCGCCTCACCGATGTCGACCAGCTTGCCGGTGGCCAGCGAGCGCCCGTAGCACATGGCGCAGGTGCCGACGGCCGACTCACAGGTCAGGATCGAGCGGGTCTTGACCTCGCTGATGCCGTGGCGGATCAGCTCGTCGATCAGCACGTCACCGAGGTCGGTGTTGGCGGTGGCGAGGAGCTTGCCGTCCACCGTGATGTCCTCGGCCAGCATGCGGGCGTAGACGCTGGTCTCGACGTCGTCCGTCTTGCGCAGGACGCCGTCCGCACCGACGGTGCCGATCGCCAGCTTCAGGCCGCGCTCGGTGCCGCAGTCCTCCTCGCGGATGATGACGTCCTGGGAGACGTCGACCAGACGACGGGTGAGGTAACCGGAGTCGGCGGTACGCAGAGCGGTGTCGGCCAGACCCTTACGGGCACCGTGGGTGGAGATGAAGTACTCCAGAACGGTGAGGCCCTCACGGAACGACGCCTTGATGGGTCGCGGGATGGTCTCGTTCTTGGCGTTCGACACCAGACCACGCATACCGGCGATCTGGCGCATCTGCATCATGTTTCCACGGGCACCCGAGTCGACCATCATGAAGATGGGGTTCGTCTTCGGGAAGTTCGCGGCCATGGCGTCCGCGACCTCGTTGGTCGCCTGGGTCCAGATGCCGACGAGCTCCTGCTTGCGCTCGTCGTTGGTGATCAGACCGCGCTCGTACTGCTTCTGGACCTTCTCCGCCTTGGCCTCGTAGCCCTCGAGGATCTGGGGCTTGCTCGGCGGGACGATGACGTCCGAGATCGAGACGGTGACACCCGAACGGGTCGACCAGTGGAAGCCGGCCGCCTTCAGGTTGTCCAGGGTCGCCGCGACGACGACCTTGGGGTAGCGCTCCGCCAGGTCGTTGACGATCGCGGAGAGCTGCTTCTTGCCCACCTCGTAGTCGACGAACGGGTAGTCCTCGGGCAGCAGCTCGTTGAAGAGCGCGCGGCCCAGGGTGGTGGTCAGGCGGAAGGACTCGCCGTCGAACCAGCTCGACTGGCCGTCCTCGTCCACCGGGGCGGTCCAGCCGCGCGGCGGGACGGTGCCGGCCGGCAGGCGCAGCTCGATCGGGGCCTGGACGTCCAGGTCGCGGGCGTCGAAGGCCATGATCGCCTCGGCGGTCGACGAGAAGGTGCGGCCGGCGCCCTTCACGTTGTCGCGGTCCGAGGTCAGGAAGAACAGACCGAGCACCATGTCCTGGGTCGGCATGGTGACGGGGCGACCGTCGGCCGGCTTCAGGATGTTGTTCGAGGACAGCATCAGGATGCGGGCCTCGGCCTGCGCCTCCGCGGAGAGCGGCAGGTGGACGGCCATCTGGTCACCGTCGAAGTCCGCGTTGAACGCGGTGCAGACGAGCGGGTGGATCTGGATGGCCTTGCCCTCGACCAGCTGGGGCTCGAAGGCCTGGATGCCGAGGCGGTGCAGGGTGGGCGCACGGTTCAGCAGGACCGGGTGCTCGGCGATGACCTCTTCGAGCACGTCCCACACGACCGGACGGGCACGCTCGACCATGCGCTTGGCCGACTTGATGTTCTGCGCGTGGTTCAGGTCGACCAGGCGCTTCATCACGAACGGCTTGAAGAGCTCCAGCGCCATGGCCTTCGGCAGACCGCACTGGTGCAGCTTGAGCTGCGGGCCGACGACGATGACCGAACGGGCCGAGTAGTCGACTCGCTTGCCGAGCAGGTTCTGACGGAAACGACCCTGCTTGCCCTTCAGCATGTCGCTGAGGGACTTCAGCGGGCGGTTGCCCGGACCGGTGACCGGACGGCCGCGGCGGCCGTTGTCGAACAGCGCGTCGACGGCCTCCTGGAGCATGCGCTTCTCGTTGTTCACGATGATCTCGGGGGCACCGAGGTCGAGCAGGCGCTTCAGGCGGTTGTTGCGGTTGATGACGCGGCGGTACAGGTCGTTCAGGTCGGAGGTCGCGAAGCGGCCACCGTCCAGCTGCACCATCGGACGCAGGTCCGGCGGGATGACCGGGACGCAGTCCAGCACCATGCCGTTGGGCTTGTTGGTGGTCTGCAGGAACGCGGAGACGACCTTGAGGCGCTTGAGCGCACGGGTCTTCTTCTGGCCCTTGCCGGTGCGGATGATCTCGCGCAGGCGCTCGGACTCCTCCGCCAGGTCGAAGGTCTCGAGGCGGTCCTTGAGGGCCGCCGCGCCCATCGAGCCGGAGAAGTAGGTGCCGAAGCGGTCGCGCAGCTCGCGGTAGAGCAGCTCGTCGCCCTCGAGGTCCTGGACCTTGAGGTTCTTGAAGCGGGCCCACACCTCGTCGAGGCGGTCGAGCTCGCGCTGCGCACGGTCGCGCAGCTGCTTCATCTCGCGCTCGGCGCCCTCGCGCACCTTGCGGCGCACGTCGGCCTTGGCGCCCTCGGCCTCCAGCTCGGCCAGGTCGGTCTCGGCCTTCTTGGCGCGGGCCTCGAGGTCGGAGTCGCGGCGGTTCTCGATCTGCTGGCGCTCGACCGAGACGTGCGCCTCCAGGGACGGCAGGTCGCGCTGGCGGCGCTCGTCGTCGACCCAGGTGATCATGTAGGCGGCGAAGTAGATGACCTTCTCGAGGTCCTTCGGCGCCAGGTCGAGCAGGTAGCCCAGACGGGACGGCACGCCCTTGAAGTACCAGATGTGGGTGACCGGGGCGGCCAGCTCGATGTGGCCCATCCGCTCGCGGCGCACCTTGGCGCGGGTCAC
The DNA here is from genome assembly GCF_042721415.1 of Kitasatospora sp. NPDC058444. NCBI lineage: Bacteria > Bacillati > Actinomycetota > Actinomycetes > Kitasatosporales > Streptomycetaceae > Kitasatospora > Kitasatospora sp. NPDC058444. Next base: position 259,729 of record NZ_JBHXLL010000002.1, on the reverse strand, counting down.
CTCGACGCCGCAGCGCTCGCAGATGATGCCCTTGAAGCGGACGCGCTTGTACTTACCGCAGTAGCACTCCCAGTCCCGGGTCGGGCCGAAGATCTTCTCGCAGAAGAGGCCGTCCTTTTCGGGCTTCAGGGTGCGGTAGTTGATGGTCTCCGGCTTCTTGACCTCGCCGTGCGACCACTGGCGGATGTCGTCGGCGGTGGCCAGGCCGATGCGGAGCTCGTCGAAGAAGTTGACGTCAAGCACTGGTCGTCAAGCCCTCTTTCGTAAGTCGAGAGTCGTTCATGTGGTCTGAGGGGGGCCTGGGGGCGGGCCAGCCGCTGCTGCGGCCGGCCCCACCTCCGTCAGACCTCTTCGACGCTGCTCGGCTCGCGCCGGGACAGGTCGATGCCGAGCTCCTCGGCGGCGCGGAACACGTCCTCGTCGGAGTCCCGCATCTCGATGGACTGGCCGTCCGAGGACAGCACCTCCACGTTGAGGCAGAGCGACTGCATTTCCTTGATGAGGACCTTGAAGGACTCGGGAATGCCGGGCTCGGGGATGTTCTCGCCCTTGACGATGGCCTCGTAGACCTTGACTCGGCCGAGGACGTCGTCGGACTTGATGGTGAGCAGCTCCTGGAGCGCGTAGGCCGCGCCGTACGCCTCGAGGGCCCACACCTCCATCTCACCGAAGCGCTGACCACCGAACTGCGCCTTACCACCGAGCGGCTGCTGGGTGATCATCGAGTACGGACCGGTCGAGCGGGCGTGCAGCTTGTCGTCGACCAGGTGGTGCAGCTTGAGGATGTACATGTAGCCGACCGAGACCGGCATCGGGAACGGCTCGCCGGAGCGGCCGTCGAACAGGCGGGCCTTGCCGGTGGAGTTCACCAGGCGCTCACCGTCACGGGTGAGGGTGGTGTTGTCCAGCAGACCGGTGATCTCGTCCTCGCGGGCGCCGTCGAAGACCGGGGTGGCGAGGTTGGTGCCGCCCTGGACGGTGTCGGCGCCGATCGCCTGCAGGCGCTGGGCCCACTCGTCGGCGAGGCCGGAGACGTCCCAGCCCTGCTTGGCGAGCCACCCGAGGTGGATCTCCAGGACCTGTCCCGGGTTCATTCGGGACGGGACACCCAGCGGGTTGAGGATGATGTCGACCGGGGTGCCGTCCTCGAGGAACGGCATGTCCTCGACCGGGAGGATCTTGGAGATGACACCCTTGTTGCCGTGACGGCCGGCGAGCTTGTCACCGTTGGTGATCTTGCGCTTCTGGGCCACGTAGACGCGGACCAGCTGGTTCACGCCGGGGGGCAGCTCGTCGCCCTCCTCGCGGTCGAACACGCGGACGCCGATGACCTTGCCGGACTCGCCGTGCGGCACCTTCAGCGAGGTGTCGCGGACCTCACGGGCCTTCTCGCCGAAGATCGCGCGGAGCAGGCGCTCCTCCGGGGTCAGCTCGGTCTCGCCCTTCGGGGTGACCTTGCCGACCAGGATGTCGCCGGTGACGACGTCGGCGCCGATGCGGATGATGCCGCGCTCGTCGAGGTCGGCGAGGACCTCCTCGGAGACGTTCGGGATGTCCCGGGTGATCTCCTCGGGGCCGAGCTTGGTGTCACGGGCGTCGACCTCGTGCTCCTCGATGTGGATCGAGGAGAGGACGTCGTCCTGCACGAGGCGCTGCGACAGGATGATCGCGTCCTCGTAGTTGTGGCCCTCCCACGACATGAACGCCACGAGCAGGTTCTTGCCGAGGGCCATCTCGCCCTCGTCGGTGCACGGGCCGTCGGCCAGCACCTGGTTGACCTCGACCCGGGCGCCCTCGTCCACGAGCACCTTCTGGTTGAAGGCGGTGCCCTGGTTGGAGCGGGTGAACTTGGCGGCGCGGTACGTGGTGTACGTGCCGTCGTCGTTGGCCACGGTGACGTAGTCGGCCGAGACCTCCTGGACGACACCGGCCTTCTCGGCGGTGATGACGTCCGCGGCGTCGACGGCGCAGCGGTACTCCATGCCGGTGCCGACCAGCGGAGCCTCGCTCTTCAGCAGCGGCACCGCCTGGCGCATCATGTTCGAGCCCATGAGCGCGCGGTTGGCGTCGTCGTGCTCGAGGAACGGGATCATGGCGGTCGCGACCGACACCATCTGGCGCGGCGAGACGTCCATGTAGTCGATCTCGGTGCCGGGGATGTAGTCGATCTCGCCGCCACGGCGGCGGACCAGGACGCGCGGCTCGGCGAAGTGCAGGTCCGCGGTCAGCGGCGCGTTCGCCTGGGCGATGACGTAGCGGTCCTCCTCGTCGGCGGTGAGGTAGTCCACCTTCTCGGTGACGACACCGTCGACGACCTTGCGGTACGGGGTCTCGATGAAGCCGAAGGCGTTGACCCGGCCGTACGAGGCCAGCGACCCGATCAGACCGATGTTCGGGCCTTCGGGGGTCTCGATCGGACACATGCGGCCGTAGTGCGAGGGGTGCACGTCACGGACCTCGAAGCCGGCCCGCTCACGGGACAGACCACCGGGGCCCAGCGCGGACAGACGGCGCTTGTGGGTCAGGCCCGACAGCGGGTTCGTCTGGTCCATGAACTGCGACAGCTGGCTGGTGCCGAAGAACTCCTTGATGGAGGCGACGACCGGCCGGATGTTGATCAGGGTCTGCGGCGTGATCGCCTCGACGTCCTGGGTGGTCATGCGCTCGCGCACGACGCGCTCCATGCGGGCGAGACCCGTACGGACCTGGTTCTGGATGAGCTCGCCGACGTTGCGCAGGCGGCGGTTGCCGAAGTGGTCGATGTCGTCGACCTCGACCACGATGTCGCGGCCGTCGTCGTCACGCCACTCGGTCTCGCCCGCGTGCAGCTTCACCAGGTACTTGATCGCACCGATGATGTCGGGCTCGGTGAGCACGCCGGAGTCCAGCGACTCGGCGTTGCCCAGCTTGCGGTTGACCTTGTAACGGCCGACCTTGGCGAGGTCGTAGCGCTTCGGGTTGAAGTACAGGTTCTCCAGAAGCGTCTGCGCGGCCTCGCGCGTGGGCGGCTCGCCCGGGCGCAGCTTGCGGTAGATGTCCAGCAGCGCGTCGTCCTGGCCCTGGGTGTGGTCCTTCTCCAGGGTGGCGCGCATCGACTCGTACTCGCCGAACTCCTCGAGAATCATCTCGTTGGTCCAGCCGAGCGCCTTGAGCAGCACGGTGACGGACTGCTTGCGCTTACGGTCGATGCGGACGCCGACCATGTCGCGCTTGTCGATCTCCATCTCCAGCCAGGCACCACGCGAGGGGATGACCTTGCAGGAGTAGATGTCCTTGTCGGACACCTTGTCCAGGGTGGAGTCGAAGTACACACCCGGGGAGCGGACCAGCTGCGACACGACGACACGCTCGGTGCCGTTGATCACGAACGTGCCCTTGTGGGTCATGAGCGGGAAGTCGCCCATGAAGACCGTCTGAGACTTGATCTCACCGGTCTCGTTGTTGGTGAACTCGGCCGTGACGAAGAGCGGGGCCGCGAACGTGAAGTCGCGGTCCTTGCACTCGTCAATGGAGTTCTTCGGCGGCTCGAAACGGTGGTCGCGGAAGGTCAGCGACATCGACCCGCTGAAGTCCTCGATCGGGGAGATCTCCTCGAAGATCTCCTCCAGACCGGACTTCGTGGGGACGTCCTGACCACTCTCCAGTGCCGCCTCGACCCGGGCCTTCCAGGCCGCGTTGCCGAGCAGCCAGTCAAAGCTCTCGGTCTGCAGGGCCAGGAGGTTGGGGACCTCGAGGGGCTCCTTGATCTTCGCGAACGAGACGCGGAGCGGGGCGGTGGATGCGGCGGAATTGTTCGAGGCGTTGCGCGGCGCGGCCAAGAGGGGGGTCCTTCCGAGGGCTCGGAGCTCACTACGCGCGTACCAGCCGGGCCTGCTTGGGCTTGGTGCCGCCTCCCTCGCCACTGGCCTCCGCCGGGGTCGAAACCCCAGGTCAGAGCCGCTTTGCGGAGGCGGTGCCAGACCCCTTCAGGGCAACGCAAACTCCGGGCGACGAGTCACGGAGCAGCTAACAGGCAGCGCAAAGGGACAGTGTAGCCAAAGGCGACACTGCTGTCCAGCTCTGATTCGGAGACCGAATCGGAGACTCCTCCCGGTAGCCGGCGAGCGCGGGCGCCCACCGGGTACTGCTCTAACTCACGTGGAGTCATTTCCCGCCGGAGCCGCTGGTTATGCATCCACCAGCGAACCAACCGGGCGGACTCGCGCCTTGAGAATCGCGCGCCTCGCCAGGTTCGTCAAGGGCCCGCCGGCGGCGCGGGCCTCGACCGGTCTATCGGTCCGGAGCCGCCCGGCGTTACAGAAGCCGTGGTGGCGCCGCCCTCGACGACGGTGATCACCATACCCCTCGGCACCGACGGTGCCGAGTGCGCCGTCGGCCACACCGGCGGGCCGTACCGGCCGGTCGGGGGAACCGGGTCGCGGACGCCCCGACGGGGCCCGGCACGGGCCCGGAAACGCGAAAAAGCCGGGCCGACCACCCGCAAGGGTGATCGGCCCGGCTTCAGGCCCCCTCAGAGGGGGCGAGAAGTCACTTGACGGTGACCTTGGCGCCGGCACCCTCGAGGGCGGCCTTGGCCTTCTCGGCAACGTCCTTGGCAACCTTCTCCAGGACCTTGGCACCAGCGGTGTCAACGAGGTCCTTGGCCTCCTTCAGGCCGAGGGAGGTCAGGGTGCGCACCTCCTTGATGACCTGGATCTTCTTGTCGCCGGCGGCGTCGAGGATGACGTCGAACTCGTCCTGCTCCTCGACGGCCTCGGCGGCCGGGCCGGCAGCACCGGCGGCGGCAACGGCGACCGGGGCGGCAGCGGTGACGTCGAACTTCTCCTCGAAGGCCTTCACGAAGGCAGCGAGCTCGATGAGGGTGAGCTCCTCGAACTGCGCGAGCAGCTCGTCCTGGGTCAGCTTCGCCATGATGGCGTCCTTCCACTAAATCGGCAGGTGGTGCCGTATGTACGGGTTGGGCGGGCACGGGCCCGCAGCGAGGCGTGAGCCTGCCGAATTACTCGGCGGCGGCGTCCTCGGCGGCGGGAGCCGGCGTACCGGCACCGCCCTGCTCGACCTTGTCGCGCAGCGCGTCCACAGTGCGGACGAGCTTCGACGGCAGGGCCTGGAAGAGCGCGGCAGCCTGGGACTGCTTGGCCTTCAGGGCACCCGCCAGCTTGGCGAGCAGCACCTCGCGGGACTCGAGGTCCGCGAGCTTCTTGATCTCATCGGCGGACAGCGCCTTGCCGTCAAGGACACCGCCCTTGATGATGAGAGCGGGGTTCTCCTTGGCGAAGTCACGCAGAGCCTTCGCCGACTCCACCGGGTCACCGGTGACGAAGGCGACAGCCGTCGGACCAGTGAACAGGTCGTCGAGCTCCGTGATCCCGACCTCATTGGCCGCAATCTTGGTCAGCGTGTTCTTCACCACGGCGTACTCGGCGTTGTCGCCGAGCGAGCGACGCAGGGTCTTGACCTGCTTCACCGAGAGACCGCGGTACTCGGTGAGCAGCGCCGCGGAGGAGCCACGGAACTTGTCCGTGATCTCGGCGACGGCAGCAGCCTTGTCGGGCCTGGCCATAGGCTTACGCCTCCTTCCGTGATGTCGAAGTCGGGCCGACCGCGAAAGTCGACCTAGGTCGCCGTGGACCACCGGACGGAAGGGAAGCTCCTGCGGAAACGCAACGAGCCCCGGTGCGCAGGCGCACGGGGCTCGGAACGACCTCGACGGGCGGCCGCGCGAACGCGGTACCCGGAAGTCGAAGCTCCAGACACACCTGCGCGGGCTGCCTGCGACGAATCGCAGATCCTTCGGCCACCTGCTCCCTGACGGGCGCGGCGGCAACCAGCGGTCTTTGGCTTCGGCCAGCGTAGCGGGAGCCCTTCGCAAGGTGCAAATCGTCCCCGGACGGACGGTCGTCCGGCACCGCTCAGCGGGCCAGCGGGGAGACCGTCCGGACGCCGGTGTCCACGGTGTCCGTCTCGGCCGGCGCCTGCGCCGAGAGCAGTGCCCCGGCGAGGTCGGTGTAGAGCACCGAGTCGTCCGCCCGGCCGCTGTCCCCGCTGCCGGTGCGCTGGAGCCTGACCAGCTGGTCCTTGTCGTTGAGCCAGAGGTCCAGGGTGAGCGAGGTCGAGCCGCCGGGCGCCAGCGCGGCCCGCAGCCCGTCGCGGCGGGCCTGGGTCAGCTGGGTCTGGGCGGCCGCGTACTTCTCGGCGGTGGTGGTGACCCGGTAGTGCTCGGTGGTGGAGTCCTCGGACTTCTCCTCGCCGACGAAGACCGGGTCCGTCCCCTCGGCGGTGGCCGCGGTCAGCGCCTCGACCGGGCTCAGCAGGTCGATCAGCCCGGCGTACGGCGTCTCCTTGTGACCGTCCGCGTCCGGCGGGACGGTGAAGCGCTCCCAGTGCCGGCCGCCGTTCCTGGCCGCGGTGGCGGCGTCCCCGCCCTGGTAGGCGACCGTGTCCACGACGATCAGCTGCTCGGCCTCGGCCGGGGTGGAGCGCTTGATCTGGAGCGCGGTCTTGGGCTGCCAGAACAGCGGGCCGGAGCCCGCGTCCGCGCCGAGCCGGTAGCTGACCTTGGCCCGGCGGGCGGTCTGCATGGCCAGCTGGGCGGAGAGCAGGACCCCGTGCGGCGAGCGGTCGGTGGGCTTGGCCTGGGCGCTCGGGGAGGCGGTGGGCGGCGGGGCGCTGGCCGTGCTCGGGCTGCCGGACGGCGTGGCGGGCGCGCCGCCGCCCCCGTCGCAGCCGGTCAGCCCGCTCGCCAGCAGGGCGACGACGGCCACTGCCGCCAACCGCTGCCGTGCCGCCATCGTCCGTTCCCCTCTCGCCCGGCCCCGTCCGACGGCGGCCTCGTCCCGGCCACCTTGCCACCCGTTCCCGGTCCGCCCGGCGTCGGCCCCCTCCGGCGGGCGAACCCACCGGGTCGGCCGAGCCGGGCTACCCGGGCGGTCGGGTCAGCTGCCGCTCGCGGCCTTCTCGAGGTCGGCGAGGGAGATGGCGTCGGCCGGGGTGGCGGCGATCACCGGGGTGCCGTAGTCCGAGTAGTCGACGGTGACGTTCAGCGCGCCGGCCTTGGTCTCGGCCTGCTCGCTGCGCTTGACCACCAGCTTGTCCGTGTCGACCCAGACGTCGATCCGGTCGCTGGTGATGCCGGCCGCCACCAGGTTCTGCTTGATCTTGTCGGCCTGGGCCTGGGTCATGCCCTGGGTGGTGGCCGCGGCCACGTCGTCGGCGTTGAGCACGCCGGAGTAGTGGGTGGTGGCCTTGCCGTTCACCGTCTCCTGGCCGACCTCGGTGACCTTGCCGCTGGCGATCAGCGTCCGGACGCCCTGCACCGGGTCCGCGCTCTGGAGCTGGTCGGCCGTGCCGCCGGACGCCTTGGCCATGTCGGCCTTGCTGTAGCGGACCCACCTCGGGGCACCCTGCTCCAGCAGCTCCCCGCCCAGGGCCATGTACATGGCCTCCTTGGTGTACAGGTAGTGCACGTTCGGGCCGCCGGTCAGCGGCTCCAGGAGCTTGGCCATCGGGGAGCCCGACAGGTCCATCGTGAGGTCGGCCTCCAGGCCGTCGGCCCAGGAGACCGCGCCCTTGCCCTTCATGGTGACCTGGCCGACCTGGATCACCTCGTCGACCTTCGCCGACTTGGCCGCGCTGGTCTTCTGGGTGACCTGCTCCAGGTAGACCGCCGGGCTGACCTTCTCCGGCTTCGCACCGGTGGTCGGGGCGGCGGCCGACGGGGTGGCCGAGGCGGCGGCGGCCGTGGTCGGCGCGGCCGGGGCGGCCTTCTTGTCGTCGTTGTTGTTGCAGGCGGTCGCGGTCAGCGCCAGAGCGGCGAGGACGACGGCGACGGCGGTGTTGCGGGTTCCAGCCATGATTCCCCCCTTGCGGACCCCGGGCGCGTGGCGCGCCCGGGGTGGTAGCCGGTTGTTGCGGGTGGGCCCGGTGTCCGGTGCGGCCGGATCAGCCGAGCAGCTTGAGCAGGTCGGCCTCGCTGCCGAGGTCGCCGGCGGGCGGCGCCGCGATCGCGGCGGCCTTGCCGAGGTTGGAGTACTTGATGGTGACGGCCTGCTTCTCGCCGTTGGTGTCGCCGTACTCCTTGTACTGGACGAGCTCCTGGCTGCCGTTCAGCCAGAAGTCGATGGTGAGGTTCTTGCCGTCCTCCTCCAGCGTCTTCTGGACGGCCTTGCGCTGCTCCGCCGGGAGCCCCGACATCCCGGCCACCAGCGCGGCGGTGTCCTGCTCCGCCCGCAGGTGGGTGGTCTTGACGCCGTCCACGGTCTCCTCGCCGACCTTGGAGAGCTTGCCGCTCTGGGCCGCGACGGTGAGCAGGACGACCGGGTTGGTCATCTGGCCGACGGCCTGGAAGCTCGCGCCCGTGGTGTCCGCGGGCACCTTGACCCAGTGCTTGCCGCCCAGGGCCGGGGCCACGTCGTCGCCGCCGCCGAGGTAGGCGTCCGCGCCGAGCACCCGGATCCGCAGCTTCTTGCCCTCGATGTCGCTGGCCAGGTCCACGGACGCCTTGGCCGGGTCCTTCCAGTCCGCGTCGCCGGTGCCGGCGGTGTCGGTGGGATCGGCCGGGATCAGGGTGACCTTGCCGTTGCCGGCCTTCTGCATCACCGCGGCGGAGGCGGCCAGCGCGGCCTTCGGGTCCCCGGCCAGGGCCGCCGCGAGCGGGTCCGCGGCCTTGGTCTCGGTCGGCTTGGCGTCGGCGGGCTTGGCCTCGGCGGTCTTGGTGTCGCTCCCCTTGGCGTCGCCGCTCTTGGTGTCACCGCCGCAGGCGGTGGCGGCACCGAGCAGGACGGCCGCCGTCGCGACGGCCGAGGCGAGGCGCAGAGCGCGCATGAGGGTCCCCCCGTGAGTTCCAGATCCCCATGGAAGAACCGATTGTCAGCTCTTCTCATGTTCTTTTCATGCGGACTCTAACGGATCGCCGATATTCCCACGTACCGGATATCCCCCTCCCCGTCACCCGCCCGCGGCGGGTGTCGCGTCCGTCGCCCCGGAAGCCGAGACATCGGTCGTGGTCACCGTGGTTCCCGCACTCCCCCGGACCGTCTCGCGCAGCCGCAGCAGCTGCATGCCGGGCCCGACCCAGATGTCGTAGCCGATCGCCGTCGCCCCCTGCCGCCGGTACCAGTCCAGTGTGGCGGCGCGCCGCCGCGGGCTCAACTCGTGGTCCTCGCCGAACAGTTCGGCCACCGGCGCGGAGCCCTGGTAGTGCGCCGCGGTCACCCCGGCCAGCTGCTCGCCGCCGAGCGAGGTGAGCTTGACGCCCTGGGCGACCTCGTACGCCCGGCCGCCCGGACCGGTGATCAGCGCCGTCGTCCAGCCGCCCGCGAAGCCCTCCGGGTCGGGACCCGCCCCGGGGTCGACCGACTCGGCGGTGCTCCGCTCCGCGTGCTTGGCCGCGCCGCCCTGGTAGACGAGGTCGAGGGCGCCGTCCTTCACGGTCAGCTGCCCGCTGCCCAGCTCGTCGGTGACGGCCAGCCGGGCCTCGTCCGACGCGCCCCAGACCAGGGAGCCGCTCGCGGTGCGCCGGCCGCCCGGGCCCTCCCGCACCACGTCGATCCGGGCGCTGCCGGCGTCGTCCAGCGTCTGCGCGGCCATGAGCACCACCTGCTTGGGCGGCACCGGCGCGGGGCCCCCGGGGGTCGCGGTGGTCGGAGCGGCCAGCAGGCTGCACCCGGTGGTGGCGAGCAGCAGCAGAGCCGCTGCGAGAACGGTGGGGCGAGGGGCGGGCGGCACGGCACACTCCGGCGGTCACAGGTGCTCCACGTGGTCTGACCGGCAGAGCGTACGACGGTTCGGCCCGCCGTTCCCATCCGCCCGTGTCCCGATCCGGCAACCGCTGCGGGCGGCCGCCGCCCCCCGGCCCGGCCCTCGTTCCCGGCCCGGCCGTCGTCCCCGGACCGGCCCCGGTCGCACCCCGGGTCGCACCACCGGTCGCACCCCGGGAACGACGGCGGGCCCGCACCCCCGGTGAAGGGGGTGCGGGCCCGTCGTACGGACTGCTCTAGAGCACTGGGGCTCAGACCGCGGCCGGGTCCTCCTCGACGAGGAGGTTGCGGGTGCGGTTCGGGTCCACCAGGATGCCGGGGCCCATGGTGGTCGAGAACGCGGTCTTCTTGATGTAGCGGCCCTTGGCGGCGGACGGCTTGGCGCGGAGCACCTCGTCCAGCGCGGCGGCGTAGTTCTCGACCAGCTGCTCGTCGGTGAAGGAGGCCTTACCGATGATGAAGTGCAGGTTCGAGTGCTTGTCGACGCGGAACTCGATCTTGCCGCCCTTGATCTCGTTCACGGCCTTGGCCACGTCCGGGGTCACGGTGCCGGTCTTCGGGTTCGGCATCAGGCCACGGGGACCGAGCACGCGGCCGAGGCGGCCGACCTTGCCCATGAGGTCCGGGGTGGCGACGACGGCGTCGAAGTCGAGGCGGCCCTTGGCGACCTCGTCGATGAGCTCGTCCGAGCCGACGATGTCGGCACCCGCAGCACGCGCGGCCTCGGCACGCTCGCCGGTCGCGAAGACCAGGACCCGAGCGGTCTTACCGGTGCCGTGCGGGAGGATCACGGTGCTGCGGACCATCTGGTCGGCCTTGCGCGGGTCGACGCCCAGACGCATGGCGACCTCGACGGTGCCGTCGAACTTGGTGGTGCTGGTCGCCTTGGCGAGGCGGACGGCCTCGAGGGGGGCGTAAAGGCGCTCGCGGTCGACCTTGGCGTCCGCGGCCTTCAGGGCCTTGCTGCGCTTCATAGCTGCTCCTGAATGGTGAATGGAGTTGTGGTGTCACGGGCCTGGCGCAGGCCCTACCACAGGGGACGAGAAGGGGATCAGCCCTCGACGGTGATGCCCATCGACCGGGCGGTGCCGGCGATGATCTTCTCCGCGGCGTCCAGGTCGTTGGCGTTCAGGTCGGGCATCTTGGTGGTGGCGATCTCGCGGACCTGGGCGCTGGTGAGCTTGGCGACCTTGGTCTTGTGCGGCTCGCTGGAGCCCTTCTCGACACCGGCGGCCTTCAGGATGAGGCGCGCGGCCGGCGGCGTCTTCGTGATGAAGGTGAAGGAACGGTCGTCGTAGACCGTGATCTCCACCGGCACGATCATGCCGCGCTGCGACTCGGTCGCAGCGTTGTAGGCCTTGCAGAACTCCATGATGTTGACGCCGTGCTGACCCAGCGCGGGGCCGACCGGCGGCGCCGGGTTGGCCGCACCGGCGTTGATCTGGAGCTTGATAAGCCCCGTGATCTTCTTCTTCTTGGGAGGCATGTCTCTCCGGGTCCTTCCGAGAGGTGATTGCTGGTGCGTGCGGAACCGGGGCGACACCCGGCCGCCAGCACACACATCGGACCAGGCTAACGCGTCCGCGCCGCTGGACCAAAACGGATCCGGGGCAGAGCCGTCGGCCCCGCCCCGGATCCGAAGACCTTGGGACTAGTTCTTCTGGATCTGGTCGAAGGAGAGCTCGACCGGGGTCTCCCGGCCGAAGATCTCGACCAGGCCCTTGACCTTCTTCGAGTCCGGGTTGATCTCGTTGATGGTCGCCTGCAGCGTCGCGAACGGACCGTCGGTGACGGTGACCGAGTCGCCGACCTCGAAGTCCAGCACCTGGATCTCGCTCGGCTTGATCGGCGAGGGCTTGCCGGCCTCCTTGGCCGCCTGGCGCTCGACGTCGGGGGCGAGCATCTTGACGACCTCGTCCAGGGTCAGCGGGTACGGGTCGTAGGCGTTGCCGACGAAGCCGGTGACACCCGGGGTGTTGCGCACGACGCCCCAGGACTCGGGGGTGAGGTCCATGCGCACCAGGACGTAGCCGGGGAGCTTGTTCTGGCGGATGGTCTTGCGGTCGCCGTTCTTGATCTGGACGACCTCCTCCTGCGGCACCTCGGCCTGGAAGATGTACTCCTCGACGTTCAGCGAGACGGCGCGCTGCTCCAGGTTCTGCTTCACCCGGTTCTCGTAGCCGGCGTAGGTGTGGATCACGTACCACTCGCCCGGCATGAAGCGCAGGTCCTCGCGGAACTTGGCGACCGGGTCGACCTCGACGGCCGGCTCCTCCTCGACGGCCTCCTCGGCCTCGAGCTCGGTGTCGCCCTCCACGTGCAGCGCGGCCTCCTCGGCCGGCTCGCCCGCCTCGGCCTCGTCGTACGCCTCGACCTCGTCCTCGTCGCTGTCCGCGGCGTCCACGATCTGCTCGGCGGACTCGACGTCGTCAGCCGGCTCGGTCGCGTCCGGCTCGGCGGCGACATCCGCCTCGCGGACGGTCTCGTCGGCGTCGTACAGGGGGGACTCAGACACGGTGGCGGCTTCTTTCCTGGAGATGGTGAAGGTGGCGCGCTCCTCGACCGGCCCGGCGTGCGACCGCTCGCACGGGCGCCAGGTGAGGTCTCGGAGACTTCAACAGTACCGAGTCCACGGTAGCCGCGCGTACGTCCGGCACCGACAGCTCGACCCGGGCCGAGGATTCGGCCCGGGTCGGGAAGCTGTTCGAAAGGTGGGGCGGCCGGTCAGCCGAAGACCAGGAGGCTCAGCTTGGAGAAGCCGTAGTCCAGGCCGGCCACGAAGGCCATCACGACCACCACGAAGGTGACGACGACGGCGGTGTAGTTGGTGAGCTCGCCGCGGGTGGGCCAGACGACCTTGCGCAGCTCGGCGATGATCTGGCGGTAGAACAGACCCATCCTGGCGAAGAGGCCCTTCTTGGCCCGCTTGCCGGACTTCTTCTGCTTGCCGGACTTGTTCTCGCCCTCGGCCGACGTGTTCTCGGCAACGCCATCGGCACCCTCGGGGTTGCCGCTCTCAGGCGTTGCGGTGGAGCCCGTGGTCTCCGTCACTCGTCCTCACCTGAATCCGGGTCCTGCCGAACTTCGCCGCACACCCGGTGGGGCCACGGCCAGTCGGCTAGCGGTGCTGATCGGTGCCATCTCCGCATCAAGCCCGCTCACTCCTGTGGAGCGAACGGGCTGAAAACGGATCTAGCAGCAGGGCAAGAGGGACTCGAACCCCCAACCGCCGGTTTTGGAGACCGGTGCTCTACCAATTGAGCTATTGCCCTACGGTGCCTCGCGGCTCCGGTGGCGACCAACCTACCGCATCTCCCCCCGCTGTCTGTACAGGCGGTGAAAGCTCCGGTTTTCTCGGCGGGCCGTCGAGCAGCGAGTGTACGTGGTCGAGGGGTGTTTGGTCGAACCTCTTTCTCCGGACCGGCCGGTCGCCCGGCGAACGTCCGGTCCGGCGGGGCGCCCGCCGACGGATCGCCGGGGCCGCGATCCGGACGGGAGCGTACGGATGCCGACACCCCGCTGCCCGGTTGGTCCGGGTTCTGCGACGATGCAGGCATGAGCGCTTCCACCCCTCAGCCCGACCAGTCCATCCGCCCCGCCGACCGCCGGGTCTCCGCCCGGATCGGTGCGATCGCCGAGTCCGCGACCCTCGCCGTGGACGCCAAGGCCAAGGCCCTCAAGGCCGCCGGCCGTCCGGTCATCGGCTTCGGCGCCGGCGAGCCCGACTTCCCGACCCCGGACTACATCGTCGAGGCGGCCGTCGAGGCCTGCCGCGACCCGAAGAACCACCGCTACACCCCGGCGGGTGGCCTGCCCGAGCTGAAGGCCGCGATCGCCGCCAAGACGCTGCGCGACTCCGGCTACGAGGTGGACGCCTCCCAGGTGCTGGTCACCAACGGCGGCAAGCAGGCGATCTACGAGGCCTTCGCGGCGATCCTGGACCCGGGCGACGAGGTCATCGTCCCGGCGCCGTACTGGACCACCTACCCGGAGTCCATCCAGCTGGCCGGCGGCGTCCCGGTGGAGGTCGTGGCCGACGAGACCACCGGCTACAAGGTCTCGGTCGAGCAGCTGGAGGCCGCCCGCACCGAGAACACCAAGGTGGTGCTGTTCGTCTCGCCGTCCAACCCGACCGGCGCGGTGTACACCGAGGCCGAGGCCGAGGCGATCGGCCGCTGGGCGCTGGAGCACGGCCTGTGGGTGCTCACCGACGAGATCTACGAGCACCTGGTCTACGGCGACGCCACGTTCACCTCGCTGCCGGCCCTGCTGCCCGAGCTGGCCGACAAGTGCATCGTGGTCAACGGTGTCGCCAAGACCTACGCGATGACCGGCTGGCGGGTGGGCTGGGTGATCGGCCCCAAGGACGTCATCAAGGCCGCGACCAACCTCCAGTCGCACGCCACCTCGAACGTCTCCAACGTCGCCCAGCGCGCCGCGATCGCCGCCGTCGCCGGCGACCTGTCCGCGGTGCACGAGATGCGCACCGCGTTCGACCGCCGCCGCCGGACCATCGTGCGGATGCTCAACGAGATCGACGGCGTGCTCTGCCCCGAGCCCGAGGGCGCCTTCTACGCCTACCCGTCGGTGAAGGGCCTGCTGGGCAAGGAGATCCGCGGGCAGCGCCCGCAGACCTCCGCCGAGCTGGCGAGCCTGATCCTGGACGAGGTCGAGGTCGCCGCCGTCCCGGGCGAGGCCTTCGGCACCCCCGGCTACCTGCGGTTCTCCTACGCGCTCGGAGACGAGGACCTGGTCGAGGGCATCAGCCGGATCCAGAAGCTGCTCGGCGAGGCCCGCGACTGACGCCGTTCCGGCACTGACGTCAATCCGACATACGGGATTCACCCGGCACGCCGCCTCCTTTCACCCCTTCGGGGGATGGAAAGGAGGCGGTTCCCGTTCGGGGGCCTCATACGGCAGTATCGGTGAATGGAACGCCTGTTGAACCCGCGAGACGTCAGGGGCCTCCCGAAGGCCCACCTGCACCTGCACTTCACCGGCTCGATGCGGCCCGCCACCCTCCTGGAGCTGGCCGACAAGCACGGCGTCCGGCTGCCGGAGGCGCTCAGCTCCGGCGAGACGCCCCGACTGCGGGCCACCGACGAGCGGGGCTGGTTCCGCTTCCAGCGGCTGTACGACACCGCCCGCTCGGTGCTGCGGGACGAGGAGGACATCCGCCGGCTGGTCCTGGAGACCGCCGAGGACGAGCGGCGGGACGGCTCCCGCTGGCTGGAGATCCAGGTCGACCCGACCTCGTACGCGCCCCGGCTGGGCGGGCTGATCCCCGCGCTGGAACTGATCCTGGACGCGGTGGAGCACGCCGCCGCGGCGACCGGCGTGGGCATCCGGGTCCTGGTCGCGGCCAACCGGATGAAGTCCCCGATGGACGCCCGGACGCTGGCCCGGCTGGCCGTCCGCTACGCCGACCACGGGGTGGTCGGCTTCGGCCTCTCCAACGACGAGCGCCGCGGCCTCGCCCGGGACTTCGACCGGGCCTTCGCGATCGCCCGCAAGGGCGGGCTGCTGGCGGCCCCGCACGGCGGCGAGCTGTCCGGCCCGGAGTCCGTCCGGGACTGCCTGGACGACCTGGGCGCCGTCCGGATCGGCCACGGCGTGCGGGCCGCCGAGGACCCCCGGCTGATGGAGCGGCTGGCGGACCGGCAGGTCACCTGCGAGGTCTGCCCGTCCTCCAACGTCTCGCTCGGCGTCTACGAGCACCCCGAGGAGGTCCCGCTGCGCAGACTCTTCGACGCCGGGGTGCCGCTCGCGCTGGGCGCCGACGACCCGCTGCTGTTCGGCAGCCGGCTGGCCGCCCAGTACGAGCTGGTCCGGGACGTGCTGGGCTTCTCCGACGCCGAACTCGCCGAGCTGGCGCGGCAGTCGGTGCGCGGCTCGGTGGCGCCGGAGGCCGTCCGCAAGGAGCTGCTGGCGGACATCGACGCCTGGCTGGTGGACGGCCGCGCCCCCGCGGAGCCGGCCGCCGTACCCGCCTAGCGCGCGCCGCGGGGCCCGCTCAGAGCTCGACGCCCACCATCACCGGCTCGTTCACCAGCTCCACCCCGAAGGCCTCGCGGACCCCGTCCCGGATCTCCCGGGCCAGCGCCAGCAGGTCCTCGGCGGTGGCCGAGCCGCGGTTGGTGAGCGCCAGGGTGTGCTTGGTGGAGAGCGTCGCCGGGCCGCTGCCGTAGCCCTTGCCGAAGCCGGACCGGTCGATCAGCCAGGCCGCCGAGGTCTTGGTGCAGCCCTCCGGGGCCGGGTAGGCGGGGGCGTCCTCGGCGCCCGGGCGGGTGCGGAAGGACTCGTACTGCGCGGCCGTGAGCACCGGGTTGGTGAAGAAGGAGCCGGCCGACCAGGTGTCGTGGTCCGCCGGGTCCAGCACCATGCCCTTGCCGGCGCGCAGCAGCAGCACCGCCTTCCAGGCAGTGCCGACCGGCACCCGCTCGCCCGGCTCGACGCCCAGGTGCCGGGCGGTCTCGGCGTAGCGGACGGGGGTGGAGAGCCCGCCGCCGTCCTCCAGCCGGAACCGCACCCGCAGCACCACGTAGCGCTCCGGCTCGGCCTTGAAGCGGCTGTGCCGGTAGGAGAACGCGCACTCGGCGTTCGAGAGCACGACCACCTCGTCGGTGGTGCGGTCGTACGCGACCACCTCGGTGATCGACTGCGCGACCTCCTGGCCGTACGCGCCCACGTTCTGCACCGGGGTGGCACCCGCCGAGCCGGGGATGCCGGCCAGGAACTCGATGCCCGCCAGCTCGTGGTCCAGGACGGTCCGGCGGACCACCTCGGACCAGGTCTCGCCGGCCGCGACCTCCAGCACCGTGCCGTCCAGCGCGAAGCCCTCGGTGGCGATCCGCAGCACGGTGCCGGCGAAGCCGCCGTCGCCGATCACCAGGTTGGAGCCGCCGCCGATGACCAGCAGCGGCTCGCCGGCCGCGTCGGCCTCGCGGACGGCGGCGATCACCTCGTCGTCGGTGTGGGCGGTCACCAGGCGGCGGGCCGGGCCGCCGAGCCGGAGCGTGGTCAGCGGGGCGAGGGGGGCGTCGTTTTCTACCAGCACGCCCACCAGCGTACGGGTGGCGGGGGCGCCCTCCGGCACCCCTGCCACCCGCCGCCCGGCGTCTCAGAGCCGCGCGGGCGCGGCCGGCGCCCCGACCCGTTCGTCCGGTGCCCCCGCCGCGGCCACCTCGGCCGCCGAGGCCGCCGCGGCCTTGCGCCGCCGGGGGACGAGCACCGCGGCGAGCGCGCCGAGCCCGACGGCCGCCCCGCCGACGTACAGCGCGGGCACCAGCCCGTCGGTGAAGGCCCGGGCCGACTGGTAGCCGCCCTGCGCCGAGAACACCGCGGCGAGCACGGCCACCCCGAGCGCCCCACCGACCTCGCGCAGCGCGTTGTTGGCGCCGGAGGCGATGCCCTGCTCCTGCGGCCGGACGCTGGCCATCACCAGCTGGGCGGTCGGGCCGAAGTACAGCGACATGCCGATCCCGCAGATCACGATGGCCGGGATCTGGGCGGGGTAGTCGAGGCCGGTGCTCCCGTCCGCGACCAGGCCGAACAGCACCAGGCCGACGGCCTGCAGGGCCAGCCCGGCGACCACGATCGGGCGGCCGCCGATCCGGTCGGAGACGACGCCCGCGACCGGGGCGACCAGCAGCGGCATCGCCGTCCACGGCAGCATCCGCAGGCCCGCCTCCTGCGGGCTGAAGCCGCCGACGC
The DNA here is from genome assembly GCF_042721415.1 of Kitasatospora sp. NPDC058444. Classification (NCBI taxonomy): domain Bacteria; kingdom Bacillati; phylum Actinomycetota; class Actinomycetes; order Kitasatosporales; family Streptomycetaceae; genus Kitasatospora; species Kitasatospora sp. NPDC058444. The sequence goes on along the minus strand of NZ_JBHXLL010000002.1, from coordinate 242,258 downwards.
CCTGGAGGTACTGGCTGATCAGGAAGATCGAGCCGAACATCCCCAGGTACATCAGCAGGCTGGCCGCGTTGACGGCGGAGAAGGCCCGGCTGCGGAACAGCCGCATCGGCAGCATCGGGTGGGCGGCCACCCGCTGTTCGTACCAGACGAAGGCGGCCAGCAGCAGGGTGCCGGCGATCAGGGTGCCGAGGACCAGCGGGCTGGTCCAGCCGTCCGGGTTGCCGCGGATCAGGCCGAGGACGACTCCGAACATCCCCAGGCTGACCAGCACGGTCCCGGGCACGTCCAGGGCCCGGCCCGCGCCGCGGCTCTCGCCGAGCCGCAGGTAGGCCAGCGGCAGCAGGACGAGGCCGACCGGGACGTTCACCCAGAAGATCCACTGCCAGGAGAAGTGCTCGGTCAGCGAGCCGCCGATCAGCGGTCCGGCGGCGACGGCGAGGCCGCCGACGCCCGACCAGACGCCGAAGGCCAGTCCCCGCTTGGCCGCGGGCACGGCGGTGGTGAGCAGGGTCAGGGTGAGCGGCATCATCACCGCGGCCCCGGTGCCCTGGAGCGCCCGGGCGGCGATCAGGGCGCCGATGCCCGGGGACAGCGCGGCCGCGGCGGAGCCGACGGTGAAGACCGCCAGGCCGACCAGGAAGATCCGGCGGCGCCCGAAGCGGTCGCCGAGGGCTGCGCCGAACATCAGCAGCACGGCGAAGCTCAGGGTGTAGGCGCTGACCGTCCATTCGAGGTCGGACAGGCCGCCGCCGAGCTCCTCGCGGATCGACGGCAGTGCGGTGGTGACCACCAGGTTGTCCAGGGCGGCCATGAAGCCGGCCGTGCTGACGATCACCAGCGTCCAGATCGCGGTTCTGCCCATGACCGGTTTCTCCGTCATGACGTCCCCCAGTCTTCCTCTAGGTAGTAATTGCTCAATAACTTTCGTGGGCCGAAAAGAGGCCGCGCGGACACCGCCGCACGGCCCGGCTACTCCGGCTCCTCGCACTCGTCGAAGCCGCTCCACATCCGGTGCTCCGGCGGGTAGCCCAGCGCCACCATGGTGTTGATCAGCATCCCGTACGCGAAGAACCGCGTGGCGTCCCTCATGTCCCCGCCGATCCGGATCCTGACCCGGTCGAACAGGCTCTCCCAGAGCCGCCGGGCGGTCTCGCCGACCCCCTCCTCGCCGGCCTCCCGGGCCGCCGAGACCGAGACGTAGAGCTGCATCTGCATCATGAGCTGGTCACGGTCCTCGACCAGGCTCATGTACGCGGCGGACATCGCGTCCGCGGCCTCCTCGCCGGACAGCCCGGCCGAGGCCTCGTCGAAGACCCGCCAGGTGTCCTCGACGCAGCGCTCCGCCGCCGCGGCGAAGATCGCCTGCTTGCCCGGGAACAGCCGGAACAGGTACGGCTGCGAGACGCCCACCCGGCGGGCGATCGCCTCGGTGGAGGTGCCGTGGTACCCACCCCGGGCGAACTCGATCAGGGCGGCCCGGACGACGCTCTCGCGCCGCTCCTCCGCGCTCATCCGGATGCTCGACTTCGCCATGCCCTCAAAGTTAGTGGCCAATCACTACCGAAGCAAGGGCGACGGCCGCCACCGGAGATCCCGCGCGGTGCGGGACCCCGGCCGCGGCCGCCGTCGCGAGGGAGCGCTCAGCCGAGCCGGACGACGGCCCGGGACATCCCGAGCACCTTCTGGCCGCCCGAGGTGGCCACCAGGTCGACCTGCACCCGGCGGTCGTCCAGCTTCTTGGCGACCTTGGCCGAGACCTCGACCACCGCGCCGACCCCGTCGTTCGGCACCGGCACCGGACGGGTGAAGCGCACGCCGTACTCGACCACCGCGGCCGGGTCGCCGACCCAGTCGGTGACCACCCGGATCGCCTCGGCCATGGTGAACATGCCGTGCGCGATGACGTCCGGCAGGCCGACCTGAAGGGCGAACTTCTCGTTCCAGTGGATCGGGTTGAAGTCGCCCGAGGCGCCCGCGTACCGCACCAGTGTGTCGCGGGTCACCGGGAAGGACTGCGCCGGCAGCTCGGTGCCGACCTCGACCTCGTCGTAGCTGATCGCCATCGCGCTCACTCCCCCGCCTCGTCGGCGGCCCGGGCCACCAGGGTCATGACCGACGTCACAACGTGCTCGCCGGTCGCGTCCGTCACCTCGCCACGCACGGTGAGCACGTCGTTGCCCGCCAGCGACTTGATGTTGTCGATGGTCACCTCGACCGACAGCCGGTCACCGGCCCGCACCGGTCGGGTGTAGGCGAACTTCTGGTCGCCGTGCACCACCCGGCTGAAGTCCAGGCCCAGCTCCGGGTCCTCGACCACCTGGCCGGCCGCGCTGTAGGTGATCACGAACGGGAAGGTCGGCGGGGCGATCACGTCGAGGTGGCCCAGCGCCTTCGCCGCCTCCGGGTCGGTGTACGCCGGGTTGGCGTCGCCGATCGCGGTCGCGAACTCACGGATCTTCTCCCGGCCGACCTCGTACGGCTCGGTGGGCGGGTAACTACGCCCGATGAAGGAGGGGTCGAGCGCCATGGCAGCTCCTCGGAACGCGGGTGGATACGCGGGTGGATACGAAAAAACTCCGGGCCGCACCCCCTGTGAGGGATGCGGCCCGGAGTAGAAGACCTGAGTTCACACAGGCCCGGCGCCCTACTGGAGGGTCAGCGGGTCTCGCGGTGCGCGGTGTGCGAGTTGCAGCGGGGGCAGTGCTTCTTCATCTCAAGACGGTCCGGGTCGTTACGCCGGTTCTTCTTGGTGATGTAGTTCCGCTCCTTGCACTCCACGCAGGCCAGCGTGATCTTCGGGCGGACGTCGGTGGCAGCCACGGGAGTGCCTTCCTTGGACAACGAATAAGAACACAACAAGAGTAGCCGACCGGGAGTGCGATCTCCCGACCGACTACGCGGGGTAGCGGTGACCGGACTTGAACCGGTGACACAGCGATTATGAGCCGCTTGCTCTACCAACTGAGCTACACCGCCACAGTGATCCGCAGCACAGCCGAGGCTGACTGCTTCTCACCCGAGCCCCCATGCGGAATCGAACCGCAGACCTTCTCCTTACCATGGAGACGCTCTACCGACTGAGCTATAGGGGCGAACGAGGAAGAGATTACACGTTTCGCGGCCGGAGGTGAAATCCGTATCCCGCGGCGAAGACCGCAGGTGGGCGAGGGGCACGGGCGGACGATCCAAGGCCCGGCGTTCGATCGGCCCGCGAGCCCTGCGGCCCGACCCGATACGACTATTGCCCGCCTCCCGGCGCCCCGCCCCCCGGGCCCATAGGCTCGACGCTCATTGATCGGGAGGACCGGGACCGGGAGGACCGGCCGGCGGCACGGGCCGGCGGCACGGGGCCGACCGCACGGGCCGACGCGAGAAGGAGCCGGCGATGGACAGCGCAGCCGCCGACGGGCCGCACTCCGGACCCGGCCCGGCGGCCAACCCGCTCGGGCACGGCCCGGTCCTGCTCCTCACCGGCGCCCGACTGGCCGACGGCCGGGTGGTGGACGTCCGGATCAGCGGCGACCGGATCCAGGCCGTCGGAACCGTCGGCAGCCTCGGCCCGCTGCCCGCCCTGCCCGGCGCCCCCACCGTCACCACCGGCGCCCGGATCGACCTGCGCGGCTACCTGCTGCTCCCGGCCCCCGCCGAGGCGCACGCCCACTACGACGCCGCCTTCTCCGCCGCCCTGCCCACCCCGCCGCCGGACACCCCGGCCGACCTCACCCGCAGGATCACCGAGGCCGCGCTGACCTCGCTCGGCTACGGCGCCACCGCCCAGCGCACCCACGTCCGGATCGGCGACGTGCACGGGCTGCGCCGGTTGGAGGCGGTGCTCACCGCCCGGCAGGCGCTGCGCGGGCTGGCCGAGCTCCAGGCGGTGGCGATGCCCCGGCTGCTCACCGGGCGGGCCGGCGCGGACGGCCGGGCGCAGCTGCGCGAGGCGCTCAAGCTGGGCGCCACGGCGGCCGGCGGCTGCCCGGAGCTGGATCCGGACCCGGCGGGGTACGTGCAGCTGCTGCTGGAGGCCGCCCGGGAGGCGGACTGCTCGGTGGACCTGCACACCAGCGCCGCCGACGCCGCCCAACTCGCCCGGATGGCAGGCGCGTTGGCGCCGCTTCGGCCACGGGTGACGCTCGGCCCGTGCGGGGCGCTGGCCCGGGGTGCGGCGACGGTGCTGGCGACCAGCGGGATCCGGGTCGTCTGCCTGCCGCAGAACGGCTGCTGCACCGGTCTCGAGGGCCGGGCGACGGGCCTGCGGCCCGGCCTGGTACGGGAGTTGGCGGCGGCCCGGGTGCCGCTGGCGGCGGGCAGCGGGGCGCTGCGCGACCCGTCCAACCCGGTCGGCCGGGCGGATCCGCTGGAATCGGCCTATCTGCTGTCGGCCGGTGGGGAGTTGGACCCGGCGGCGGCGTACGACGCGGTGGCCAACCAGGCCCGGGCGGCGCTCGGGCTGGCGCCGGTCCGGGTGGACGCCGGATTCCCGGCGGAGCTGCTGGCGGTGCGCGGGGACAGCCTGGCCGGGGCGCTCGCGGGCGGGCACAGCCGGCTGGTGGTGCACAGCGGGCGGGTGGTCAGCCGGACCAGCGCGGTCCGGGAGTTCGCGGACACGGTGGCGCTGGCGCTGCCCCGGCAGTCCGGAGGCGGGGACGGCTGAGCCGGGGACGGAGCGCGCGGACGGATGAGCCCGGCCCGGCGGCAATCGGTCCCGAAAGCAGATGGGGGCGCGCGACGGATGTCGCACGCCCCTCCCCCACCTGCTGGCCGTCCTTGGACGGCGGCTGGAGCGGACCCGGGCCTCCCCCACACGGAGCCGGGCCGCTCGCTCGACACCGACACTACGGCCACGGAGCACCACCGCCGAGCGGCCTTGACGCCCTCCTGTCGCCCGGCGGGCCGCTCTTGACGGCTCGTTGACGGGGGCGTGCGCCGGTGCTCGCGCGCCGGTCCGTCAGGGCACGTACCGGTACCCGATCCCTGGCTCGGTGATCAGGTGCCGCGGCCGGGCCGGGTCCCGCTCCAGCTTGCGGCGCAGCCCGGCGAAGTAGACCCGCAGGTAGTTGCCGCGCCCCTCCTGGGCCGGGCCCCACACCTCGCGCAGGATCTGCCGCCCGGGCACCAGTCGCCCGGGGTTGGCCAGCAGCAGGACGAGGATGCGCCACTCCGTCGGGGTGAGCCGGACCGGGCCGTTCGGGCCGTTCACCGCGGTGGCCGCGAGGTCCACGGTGTGGTCGCCGATCACCGGCCGGCTCAGCGGCACGCCGCCCGGCGGCCGGCGCAGCACGGCCCGCAGCCGGGCCAGCAGCTCCTCCATCAGGAACGGCTTGGTGAGGTAGTCGTCGGCGCCCGCGTCCAGGGCGCCCACCTTGTCGGCGGCGTCCGTCCGGCCGGAGAGCACGATGATCGGCATCGCGCTGTGGGCGCGCAGGCCGCGCAGCACGTCCATCCCGTCGAGGTCGGGCAGGCCGAGGTCGAGCAGGACGGCGTCCGGGGCGCTGTGCGCGGCGCGGTCGAGGGCCTCGCCGCCGCTGGCGGCGGTGCGGACGGCGTACTGCCGGGCGCTGAGGTTGATCCGCAGGGTGCGCAGGAGGGCGGGCTCGTCGTCGACGATCAGGATCTCACTCATGTGGCGGTTCCTCCCCGAGGTCTACGGTCCCGGTGCCGGCGGCGGGCAGGGTGAGCAGCATGGTGGTGCCGCCGCCCGGGGTGTCCTCGACCTCCAGGCTGCCGCCCATCGCCTCGGCGAGGCCGCGGGAGAGGGCGAGGCCGAGGCCGACGCCGGTGGTGTTGTCGGTGTCGCCGAGGCGCTGGAAGGGCAGGAAGACCCGGTCGCGGTCCTCGGGGGCGATGCCGGGGCCGCGGTCGATCACCCGGATCTCGACCTGGTCGGCGTGGTGGCTGGCGGTGACCAGGACGGGCGCGCCGGGGGCGTTGTACCGCAGCGCGTTGGTGATCACGTTGGCGAGCACCCGCTCCAGCAGCGGCGGGTCGGCGAGCACCGGCGGGGTCGTGTCCAGGTCGAGCGGCTGGATCGGTGCGCACGGGTCGGGGAGGCTGTCGAGCGCCCGGGGCAGGATCTCGTCCAGGTGGGTCTCGGTGAGGTGCAGGGTGAGCGCGCCGGCCTGGAGGCGGCTCATGTCGAGCAGGTTGTCGACCAGCCGGGTGAGCTTGACCAGCGACTCGTCCGCGGTGGCGAGGAGTTCGGCCTGGTCCTCGTGGGAGAACTCGACGTCGGGGCTGCGCAGCGAGCCGACCGAGGCCCGGGCGGCGGCCAGCGGGGTGCGCAGGTCGTGGCTGACGGCGGCGAGCAGGGCGGTGCGCATCCGGTCCGCGGCCTTGATCGGCTCGACCTCGGCGGCGACCACGGCCAGCCGGTCGCGCTCCAGCGCGGCGGCGACGTGGGCGGCGAAGGCGGTCAGCACCCGCTGGTCGGCGGCGGGCAGCCGGCGGCCGGTGAGCACCAGGACGGCGTCGTGGCCGACCGGGACCTCGGTGGTCTCGTGCGGCCCGTCACCGTCGCCCTGGTGGTCCCCCGCGCAGTGCGCGAGCACCTCGCCGTCAGCCCGGGAGAGCAGGGCGACCGCCCGCATGCCGAAGGCCGTCCGGGACTTCTCCAGCAGGGCGGACAGCGCGTCGGCGCCGCGCAGCACGCTGCCCGCCAGGGTGGAGAGGGTCTCGGCCTCGGCGGTGGCGCGGGCGGCCCGGCTGGTGAGCCGGCCGGCGTGGTCGACCACGGTGGAGACGGTGAGCGCGATCGCGGCGAAGACCACCAGGGCGACGATGTTGTTGGTCTCGCCGATGGTCAGGCTGTGGATCGGCGGGATGAAGTAGTAGTTCAGCAGCACCGAGGCGACGACCGAGGCCAGCAGGGCCGACACGGCGCCGCCGAGCAGGGCGACGATGACCACGCCGAGCTGGAAGATCAGCGCGTCGGTGGTCAGGTTGATGCTGTGGTGCGCCTGCGAGAGCAGGGCGGTGAGCAGCCAGGGCACCGCCAGGCCGGCCAGGTAGCCGGCGATGGTGCGGCGCCGGGAGTGGCGGCGGCCGAGCGAGGGCAGCCGGCCGCGCCCGGTGAACTCGTGGGTGACCATGTGGACGTCGATGTCCTCGGAGGCGTCCACGGTGGTCTGCCCGGTGCCGGGGCCGGTGAGGAAGCGGTTGACCCGGCCGCGGCGGCTGGTGCCGAGCACCAGCTGGGTGGCGTCGTGGGCCCGGGCGAAGGTGAGCAGCGCGGTGGGGACGTCGTCGCCGACGACCACGTGGTAGCTGCCGCCGAGGGTCTCCACCAGCTGCCGCTGCTGGGCGAGCGCGCCGGAGGAGGCGCCGGCCAGGCCGTCGCTGCGGGAGACGTGGACGGCCAGCAGTTCGCCCCCGGCCGTGCGGTCGGAAATCCGGGCGGCGCGGCGGATCAGGGTCTCGCCCTCGGGGCCGCCGGTGAGCGCGACCACGACCCGCTCGCGGGTCTCCCAGACCCGGTCGATGTTGTGGCTGGCCCGGTAGTCGCGCAGGCCCTCGTCCACCCGCCCGGCCACCCAGAGCAGGGCGAGTTCGCGCAGGGCGGTGAGGTTGCCGACCCGGAAGTAGTTCGAGAGCGCGGCGTCCACCTTCTCCGCCCTGTAGACGTTGCCGTGGGCCATCCGGCGGCGCAGCGCCTGGGGGGCCATGTCGACGAGTTCGATCTGGTCGGCCCGGCGGACCACCTCGTCCGGGACGGTCTCGCGCTGCGGGATGCCGGTGATCTTCTGGACGACGTCGTTCAGCGACTCCAGGTGCTGGATGTTGACGGTGGTGATGACGTCGATCCCGGCGGCGAGCAGTTCCTCGACGTCCTGCCAGCGCTTGGCGTGCCGGCCGCCGGGGATGTTGGTGTGCGCGAGCTCGTCCACCAGCACGACGGACGGACGGCGGGCGAGCACGCCGTCGAGGTCCATCTCGTCGAACTCGGCGTCCCGGTAGGAGCGCCGGACCCGGGGCAGGACCTCCAGGCCGTCCAGCATGGCCTCGGTGTGGCGTCTGCCGTGGCACTCGATGTACCCGACCACGACTTCGGCCCCGCGCTCCTGTCTGCGCCGGGCCTCGTCCAACATCCGATAGGTCTTGCCGACCCCCGGCGCTGAGCCGAGGTACACCCTCAGGCGGCCGCCGCGGATGCCGGTGCCGGGGGTGAGGTCGCGGGCCATGGGCACTGCTCTTTCCATCGGGAGGTGGTGCACGTCTGCGGACGCGGGTCGGCCGGCCCGGTCACCCGTATGTGTGTGGCGATGTCACTTCCGGTGATGCCACTTCTGGTGATGTCACTTCTGCTCGCTGAGCGCCTTGTTGAGCAGCACGACGTTGACACCCTCGTTGCCGAGGAAGCCGAGCGAGCGGCTCTCGGTGTACGTGTCGACCAGCCTGCTCACCGCCTCCACCGGCAGGCCGCGGTTCCTGGCCACCCGGTCGACCTGCTCCTTGGCGTACGCGACGGAGACGTGCGGGTCGAGGCCGGAGCCGGAGGCGGTCAGCGCGTCGGCCGGGACGCTCGCCGGGTCGACGCCGTCGAAGGCGGCGACGGCGGCGCGGCGGTCCTCGACGGCCTTCAGCAGGTCCTCGCTGTTCGGGCCCTGGTTGGAGGCCGAGGACGAGGAGGCGTCGTAGCCGGTCCCGGCCGCGGAGGGACGGGGCTGGAACCACTTCGGGTCCGGCTGGGCCTCCTCGTCCGGGTCCTCGGGGTTCTTCTTCGGGAGGTTGAAGCTCTGGCCGATCAGGCTGGAGCCGACCTCCTTGCCGTCGGTCTTCACGGGCGAGCCGTTCGCCTTGTCGCTGAAGGCGACCTGGGAGATGCCGGTGATCAGCAGCGGGTAGGCGATCCCGAGGATCACGGTGAGCACCAGCAGCGCGCGCAGCGCGGTGACGTGGGTGCGCAGAATCGTCGGCAGGGGCTTGGACATGGTTGTTTCTCTCCTTCCCTGCGTCAGTTGAGGCCGGGGATGAACTGGACGATCAGGTCGATCAGCTTGATGCCGACGAACGGCACCACCAGGCCGCCGAAGCCGTAGACCCCGATATTGCGACGCAGCAGCGAACTGGCGTCGGACGGGCGGTACTTGACGCCGCGCAGGGCGAGCGGGATCAGGCCGATGATGACCAGGGCGTTGAAGACGATCGCCGAGGTGATCGCGGACTGCGGGCTGTGCAGGCCCATGATGTTGAGGTGGCTCAGGCCCGGGTAGACCCCGGCGAACATCGCGGGGATGATCGCGAAGTACTTGGCCACGTCGTTGGCGATCGAGAAGGTGGTCAGCGCGCCGCGGGTGATCAGCAGCTGCTTGCCGATCTCCACGATCTCGATCAGCTTGGTCGGGTTGGAGTCCAGGTCGACCATGTTGCCGGCCTCCTTGGCCGCCATGGTCCCGGTGTTCATCGCGACGCCGACGTCGGCCTGGGCGAGCGCGGGGGCGTCGTTGGTGCCGTCGCCGGTCATCGCGACCAGCTTCCCGCCCTCCTGCTCCTTCTTGATCAGGGCCATCTTGTCCTCGGGGGTGGCCTCGGCGAGGAAGTCGTCCACGCCGGCCTCCTCCGCGATCGCCTTGGCGGTCAGCGGGTTGTCGCCCGTGATCATGATGGTCTTGATGCCCATCCGGCGGAGCTCGTCGAAACGTTCCCGCATGCCCTCCTTGACCACGTCCTTGAGGTGGATGACCCCCAGGACGCGGGCGGGCCCGTCGCCGACCTTCGTCGCGACGACCAGCGGGGTGCCGCCGGCCGCGGAGATGCCGTCGACCAGGGTGGACACCTCGTCGGTGACCCGGCCGCCGTTCTCGGTCACCCAGTTGGTGACCGCGCCGGCCGCTCCCTTGCGGACCTGGCGGACGCCTTCGGCTTCGTCCAGGTCCACACCCGACATCCGGGTCTGGGCGGTGAACGGCACCCAGGTGGCGTGGGTCAACTCGCCCTGGGCGCGGGCCCGCAGACCGTACTCGGTCTTCGCGAGGACCACGATCGAGCGGCCCTCCGGGGTCTCGTCCGCCAGCGAGGAGAGCTGTGCGGCGCCGGCCAGTTCGTCGATGGACACGCCCGGGGCGGCCAGGAACTCGGCGGCCTGGCGGTTGCCCAGGGTGATGGTGCCGGTCTTGTCGAGCAGCAGCGTGTTGACGTCGCCGGCGGCCTCCACGGCACGGCCGGACATCGCCAGCACGTTGCGCTGCACCAGCCGGTCCATGCCGGCGATGCCGATCGCGGAGAGCAGCGCGCCGATGGTGGTCGGGATGAGCGCCACGATCAGGGCGACCAGGACGATCATCGACTGCGGGGCGCCCGCGTAGGTGGCCATCGGCTGGAGGGTCACGACCGCCACCAGGAAGACGATGGTCAGCGAGGCCAGCAGGATGTTGAGCGCGATCTCGTTCGGCGTCTTCTGCCGGGCGGCGCCCTCGACCAGGGCGATCATCCGGTCGATGAACGACTTGCCGGGCTCCGAGGCGATCTTCACCACGATCCGGTCCGACAGCACCTTGGTGCCGCCGGTGACGGCACTGCGGTCGCCGCCGGACTCGCGGATGACGGGCGCGGACTCGCCGGTGATCGCCGACTCGTCGACGCTCGCGACACCCTCGACCACGTCACCGTCGCCGGGAATGACCTGGCCGGCCTCGACCACCACGTGGTCGCCGAGCCGCAGGGCGGTGCCGGGCACCTCCTCCTCGGCGTTCGTGGCCGGCCAGTTCGTGAGCCGGCGGGCGACACTCTCGGTCTTGGTCTTGCGCAGGGTGTCGGCCTGGGCCTTGCCCCGGCCCTCGGCCACCGCCTCGGCCAGGTTGGCGAAGACCGTGGTGAGCCAGAGCCACACGGTGATGGCCCAGGCGAAGACGGACGGGTCGGCGATCGCGGAGATCGTGGTGACCACCGAGCCGACCTCGACCACGAACATGACCGGGTTCTTGACCATCACCCGGGGGTCGAGCTTCCTCACCGCGTCCGGCAGGGACGCGAGGATCAGCTTCGGGTCGAGCAGGCCGCTCGCCACTCTGTGCGGCGCGGCGGGCTCCGCCGTGTCGGCCGGTGCGGGGTTGAGCGTAGGGGTGGACATCAGGAGGACAGACCTTCCGCGATCGGCCCGAGAGCCAGGGCCGGGAAGTAGGTGAGGCCGACGACGATCAGGATCACGCCCGACAGCAGGCCCACGAACAGCGGCTTGTGGGTGGGCAGGGTGCCCGGGGTGGCCGGGACCGGCTGCTGCTGGGCGAGCGAGCCGGCCAGCGCCAGGACGAAGACGATCGGCAGCAACCGGCCGAAGATCATCGCCAGGCCGAGCGCGGTGTCGTACCAGTCGGTGTTGACGGTGATGCCGCCGAAGGCCGAACCGTTGTTGTTGGCGGCCGAGGTGAAGGCGTACAGCACCTCGGAGAAGCCGTGGGCGCCCGAGTTGAGCATCCCGGCGCGCTCGCCCGGCAGGGCCATCGCCACACCCGTGCCGACCAGCACGATCGTCGGCGTGGTGAGGATGTACAGCGAGGCGAACTTCATCTCCCGGCCGCCGAGCTTCTTGCCCAGGTACTCCGGGGTGCGGCCGACCATCAGGCCGGCGACGAACACCGCGACGACCGCGAGCACGAGCATGCCGTACAGGCCGGAGCCCACACCGCCGGGCGCGATCTCGCCCAGCATCATGTCGAAGACCGTCAGCCCGCCGCCGAACGGCGTGTACGAGTCGTGGAACGAGTTCACCGCGCCGGTCGAGGTCAGCGTCGTCGAAGCGGCGAACAGCGAGCTGGCGGCGATGCCGAAGCGCTGCTCCTTGCCCTCCATCGCGGCGCCCGCGGCCTGCAGGGCGCCGCCCTGGTGCTGCGACTCCGCGAGGGTCAGCAGGGCGGTCGAGGCGATCCAGAACAGGCCCATCACGGCGACGATCGCGTAGCCCTGGCGGTTGTCCCCCACCATCCGGCCGAAGGTCCGCGGCAGCGCGAACGGGATCAGCAGGATCAGGAAGACCTCGACCAGGTTGGTGAACCCGGTCGGGTTCTCGAACGGGTGCGCCGAGTTGGCGTTGAAGAAGCCGCCGCCGTTGGTGCCCAGCAGCTTGATGACCTCCTGGGAGGCCACCGGGCCGCCCGGGATCTTCTGGACGTCACCCGCGAGACCGGTGACCTCGTGGAAGCCGTGGAAGTTCTGGATCACGCCGTTGGCGGCCAGCACCAGCGCGAAGACGATCGAGATCGGCAGCAGGAGACGCAGGCTGATCCGGGTCAGGTCCACCCAGAAGTTGCCGACCCGGTCGGTCCGGTTGCGGGTGAAGCCCCGGATCAGCGCGGCGACGACGGCTATGCCGACGGCCGCGGAGACGAAGTTCTGCACCGCCAGACCCGCCATCTGCACCAGGTGGCCCATCGCGGACTCGCCGCCGTAGGACTGCCAGTTGGTGTTGGCGACGAACGAGATGGCGGTGTTCCAGGCCTGGTGGCCCTCCATCTGCGGAACACCCAGGTTCAGCAGCAGGTAGCCCTGGAGGCGGATCAGGCCGTAGAGGAAGAGGACGGAGACGGCGGAGAACGCCAGCACCGAACGGAGGTACGCCGGCCAGCGCTGATCGGCGTCGCCGTCGACGCCGATCACCTTGTAGATGCCGCGCTCGACTCTGAGGTGCCTGGCGGAGGTGAGGACGTTGGCGATGTAGTCGCCGAGGGGGCGGTAGCACAGGGCCAGCGCGCCAACAAGGGCGATGACCTGGAGCCAGCCCGCGAGAGTGGATCCCATGTCAGAACTTCTCCGGGAAGATCAGCGCCACGACGAGATAGCCGACGAGCGCGACGGCCACGACCAGACCAGCGATGTTCTCGGCGCTCATGCGGCCACCTCGCTGCGCTCGCCGGGCGCCTGGCGCAACACGCGCCCTTCGATGGTTCGTTCGCTGCGCTCACTCACAGCTTCTCCACCCCCCGCGCGATCAGGGCGATGACGGCGAACACGGCGACCGTGACACCGACGTAGATGAGATCGGACATGGGCTCCACCAGAGTGGTTCGGGAGATGCCGCGACCGGGGCCGGAGGGGCTCGCGCGGCGCCGGCGGACGACCGGCAGATGCAGCAAAGCAGCCGTCAGGGGCGCGTTATGGGGCCCCTGACGCCCTCCATACGGGTGATAGCGCGACGTTGACGCGGCCTTGACGGGCGCTTCACCGGACCGAGACCGCCGTGATCTGGTCGAGACCTGGCGGAGCGGGCACGGAACGGCCCCGGACGGCACGCTGCCGTCCGGGGCCGTTCCCCCCGATCCCGATTCCGTTCCCGTTCCCGTTCCTGGTCCCGCTCCCAGTCCCGTTCCTGGTCCCCCTCCCCAGTCCCGCTCCTGGTCACATCCGCATGCGCAGTCGGCAGACCACCGCGTCGGTGTGCCGCCGCAGGGCGCGGTCGATCACGGCGCCGCGCCGGTTCTGGAGCGCCCGCTGCCACCAGCGGGCCGGCTCGACCTCGGGGATCAGCACGGTCAGCCGCTCGTAGGCGTGCTCCGCCCCCAGCTCGTTGACGAAGTCGGCGATCGGCCGGCCCAGCCTGCGGTGGACGTCCGGGATCTCCACCAGCGGCACGCCCGGACGCCACAGCTCCCAGTCCCGGCGCAGCGCCTCCGCGGCGGCCGGCTCGTGCACCACCGTCACCGCCATGACCTCGTCGCCGAGCGAGAGCGCCGCCGACAGGCCGTCCCGGGTCAGCCGGGTGATCGCGGTCACCGGGACGACGACCAGGCTGCGCTGCCTGGTCACCGGGCCGGGCACCCGGCCCAGCTCCAGCCGCTCGCCGATCCGCTCGTAGCTGCGGTGGACCGCCTCGAACAGCACCACCAGCAGCGGCAGCGCCACCACGATGCCCCAGGCGCCCTCGGTGAACTTGGTGCCGGTGACGACCAGCGCCGCGACGCCGGTGAGCAGCGCGCCGAAACCGTTCAGCGCGGCCTTCCACCGCCAGCCGGACGGCCGGTGCAGCAGCCAGTGCCGGACCATGCCGACCTGGCAGATGGTGAAGCCGACGAACACGCCGATGGAGAACAGCGGCACCAGGCTGTTGACGTCCCCGCCGGAGCCGACCAGCAGCGCCGCCGAGACCGCGGCCAGGAACAGCACGCCGTACCGGTACACCTGGCGGTCGGCGCGCAGCGCGAACAGGTGCGGCAGGTGGTTGTCCCGGGCGAGCAGGTCGAGCAGCACGGGCAGCCCGCCGAAGGAGGTGTTGGCGGCGAGCCCCAGCAGCACCACGGTGGCGAACTGGACGACGTAGAAGCCGAATCCGTGGCCGAGCGAGGCGTCGGCGAGCTGGGCGAGCACGGTGACGCCCTCCACCGGCTGGAGGTGGAAGCGGCCGATCAGCACGGCCAGCCCGATCAGCATCACGCCGAGCAGCGCGCCGAGCGCGACCTCGGTGTGCTGGGCGCGCTTGACCCGCGGAGTGCGGAAAGAGGGGACGGCGTTGGCGACCGCCTCCACGCCGGTCAGCGCGGAGCAGCCGGCCGCGAAGGCCTTGAGCAGCAGCAGCGCGCCGACGGTGGTCGCGTTCTCGGCGAGCGCCGAGGCGTGGCCGGCCGCGGCCGCGGTGCTGGCCGGGCCGTCCCGGAACAGTCCGACCACGATGATCGCCAGGATGGAGAGCACGAAGACGGCGGTCGGCGCCATGAACCAGCGCGCCGACTCGGCGATCCCCCGCAGGTTCACCGCGGTGACCAGCGCGAGCACGCCGAGGCAGAGCCAGACCCGGTCGTCGTACAGGCCCGGGACGGCCGAGGTGAGCGCGGCGACGCCGGCGGTGACGGAGACCGCGACGTTCAGGACGTAGTCGATGACCAGCGAGGCGGCCGCGGTCAGCGCGGTCCGGCGGCCCAGGTGCGCCTTGGCCACCGCGTAGGAGCCGCCGCCGTCCGGGAACGCCGCGATCACCTGCCGGTAGGAGGCGACCAGCACCGCCAGCAGCAGGGCGATCGCCGCGGTGACCGGCAGCGTGAAGCCCAGCCCGTACGCCCCGGCGGCGGCGAGCACCAGCACGATCGACTCGGGCCCGTACGCGACCGAGGCCATGGCGTCCAGCGAGAGCGCGGCCAGCCCGCCGAGCGCGCTGAGCCGGTGCCGCTCGTCGCCCGCACCGGTGTCCGGCGGCTCTGGTTCGGCCGTGACGGCCGGAGTGGTGGTGGCGCTGGACATCGGACGGGACCTCCGCAGTCGGTAGTTGGTCCGATCCTGCGGTCCGCACGCCCACCGCCCGGCGGGCCCCTACGCGTTCCTGACGCCGCCGCGAGCGGCCTTGACGTGCCCTTGACGCGGCGGCCACGCCGCGTCAAGGGCACCGTCCGGAGGCTGTTGGCGGGGGTGGGGCGAGCCGCTGTCCCGGCGGTCGCCGGCTGGGAAGACGATCAGCTCTGTCGAAGGACTCCCACCCCCGGCCCCCACTCTGCTGCCTACCCCCAGTAATTGCAAGCAATGTGCAATAAGTCGCCCCACTCGAGCCCCCTCCCCACGGAACCGCCCGGAACAGCACAACAGCCCCCGATCCACGTTTCCGCAGATCGGGGGCTGCTTCTCCATCCTGTGGCTGGTGCAGGGTTCGAACCTGCGTAGCTTGCGCACGACAGAACTACAGGCCGCTGACCAGGGGTGCTCTGACCAGGCAACTCTTGCCCCCTCCCACCATCCGGTCCGCCCCTGGTCCAGATCATGGCCTCGGCGACCCCACCAGCGGCGGCGTGCATGCGAGCGGGAGTGGCGGACTGCTACAGGTTTCGCCTCTCCATCAAGGCGCCTCCCTGCGATCGGCAGGGCAGGTGGGCGAAGCCCAAGGAAGGCACATCAACGGGCGGATCGAGATCCGGTAAGGACTCCCCGGATCACCTGGACCTACGTCAGAACAGTCTCACCGTTGGTTCAGGGCGCCGGCCACGGCACGGGCGGTGCCGGCCTCCACCCCGTGCAGCGGAGGGAAGGCACACAGGGTGCACCTCAGAACCAACCCCGCCGCAGCCCGGGACGGGCGGCCACCTGGCTTCGTACTCGGTAGCAATTCCACCAATCGGCGCTCATCCGTCGGGCTCATCTGGCAAACTCGGCAGGCATCTGCATTGCGAAAGAAGGGAACCACCAGTGGCTTGCTCAGCAGGACGCCCCAGCCTCAGCCAGGATTCCGATCGGTCCCTATTTGCAGAATCAGCTGGCACCTGCCTAATGTGCAACACCACTCTCTTCCCTTCTGATTCCAAACGCAAGAAGTCGATCTCCATTGCCGAGCGAGCCCATGTAGTGGCACATAGCGATGGCGGGCCGCGAGCGGACACTGCAGTTCCACAGGAAATGCGTGACGATCCAGAAAATTTGGTCCTCCTCTGCCCAAGTTGTCACACCATGGCGGACAAGGATCCCGATGGATATCCGACGGAAGTCCTGATGGGAGCTAAGGTAGCGCGAAAGCAGGCGGTTTCCCTCATCGGCGGGACTCCATTCTTTGCCAGTCGACCCCAGGCGCGCCGAGCCGTGAAGAAGATTTTGAGGAAGAATAGGATAGCTTTCCGAGAAAATGGGCCCAACCCTGAAACTGGCGGCATCGAATCGAGCGAGCGTGCAGAAATTTGGTCAGATTGCGTCCTTCGCGAAATCGTGCCAAATAATCGCCTCATTGTGGCCATTGTGGAAATAAATGAGGGCTTGGCAACCGATGACGAGATTGATGCAGCGGAACTTTTGAGGAACCACACGGATGCGCTAGAGAGGAAGCATCTGGGGCATCCACTTCTGGGTCCATCTCCCCGATTCCCTCTGCAGATCGAGCTACTTTTCGAGGATGGAGAGCAATGAACGACTTCCGCTACGCTACCAGCTGGTTCGCCCCGAAGATCTCCGACCATGACGCGGTGGAGTCGGCCACACAAATTTCCAGCCGCCATCTTATGGTACAGCGGAAGTACTCCAGGCCTTTTAGCCTTGCCGCCGTTACGGGCGTCGAAACGCTGACTCCAAAAATGGTGGATAAGATCCTGGACGAAACACAGGCTGAAATCATTTGCTTGGTACCCAAGGCATCCCACTACCTTTGGGCAGCCAGGGAGAAAGCACAGGCTCGGGGGTCCGACGTTCAAACCATGAGTGAAGTCTTCTGGGCGATCACAGAGGAGGACCCGAAGGGGTTCCTAAATAAGGATGTCGCCATTACACGTCGAATCTTGGGCCAGCATTCGCGCGTGCGGACAGTGGAGATGATCTGCGAGGCCTCCATGAAGCTCATCAGGGAGGGGGCGCGATCCGATCTCCATCTTGCCGTTGAGTATCAATACGAGTTTGGCGTTGAGGCTCTTGTGCGAGCCCTTGAGCGCCACCCAGGAGTGAAGGTCGTACTAAATTCCAATCCAAATGGAAGAGAAACGAGTGCGGCATTGACACATGCAGGACACGCTGGCGTCAGATTGCTTGGCATGAGTTCCCTCATGAGCGAACTCGGGAAGCTCTAAATGGATTTCAGTTCGCCAATTATGGCGACGATAGAGGAGTATATCTCCGGAATTCAAGGTACCCCGCCAGGGCGGATCGAGCTACACATCTTTGGCTCCATCCTGAGGCCTTCTAGTGCACCTCCAAGTGATATTGACATTGCCATCATCTATGAAAGTCAAGACTTTGACTTTGTTCACGATATTTGCGGACGATTGAGAGGTCTAGACACTACTCCGCCGATTGATGTTATAGCGCTAAACATCGAGGAGGAGGAGGAGACGGATTTTCTGAGGCTGGTCCAGGCTCGGAAGCTCTGGTCATCGCAAACGGATCGCTAGCCACAGGCCGGTTTTGCCAAAGAGCAGGCAAAGGCGCTGGTGGAATGCTTCGGGCTGGCATGGATCCTGCGCCGCCTCATCGAGACCGGACCACCCCGGCCCTGAAGGGGCAGCCAGCCCCGATGCGAACACGTGACGCATCCGCCTGCGGAGCAGAAAACGCTGGGCTGTGCTCAGTCACCTAGGTACGAGTCGTCGTGGAGCTGTGCGAGGGCACCAACAACACCCAACACTGACAGCCACCGACCAGCCTCGTGCAACTCACGGGAGTGGTTGGCAATTTTGGTGTAGGAGAAGCCCCGGCGGATCAGAACTAGAACATCAGGTCAAGGCATCCGCGATGAGCTCCATCGAGCCCACGATCACCACGGCGCCGGCGGCGGCCAGCTTGGCAACCTTCCCCGACTTGTTGGCGTAGCCGATCGTCGGGATGCCGACGGCCTCCCCGGCCTCGACGTCGCGGGCCGCGTCGCCGATGAAGATGCAGTGCTCCGGCCTGGTGCCCAGGGCTTCCATGGCTTCGAGCAGGAAGCGCGGGTTCGGCTTCATGGACGAGGGGTCGCCCGGGGCGCGCCCGAAGATGCCGGCCACGAAGGCACTGAGACCGCACTCGGTCAGGTAGGCCTCGATGGCCGCGCCTGCGTTGTTGCTGACCACAGAGACCAGCCGGCCAGAGCGGGCAGACGCACGCAGAACCGATTCTGCGCCCAGGGTCGGGCGGCCGACCCGGACGGCTTCGGTCTCCAGCTCGTCCAGCGCGGCGTCCGCGGTCGCCGTGAGGTCGGGCCGGGCATCCGAGATCAGCCGCAGCAATGCGAGTGGGTCGCTCTCCTCCTCCGCCTCGACCGGGGCCTGCGCGCCAGTGGCGAGCAGGCCCTCACGGAGTCGGCGCGCGACCTCCGGAGCCGGGAGGCTGGCGAAGACCGAGCTCACCGGGCCGTCGAAGTCGAGGAGCACGTGCTTCACCGGCCGCAGCACGTCGGCGAGTTGCTGAGGTGTGTCGGTCATGGCTGCCGCTCGTAGGCGATTGTGCTCCACACGCTGTCGAACCACATCTGGGCCTGCTGGACGTACGGCGATCCGAGAGAGGCGTCGTCCGGGCCGGCGGCGTGGTGGGAACAGGATGGTGTCCTAGCCGGTCACGTCGTAGAAGGTGTGGGCGGTGCCGTCGATCGACACGGTGCGCTCGCGGAGCGGGTAGAAGCCGAAGAAGGCCTCCGACCGGTTCAGGATGTACAGCTTGAACAGGCTGGACGCCCGGTGGACCTTGACCTGGACGCTCGCCTTCTGGACCAGGCCCAGCTCGGCCAGCATCTCCACCGAGTGCGCGATGCCGCCGGCGTTCGTCAGGGCGATGTTGCGGGCGCGCTGCCGGAGGGCGGCCTCGTCCTGGAGCCCGTCGACTAGGACCGGTACCGCCATGGGCGCCGTGGTGTCCGGCAGCAGCAGCCGGACCGTGATGGACTCCGGTGCCAGCCGCCCGGAGCGGACCTTGTCGAGCGTCACCTGCTGTTACTCGAAGGCCGCCTCCAGATGCGGCCGCAGTCCGACCGGGCGCGAGTTGCGCTCCCGGACGAACGAGCCGCTCCCTTGCCGGGTCACGATCAGCCCCTCGGTGCGGAGCAGGTCGCCAGCTCGGGGGCCGGAGGGCAGCTTGTCGCGGTCTCGAAGCCCGGCTTCTTCGTGAGGATCGCCTGGCCGTGTCTCTCACGCTTGCCCGCTGCTACCTCCCCGGTCAAGGGGTGCGGCTACGTGGTCCTGGATGAGACCCGGCCGCGGGTCGGTCGTCGTGGACGGACGACGGGACGTCGCACCGACAAGCGCGGGCTGAAGCACCAGGCTGAGGTGCTGTCGCGCTGGCCGACTGTGCCACGACACTCGGCAAGCCGCCGTACGACCTGCGGTACGCCGGGATCTCGCTCGGGCTGAACCCTGGGGCCGACCCGGCGGAGGCTGCCCGATGGGCGGGGCACAGCGTGGTCGTCCAGCTGATCTCGAAGCGGCTCAACCGGAACCGTCCGGCGCCGCCGGCCCAGGTTCCTGGTCCGTAGCTGGTCCGTACGCGCTGGTCAGGGCTGGGATTCGGGTGGCGCAAAGCGAGACAAGCCGCCCAAACGGGGCAGCACTTGCCCCCGAGTTGCAAGTAAACGAAAAAGCGGTCCCTCACCTACGTTTCCGCAGGTCAGGGACCGCTTCTCTATCCTGTGGCTGGTGCAGGGTTCGAACCTGCGTAGCTTGCGCGACAGATTTACAGTCTGCTCCCTTTGGCCGCTCGGGCAACCAGCCAGGATTTCGTTTCCCGGGGTGTTCACCCCGTTCGACTTGGTAAACCATACCTGATGCCAGGGGGTGCTCCGCCACTCGATAGATCACGCGACGATCGGGAAGCCGCGGGCGGGCGCTACGGGCGGGGCCGGTGTGGCGCTGGATAGGCTGGGGCTGCGGCCGCCCGGAGGGGCGGGCCGTGCCAGTGAAGCCAGAGCATCAAGGAGACCAACACCCATGGCCGACTCCAGTTTCGACATCGTCTCGAAGGTCGAGTGGCAGGAGGTCGACAACGCGATCAACCAGACCTCCCGCGAGATCGCGACGCGCTTCGACTTCAAGGGCGTGGGCGGCGAGATCAGCCGCTCCGCCGAGAAGATCGAGATGAAGGCGAACGGCGAGGAGCGCGTGCGCGCCATCCTCGACGTCCTGCAGACCAAGTTCATCAAGCGCGGCCTGTCGCTGAAGGCTCTGGACGCCGGCGAGCCGCAGCTGTCCGGCAAGGAGTACAAGATCTTCGCCAACGTCAAGGAGGGCATCACCACGGAGGACGCGAAGAAGGTCGCGAAGATCATCCGTGACGAGGGCCCGAAGGGCGTCAAGGCGCAGGTCCAGGGCGACGAGCTGCGCGTCAGCTCGAAGAGCCGCGACGACCTCCAGGCCGTGCAGGCCCTGCTCAAGGGCAAGGACCTGGACTTCGCGGTCCAGTACGTGAACTACCGCTAGTACGGGCCCGGCCTGCGGGGACGCGGGCTCCGAGCGGCCGCGGGATGTGGACGGGGGCGCGGCACCGGAGGTTTCTTCGGTGCCGCGCCCCCGTTGTGCTCGCGGCCGTTGTGCATGCCGCCGTTCACCGTGCCTCCGGCCGGGCGCAGGGCAGGAACCGGGCGCAGGGCAGGAGCCGGCCGCGCGGGGCGGGCGGGTGGCGGGGTCAGTCGGTGGATTGGGCCCAGTCGCCGGTGGTGCGGTGCCGGCCCAGGCCGACCGAGTCGAACTCGTCCGTCCGGCCCTGCTCGGTGTGGGCGCCGATCCGGCGCAGGGCACGGGAGATCGGGGTGCCCTCGGCCGGGGCGGGCTCGAACTCGCCGATGGTGAGCGGGCCGAGGGCGACCGTGCCGTCCGCCCAGACGGCGGCGCGCTGGGTTCCGCCCCCGCCGAAGTAGCGCGCCTCGACGCGGGCGATCGGGCCGGCCTTCGACCAGGCGGCCAGCCGGAGTTCGAAGCCGTCCGAGGGCCGGCCGACCCCTGCCCCGCCGCCGGGCCTGCGGACGATGCCGTCCCCCTGGAGCGCGGCGAGGACGGCGGAGGTGACCGGGATCAGGGCCAGCCCCTGCGCCAGCGGCACCACCCGGGCCGCCGGAACCTCCGCCGCCGCCACCGTCAGCAGCTCCAATGTTCCTATCAGCGCCTGGAGTTCGTAGGACATGGCGGACATGGTGTCCCACCGCGCCGACAGTCGGCCCGGAATTTATGATTCCGTGCCCGGTCGGAGACCGTAGAGCAGGGTGAAGACGGTCACGTCCAGCGCATCCTCGGCCGTACTGGGCCCTTCTTCGTTCAGTTCGTCGAAGATTTCGGCCAGTTGTGATCGCAGCCGGTCCAGCCGGTCCGGGCCGAGCCGCAGCGTGAAGTCCGCGAACAGGCCGGACGGCGAGCCCGAACCGCCCGACGGCCGGCCGAAGTCCAGCCGGCCTTCGGCGATCCTGGCGCGGAAGTCGGCCCGCACCCGGTCCATCGCGGCCACGACAGCGTCGTACGCCTCGGAGCGGCCCGGGGAGTCGGCGGTGAACATCTCCGGGGCCAGCCGGATCGCCCCCTGGGCGACCCCGTAGCGGCTCTCCACGATGCCGGAGACCAGTCGGGTACCGGCCACCAGGATCAGTCCGGCCTTCTCCAGCTGCTTGATGTGCCGGTAGAGCTTGGTCTGCGGCTCGTCCAGCGCGGCGGCGAGCTCCTTGGCCGTCAGCGGACGGTCCTCGGAGGACTGGAGGGCGCCGAGGATGGCCAGGCGCAGCGGGTCGGCCAGGGCCTTGAGTACCGCGACGTCGGACACCTGGCGTTCCTTGACCCAGGTGACGGGCTGCTGCTCGCCGCTGTCGGCGGCCTCCGGGGTGTGCTCGACCACGGGGCCACCCTTCCAGATCGGCCGCTCCGTCCGCAATCACGCCCCGGTGAGCGCTCACCACTGAGTCATCGATCACCCTTGCGCGAGCAATGACGCTTGCGACATCATTCATGGAGACGTGAATGGTTGCGGCAATCGCGAACGATGGGGGCGAGCGGCATGGCGGACCAAACGGCGACGACAGCGGTCACTGCGACGGCGGCGGCAGAGCGACCCGGGCCGGCGGGCGCTCCGCCGCCCGTGCCGCTACGGCGCAACCTGCGGTTCCAGGCCCTCTGGGCCGGCCAGGCCTCCGCGACCCTCGGCATGGTGATCGGCGACACCGCCTTCCCCCTGCTGGTCCTCGCACTCACCGGCTCCTCCACCTCCGCCGGGGCCTTCGGCGCCGTACAGATGGCCGCCACCCTGCTGCTGGGCATCCACGGCGGTGTGGTGGCCGACCGGGTGAACCGTCGCCGGGTGCTCATCGCCGCCGACACCGCCCGGCTGCTCGCCCTCGCCAGCGTCCCGGCGGCCCTGGCGTTCGGCCCGCCGCACCTGGCGCACCTGCTGCTGGTCGCCGCCGTGATCGGCGGGACCGTCGCCTACAGCGGCCCGGTCCGGCTGCTCGCACTGCGCTCGGTGGTCCCGCCGGAGCAGCTGTCCCAGGCCCTGGCCCAGGACGAGGCCCGGATGAGCGGCGCCTCGCTGGCCGGACCGCCGCTGGCCGGGTTCCTGTTCGGACTCGGCCACGCCGTCCCCTTCCTCGGGGCCGCGCTGGCCTCCCTGCTCGCGGTGACCGCCGCCGTCGCGGTGCGCTTCCCCAGCCCGCACGAGTCCGGATCTTCCGGCCGGAGCGCCGGGGACAGCGCCCTAGCCGGCTTCCGGGTCCTCGCCGCCTCCCCCCTGCTGCGCACCGCCCTGGCCGTCCTGCTGGTGATCAACCTGGCCGGAGCCTCGCTGTTGCTGCCCGTCATGGTGCTGCTGCGCGAGCACGGCACCGGCAGCACCGGAATCGGCCTGGCCCTGGCCGGCGAGGCGGTCGGGGCACTGGTCGGCACCGTCCTGGTCGCCCGGCTGCACCGGCTGGCCGGCCCCGGCGTGCTGCTGCTGGCGGTGGCCTGGAGCGCCGTACCCGTCCCGCTGGCGCCGCTGCTGCCCGGCGGGGCGCCGACCGTCTTCGCCGCGCTGTTCGTGTTCGGCGCGGGCGTGCCGACCCTGCGGGTGATGCTCGACCTGCTGGTCTTCCGGCAGGTGCCGGACGCACTGCGCGGCCGGGTGATCGCGGCGACCATGACGCTGCTCACCGCCGGCATGCCCGCCGGGAGCTTCGTCTCCGGCCTGCTGCTGGACCGTTCCTCCCCCGCCACCGTGCTGATCGGGATCAGCGCCCTGCTCGCCGCCGCGCTGCTGGCCGCGACCGCGAGCCGCACGCTGCGGCGCGCCGCCTGGCCCGCCACCGACTCCGGCACCTCCGACGAGTCCGGCGCCTCCACCGACTCCGCCGCCTCCACCGACTCCGCCGACTCCGCCCAGTCCGCCGACCGGCAGGACTGACGCCCCGGGCCGACCGCCGGTCACCCGCACGGCCGACCGCCGCATGCGACGGGCCCGGCAACCGGGTGAACTGGCCGGGTACGGCCCGCCCCTGGGGCTTCCCGGGGCGGGCTGCGACCCCGGGCCCGCCCCGGGAAGCCCCGCGCAGCGCGTACGGCCAAGGCGCGCGCGTCAAGCGGCGCTCCAGCGCCCCCGGCGCCCGAACAGCGCGCGCGGCCCGCAGCGGCGCCGTACCGGAGGAGGACCGGATGTGTTCCACGGGCACGCCCCCACCCGGCCGCGACCGCCCCGGCAGGACGGCCGTCGGAGCTCGGCCGTCCTGGCCGGCGCTCGTCCTGCTCGGCGCCGCCACGGTGGCCGGCCTGTGGTCCGCTCCGGCCGTGGCCCTCGGCTCGGTCCGGTCCCGCCCACGCCTCGCCCCGGTGCCGAAGGGCCCGGCGGAGCCGCGCCGCCCCCTCGGGAACAGGCCGCCCCGTCGCCCGGATCCCCCTCCGAGTCGCGTCGGATCCCCTCCGAGTCGCGCCGGGCCCCCTCCGAGAGCTTCGCCAACTCGACGGGAAAGTGGTGGAGTTGACGCGATGGAGTCCCAGCACAGCCCGCCCGGCCCCCGAGGAGGAACCACCGTGACCCACCCCTTCACCGTCGAGGACCACGCCGCCCGGATGGCCCGCGCCACCGCCGAGGCGACCGCCGCCGGCCTGGCCGGCCTGGTCGTCGCCCCAGGCCCCGACCTGGCCTACCTGTGCGGCTACACGCCCACCGCGATCACCGAGCGGCTGACCGCCCTCGTCCTCGCCGCGGGACGCGAACCCGCCCTGGTGGTCCCCAAGTTGGAGCGCCCGGACGCCGAGAAGGCGATCGGTGCCCCGGCCGTCCGGCTGCTCGACTGGTCCGACGGCGAGGACCCGTTCGCCACCGCCGGCCCGCTGCTCGACCCGACCGGACGGTACGGCGTCTCCGACAACACCTGGGCGCTGCACCTGCTCGGCTTCCAGGCCGCGCTGCCCGGCACCTCCTTCACCTCGCTCACCGACAGCCTGCCGATGCTGCGCGCCGTGAAGGACACCGAGGAGCTGAACCGCCTGGCGGCGGCCGGCGGCGCGGCGGACGCCGCCTACCGGGGCATCCTGGAGGTCGAGTTCGCCGGCCGCCGGGAGACCGACGTGGCCGCCGACCTCAGCGCGCTGCTCATCCAGTACGGGCACAGCCAGGTCGACTTCACCGTGGTCGGCTCCGGGCCGAACGGCGCCGATCCGCACCACGAGGCCGGTGACCGGGTCATCCGTACGGGTGACACCGTGGTGCTGGACTTCGGCGGCCTCAAGGACGGCTACGGTTCCGACACCACCCGTACGGTGCACGTCGGAGCGGACGTCCCGGAGGAGGTGCGCAAGGTGCACGAGCTGGTCCGACTGGCCCAGCAGACCGCCTTCGAGGCGGTCCGCCCCGGGGTAGCCTGCCAGGAGATCGACCGGATCGCCCGTCGGGTGATCACCGAGGGCGGGTACGGCGAGTACTTCATCCACCGCACCGGCCACGGCATCGGCACCACCACGCACGAACCTCCGTACCTGGTCGAGGGCGAGGAACGGCCGCTGGTGCCGGGCATGTGCTTCTCGATCGAGCCGGGGATCTACCTGCCCGGCCGGTTCGGGGTACGGATCGAGGACATCGTGACCGTCACTCCGGCCGGCGGCCGCCGCTTCAACAACACCCCGCACGAGCTGGGCATCGTGGCCTGACCGGGTACTGAACGACCTTCGAACAATCCTCGAACCACCAGTCGAACCATCTGTCGAACCACCAGTCGAACCGGGTGCCGACCGGATCGGACGTTCTTACGATCCAGTCATATTTCACCCAGAGTCCTCCAAGTTTGGGTTGCTAGTTTCGGTGCGCATGACCAAGACCCTCCCCCCGGCCCCGCACGACGTGCGGGCCGGGCAGCCACGCCCGGTGCCTCCGCCCCGCCCACGCGTGACGGGCTGGTCGAGACTCCGCTGGCTGGCCTGGCCGCTCTACCTGACGTGCTTCCTCTGGTTCCTGAGCACCGAGGGCATCCCCGCGGCCAACGACGTGCTGTTCCTCTGGCTCATCGCCGCCCTGCTGACCGCCGCCGTGCACAGCGGGCACGGCCCCCGCGGCTTCCTCCTGGTCCTGCGCGACTGGATCCCGGTGATGGCCGTGGTGTGGACGTACTCACTGCTGCGCGGCTACGGCGCGCACACGCCGTGGGCCCCGCACTGGCTGCCGCAGCTGCGCTTCGACGAGGTGCTCGGCCTGGGCGAGACCTGGACCGTCAGACTCCAGCACGCGCTCTACACCCCCGGCTCACCGCACTGGTACGACTACGCCGCGGTGGCCGTCTACCTCTCGCACTTCTTCGTCGTCTTCCTGCTGCTCGCGGTGCTCTGGCGGCGCGCGCACCACCGCTTCCGGCAGTTGCTCGCCGCCTACCTGACGCTCACCTTCGCGGGCTTCGCCACCTACCTCCTCTACCCGGCCGACCCGCCGTGGCTGGTCTCCCAGGAGGGCAACCTGCCGCACCTGGCCCGGGTGGTCTGGGAGGTGATCTCGGTGAGCGGGCTGCCGCAGGCCGACTCCCTGCTGGAGAACGGCAGTCAGTTCGCCAACGACGTCGCCGCGATGCCCTCGCTGCACTCCGCCTACCCGGCGATGCTGCTGTTCTTCTTCTGGCCCACCGCCGGCCGCCGGCTGCGGGCGGTGCTGGTCGCCTACCCGCTCGCGATGACCTTCACCCTGGTCTACGGCGCGGAGCACTTCATCATCGACGTCTTCGTCGGCTGGGCCTACGCGGCCGCGGTGGTGTTCGGACTGCGTCGTCTGCGCAACCGCCGGGCGGCCGTGGCGACTTCGGAGCCGGCCTGGGGACCGGCCTCGGCCCCGGCCCCCGCCTCGACCCCGGCCTCGGCAAAGCCCACGGCGGAGCCCCCGACCGAGGACACCGCGAAGGACACCACCGGGACACGCCCAACCAAGAGCACGGACGACGGCTCGGACAAGGGCCCGGCCAAGGGCCCGGCCGCGTACGCGGCAAGGGGCGCGGCAGACTTGGCCGGGTGAATCCGAGCGCACCGATGAAGCCCACCGCCGAGCAGCTGCTGGCCGCCAAGGACACCACCATCCCGGACGTCTCCGGGCCCGGGCTGCGGGTGCTGTTCTGCGGCATCAACCCGGGCCTGTGGTCCGGCGCCACCGGCCACCACTTCGCCCGCCCGGGCAACCGCTTCTGGCCGGCCCTGCACCGTTCCGGCTTCACCGAGCGCCAGTACCGCCCGGACGAGCAGCGGGAGTTGCTCGCGCTCGGCCTGGGCATCACCAACGTCGCCCCGCGCACCACCGCCAAGGCGGACGAGCTGACCGCCGAGGAGCTGCGCGAGGGCGGCGCCGCGCTGCGCGAGCGGGTGCTGCGGCTGCGCCCGCGCGTCCTGGCCGTGCTCGGCATCGGCGCCTACCGGACGGCCTTCGGGCAGCGCCGGGCCGCGCTCGGGCGGCAACCGGACGGCATCGGCGACACCGAGGTGTGGGTGCTGCCGAACCCCAGCGGCCTCAACGCCCACTACACCCTGGACGGGCTGGCCGCGGAGTTCCGCAGGCTCCGGGAGACCGTCGAGGACCGCGCCGTCGAGGAGCCCGGCGCCGAGGACCGCGTCGCCGCGGACCGCGCTGCCGAGGAGCCCGCCGCCGAGGACTGACCGCTCGCCAACCGCTCGCCCACGGACTGCCCGCCCGGTACCCGGGCCGCCGACAGCCCGGCCGGCAGCGGCAGTTCGCGCAGCTCCCGGATCAGCGCCCGGACGGCGGCCGTCCCGGCCAGCTCGGGCGTGGTGACGTACCCGACCGAGCGGCTGGGCGGCCGCGGCCCGAGGTCGGTGACGGCGAGGCCGGCCGGGGCGCCGAGCAGGGCGGTCCGGGGCATGATCGCCATGCCGAGGCCCTGGGCGACCATCGAGAGGGCCACCGTGTCGTCCTCCACGTCCACGGTCGCGGGCGGGATCCAGTCCTGCCGCTGCCACCAGTCCCGGGTGTACGAACCGCAGTTCTCGTCCCAGTCGACCAGCGGGAGCTCGCGCGGCGCCGGGTGGCCCTGCGGGTGCGCGAGCGCGTAGGACTCCTCGTACAGCCGCACCGCGACCAGGCCCGGGACGGGCGGCGGGCCGTCCGCGTCGAGCGTGGCCAGCCCGAGGTCGGCGCGCCCGTCGGCGACCTCCCCAGCGGTGCCGCGACCGATCTCCCGGACGATCCGGACGTGGGTGCCGAGCCCGGGGTGGCGCTCGGCGAGCCGGGCCAGGACGGGCGGCAGCAGCTGGGCGGCGGCGCTGCGGAAGGCGGCGATCCGCAGGGTGCCGGTCAGCGGCCCGTCGGCTCCCGCGCCGCGCACCTCGGGGCCCATGGCGTCCAGTAGCCGGAGGATCCGGCGGGCGTACGCCACCGCTCGCGCGCCGCCCTCGGTGGGGCGTGCGCCGTGGCGCCCGCGGTCGAAGAGCACCGTGCCGAGCTTCCGTTCGCAGGCGCGAACAGCGTGCGAGACGGCCGACTGGGTACTGCCCAGGCGCGCGGCGGCCGCTGTGAAGCTCCGCTCCTCCTCGACGGCGACCAGGGTCCGCAGCTCGTGCGGGGCGAGATCGGTCATGCGCCCGAACCTATCCCGCCCCCACCCGCCCCTCCCGCGATCCGCTGATCCACCGATCCACCGACCCGTCGACCCATCGATCCTGCTCATGGATGCCGCCGTTCCATCGACCGGCGCCCCTGCCCGGCGGCTCCCGCGCTTCCTACGGTGATCACGTCCCGCCCGCCCGCTGCCGTCCGGAGCCCCCGATGTCCCGTCCCACCGCCCGCGCCGTCCACCTGGTCTCCCGCCCCGACGGTGCGCCGACCGCCGCGAACTTCGCCTTCGTCGACGAGGCCGTCCCGGCGCTCGCGGCGGGCGAGGCCCTGGTCGAGAACCTGTACCAGTCCGTCGACCCGTACATGCGCGAGCTGATGGACGAGGACGGCTGGGAGCTGCACGCCCCGCTGGAGGGCCGCACCCTCGGCCGGGTGGTGGAGTCCCGGGCCGGCGCCCTGCCGGTCGGCGCGCTGGTCTTCCACCGCCAGGCCTGGCGCACCCACTCGGTGGTCACCGCCGGGCGGGCGAGCCTGCTGCCCGACTTCGCCGGGGTCCCGCTCAGCGCCCACCTGTCGGTGCTCGGCGGCACCGGCCTGTCCGCCTGGGTCGCCCTGACCAGGATCGCCCGGCTCCAGCCCGGTGAGACGGTCTTCGTCTCGGCGGCCGCCGGCGGCGTCGGCACCGCCGCCGGACAGCTCGCCCGGCTGCTCGGTGCCGGACGGATCGTCGGCAGCACCGGCTCCGCCGCCAAGGCCGCCCGCCTCACCGAGCGGCTCGGCTTCGACGCCGCCTTCGACTACCACGACGGCCCGATCGCGGACCGCCTGCGCGAGGCCGCCCCCGAGGGGCTGCACGTCTACCTGGACAACGTCGGCGGCGACCACCTGGAGGCCGCCATCGGCGCCCTGCGCGACCGCGGCCGGATCGCCTGGTGCGGCGCCGTCGCCCAGTACAACCACCTGCAGGACCCGCCGCCCGCGCCGCGCAACCTCTACGACGTGGTCGGCAAGAGCCTGCGGCTGGAGGGCTTCCTGGTCCGCGACCACCAGGACGCCCGGCCCGAGCTGTACGACTTCCTCGTCCCGCACCTGCGCTCGGGCGCCGTCGTCCCGGACGAGACGGTCGTGGACGGCTTCGACCGGGTGGTGGACGCCTTCCTCGGCATGCTGCGCGGCGCCAACACCGGCAAGATGCTGGTCCGGATCGCCCACTGACCGGCGTCGGCCGACCCGGCGTCGGCCGACCCGCCGCTCACCTCGGCGGCACTCACCTCGGCGGCACTCACCCCACCGGCTCAGTCCACCGCCTCGCCCACCGCCTCACCCGGGCAGGACGGCCAGGTCGAGCGCGGCCAGCCGGGCCGGGTCGGCCACCACCTCGTAGCCGGCCACCCGGCCGTCCGCGACTGCCACCCGCAGCACCAGCCGCAACCGCCCGTCCGGGGCGATAAGGATGCCGGGCGCCCCGTCCACCAGGGCCACCGCGCCGTAGCGGGCCCGGCGGCCGAAGACCGTGGTCTCCCGGGCGACCGCCTGCGCGCCCCGGGCCTCCAGGGCGCGGCCGGGCCCCAGCGCCGCCGGATCGGCCCGGCGCACCACGTCCGGGGCCAGGACGGCCAGCAGGTCGGCCAGGTCGCCGCCCCGGGCGGCGGCCAGGAAGGCCTCCACCACCCGCCGGTGCCCGGCCAGCGGCTCCGGGGGCAGCGCCGCCGTCCCGCGGACCCGCTGCCGGGCCCGGCTGGCCAGCTTCTTGGCGGCGACCGGGGTCCGTCCGACGATCGGCCCGATCCGGTCGAAGGGCACGGCGAAGCCGTCGTGCAGCACGAAGGCGACCCGCTCGGCCGGGCCCAACCGGTCCAGCACCACCAGCAGCGCCCGGCCCACCGACTCGACCAGCAGCGCCTCCCGCTCCGGCTCCGGGCCGCCGCCGGAGCCGTCCGGCAGCGGCTCGTCGGTCGGCTCCTCGCGGCGCGCGGCACGGGCCCGCAGCAGGTCCAGGCAGATCCGGGAGACCACCGTGGTCAGCCAGCCGGGCAGGTTGTCGATCTCCGCCGGATCGGTGCGGACCAGCCGCAGCCAGGCCTCCTGCACGGCGTCCTCGGCCTCGCCGGTCGAGCCGAGCATCCGCTGGGCGACCGCCCGCAGCCGCCCGCGCTCGGCCTCGAAGCGCTCGGCCGTCACCCCCGAAGCCGCCCCCGAAGCCGCTCCTGAACCCGCTCCCGGCATCGCGTTCCGGTCCATCGGTCACCTTTCCTCGGCGCGGCTCGTCACCGCTATGACGATCCGTCCCCCTCCGAGGTGACCGGGAGAACACCATGACCTCCACCGCGCTGCTCCACCTGGACTCCGGCATCAGCCCGTCCGGCTCGGTCAGCCACGCCCTGACCGCCCGCTTCGCCGACGCCTGGCGCGCCCGCCACGGCGCCGACGCCCGGTACCGGCACCGTGACCTCGCCGCCGACCCGGTGCCCCCGGTGCGCGCCGCCTACGACGCCCTCGGCCGCCGCACCGAGCGCGAGGGGACACTCCCGCTGGACGACATCGGCCGCCTCGTCGAGGGGCCGGACGAGGCGCGCGAGTGGGCGCTCAGCCGCCCGCTGATCGAGGAGCTGCGGGCCGCCGACACCCTGCTGATCGGCAGCCCGATGTACAACTACACCGTCTCGGTCGGCCTCAAGTCGTGGATCGACCGGGTGACCTTCCCCGGCGTCCACCACGACCCGGAGACCGGCGAGCCGCTGCTGCGCGACACCCGCGTGGTGGTCGTCGCGGTCCGCGGCGGCGGCTACGGGCCGGGCACGCCCCGCGCCCACTGCGACTTCCAGGTCCCGTACCTGCGGGCGTACTTCGACCGGATCGGGGTCGCGGCGGAGCACCTGCACGTGGTCACGGCCGAGCTCACCAGGGCGGCCGACGTCCCGGCGCTGCACGCCCTCCAGCCGCTCGCCGCCGAGTCGCTGGCCGCGGCCGAGGCCGCCGTCGACGAGCTGGCCGCGACGCTCCAGGCCCCGCCGGCTACAGCGGGGTGACGGCCTTGAGCACCACCAGCAGGGCCACGGCGGCGTTGAGCGCGCACAGCGCCGACGCCGCCGTACCGATCGCCGCGACCATCGCCGCCAGCCCCGCCGGGGTCTTGGCCGGCGGCCAGTTGCGGGAGGTCGGCACCGGGCCGAGCAGGGCGGCGACCCGGCGCGGCACCGGGCCGGCCGCCGTGCCCGGGGCGGCGAAGGCCGCGAAGCCGGGGGCCGGGGCGGCGTGCGAGACCAGGGCCGCCCGGGCCACCGCCCGCGCGGTGATCCGGCGGTCCCCCACGGCCTGCGCCGAGTCCTCGTCCGCCCAGCGCTCGGCGCTGTACGCCACCGCGTCCTGCAGCGGCCGCAGGAACGGGTTGACGCAGGCGGCGAGCTGGGTGGTCAGCAGGTACCGGTGGTGCCGGTGGCGCAGGTGCGCCCGCTCGTGGGCGAGCAGCGCCTCGCGCTCGTCGGCGGCCAGGCCGGCCAGCATCCCGGTGGAGACCACCACCCGGCCGGGCGAGCCGGGCAGCGCGTAGGCGTACGGGCTCCGGTCCGGCAGCACCGCGAGGTCGCCGGCCGGTCCCGGCCCGGCGGGCAGCCCGCTCAGCGCCCGGCGGGCCCGGGCCCGCACCCGCAGGTGCCGTACGAGCGTCCGGGTGCAGGCGAGGCCCACCAGGGCCAGCAGCCACATCGCGGCCGTGCCGACCGTCTCGTGGTACGGCAGTGCGGCCCGCACCTCCGGGTCGGACCAGCTGTCCGGCAGCGGGTTGCCGGGGATCTGCGCGGTGCCCACCACGCCGATCAGCCCGAGGCAGAGCGCGCTGCACACCGCCATCACCGCGCTGATCACGGTCATCAGCCGGGCCGCGCCGCGCGGGTGCAGGTGCTGTTCGGTCAGGCGCGCGATCGGGACCGCGGTGAGCGGCAGGACGAGCGGGAGGAAGACGAAGACGCCCACGGGTCAGCTCTCACGGTCGGGCACTGCCGGATCGGCGGACGCGGCGTCCAGCAGCGCCCGGAGCAGTTCCTCGTCGTGCGGCAGCAGCGCGGTGACGAAACTGGCCAGGACGGCGTCCCGGTCCGCCTCCCCGTCGAGCATCCGGCGCATCCGCAACGCGGCCAGCCCGGCGGCGTCCGAGGAGGCCTGCCACAGGTAGGAACGGCCGGAGCGGGTCCGGGTCACGGCGTTCTTGGCGTGCAGCCGGGACAGGATGGTCATCACCGTGGTGTACGCCAGGTCGCCCTCCAGGCGTTCCTGGACCCATCCCGCGGCGGCCGGGCCGGGCGCCTGCTGGAGCACCGCGAGCACCTGTGCCTCCAGCTCGCCCTGGCCGCGTCGCCTGGCCGGCGCGTCCCCGGCCGCCGGGGCGTGCCTCTCGTCTGCCATGACGGCCCACTCCCTCCGGATGCCGCGCCCGGACCGACGGGCGCGGGTTCATCCTAACGAGCGAGGGGCCGCGCCGAACCGGCCGGAGCGGGGGTTCGCGGGCGTACGGGGCCGACCCGCGGCGCCCGGGATCAGGTCCGGGCCCGCTGGGTCACCGCGATGCAGACCAGCACCACCACCGCGGTGACCGGCGCCGCGGCCGGCAGCCGCTCGCCGAGCAGCAGCACCGACCAGACCAGCGTCAGCAGCGGCTGCGCGAGCTGGAGCTGACTGGCCCTCGGCACCCCGATCGCGGCCATCCCCCGGTACCAGAGCACGAACCCGCCGAACTGCGAGACCACCGCCGTGTACGCCAGCCCGACCAGCGCCTGCGCCCCGAGCCGCACCGGCTCGGCACCCAGCCCGAGCGCGGCGGTCAGCAGCGCCGCGGGCAGCGCGGCCACCACCGCCCAGGCGATCACCTGGGCGCCCGGCAGCTCCCGGGAGAGCCGCCCGCCCTCGGCGTACCCGGCGGCGCAGAGCAGCACCGCCGCGAACAGGTAGAGGTCGGCGACGGCCGGTCGGCCGTGGCTGCGCACCAGGGTGAAGGCGAGGACGGCGGCGGCCCCGGCGAGCGCCGCCGCCCAGAACGCCCCGGACGGCCGGCGGCCGGTGCGCACCGCCGCGAACGCCGCCGTGGCCAGCGGCAGCACGCCGATGACCACCGCCGAGTGGGCGGTCGAGGAGGTGCGCAGGGCCAGCGTGGTCAGCAGCGGGAAGCCGAGGACGCAACCGCCGGAGACCACCAGCAGTCCGGGCCAGTGCCGCCGCTGCGGCAGCGGGGCGCGGACGGCCACCAGGTGGAGCACGGCCGGCAGGCCGGCCAGGGCGCCGCGCAGACCGGCCGAGGACCACGGGCCGAAGCCGGTCAGGGACCACGCGGTGGCGGGGAAGCTGAGCGAGAAGGAGACCACGGCGAGGGCCGCGAGGGCGGTGCCGGAAGCCGGGGCCTGGCGAGGTGCTACCGCCCTGGGGCGGGTAGCGCTATCTTGTGCCGTCATGAACGAGCGTAGCAGTGTGACCGAACTCGCCGACATCCTGCGGCGGGAGGTCGAGCGCTACCCGGAAGGACGGAAGCTCCCCTCCAGCCGGGCGCTCGTGGAGCACCACCAGGTCAGCCCGGTGACCGTCTCCCGGGCCATCGCGGTGCTGGTGGCCGAGGGCCTGGTGGTCTCCCGGCCCGGCGCCGGGGTGTTCCGGGCGGCGGCCTTCGCCGCGGCCCCGGCCGTCCCCGCCGCACCGTCCGGCCGAACCGGCGACCTCTCCTGGCAGGAGATCGCGCTCAGCGCCGACTCCGGCCCGCGCGACCTGCTCGCCGCCCCGGTGTTCGCCACCCTCCGGGTGCCCCCGCCCGACGTCATCGACCTCAACAGCGGCTACCCGCACGCCTCGCTGCTGCCCGAGCGGCTGCTCGCCGCCGCCCTCGCCCGGGCCGGCCGGCGACCGGGCGCCTGGGACCGCCCGCCCACCGACGGCCTCACCGCGCTGCGCGGCTGGTTCGCCCGGGACATCGGCGGCCACGGCGGGCCGATCGGCGCCGGGGACGTCCTGATCACCTCCGGCGGGCAGAGCGGGCTGACCGTCGCCATGCGGGCGCTCGCCGCGCCCGGCTCGCCGGTGCTGGTGGAGTCGCCGACGTACGCGGGCATCCTGGCGGTCGTCCGGGCGGCCGGGCTGCGGCCCGTCCCGGTCCCGGTCGACGCCGACGGCGTGCGCACCGACCTGCTGGCGGACGCCTTCGCGGCCACCCGGGCCCGGGTCCTCGTCTGCCAGCCGCTGTTCCAGAACCCCACCGGCGCGGTGCTGTCGCCCGAACGGCGCGAGGAGGTGCTGCGGATCGCCCGGGCCGCCGGCGCCTTCGTGGTCGAGGACGACTTCGCCCGGCTGCTGGTCCACGCGGACGCCCCCGCACTGCCGCGCCCGCTCGCCGCCGACGACCGGGACGGGGTCGTGGTGCACCTGCGCTCGCTGACCAAGGCGGCCTCCCCCAACCTTCGGGTCGGCGCCCTGACCGCGCGCGGCCCGGCGCTGGCCCGGCTGCGGGCCACCCAGGTGGTGGACAGCTTCTTCGTGCCGAGGCCGCTCCAGGAAGCCACCCTGGAACTGGTCGCCGACCCCGCCTGGGCCCGCCACCTGCGCACCCTCGGCGCCGAACTGCGCGACCGCCGCACCGCCGCCGTCGCCGCCCTGCACCGCGAGCTGCCCGGCGTCCTCGGCGCCCACCGCCCCGGCGGCTACCACCTGTGGCTGCGCTTCCCGGACGGCGTCGACGACACCACCCTCGCCGCGGCCGCGCTGCGCGCCGGCGTCCAGGTCTCCCCCGGCCGCCCCTACCACCCCGCCGAACCGCCGGCCCCCCACCTCCGCCTCAGCTACGCCGCGGCCGAGAGCCCCGCCCAGGTCGCCGAGGGCGTCCACCGCCTGCGGCTCGCGTACGAGGAGGCGGCGGGCTGACGCCCCGGGACGGCGGGGGGCTACCGGCCGTAGCCCGCCATCCGCTCCAGGCGGGCGATGCGCTCGGCCATCGGAGGGTGGGTGGAGAAGAGCTTGGCGCCGGCCTCGCCGGGACGGA
Source organism: Kitasatospora sp. NPDC058444 (assembly GCF_042721415.1). Classification (NCBI taxonomy): domain Bacteria; kingdom Bacillati; phylum Actinomycetota; class Actinomycetes; order Kitasatosporales; family Streptomycetaceae; genus Kitasatospora; species Kitasatospora sp. NPDC058444. The sequence goes on along the minus strand of NZ_JBHXLL010000002.1, from coordinate 206,917 downwards.
AGGGGCTGGCGATCATCATGTGGCTCGCGGTCTGGAGCTGCGGCTCGGGCGGGAGCGGCAGCCGGCGGGTGCCGGCGTCGAGCTTCCGCAGGGCGCTCGCGAGGGCGAGCGGGTCGCCGGTCATCCGGGCGCCGTCGGTGTCGGCCTGGTACTCGCGGGAGCGGCTGACCGCCAGCTGGATCAGCCCGGCGGCGAGCGGGCCGAGGATCATGATGGCGAGCATCCCGAACAGCCCCGGGCCGTCGTCGTCCTCGCTGCGCCCGAAGGGGATCAGCCAGGCGAAGTTCACCAGGAACATCACCACCGAGGCGAGCGCCCCGGCCACCGAGGAGATCAGGATGTCCCGGTTGTAGACGTGGCTCAGCTCGTGCCCGAGCACGCCGCGGAGCTCTCGTTCATCCAGGATCCGCAGGATGCCCTCGGTGCAGCAGACCGCCGCGTTGCGCGGGTTGCGGCCGGTGGCGAAGGCGTTCGGGGCCTCGGTCGGGGAGATGTAGAGGCGGGGCATCGGCTGGCGGGCCGCGGTGGAGAGCTCACGGACGATCCGGTACAGGCCGGGCGCCTCGAACTCGCTGACCGGCCGGGCCCGCATGGCCCGCAGCGCGAGCTTGTCGCTGTTCCAGTAGGCGTAGGCGTTGGTCCCGAGGGCGACCAGCAGGGCGATCACGAAGCCGGCGCGGCCGAAGAGGCTGCCGATCACCAGGATCAGCGCCGAGAGGCCTCCGAGCAGGACCGCGGTCCTCAGTCCGTTGTGCCGGCTGTGCACGTCAGGCCCTCCAGTGGTGCGGTGGGGAAGCCCTTTCTGCCTCGTCCCTCTTGCCCGGTCAACGGGTGGGGCCGACGGCCTTGTTCCCTTGTGACCCGACACGGTGACCGACGCGACACCGACGCGACACCGCCGCACCGCACCCCGGACGACAGCCCGGTGCCCCCGCGACACCGCCGGACCGCACCCTCGGCGCGGCCCGGCACCGGCTCAGAACAGCGAGCCGCCCGCCACCTGGAGGACCAGCTGCGGCGCCACCGAGAGCACCACGGCGGCCGAGGCGGTGAGCCCCAGCGTCGCGGTGAGGCTCACCGGCAGCCGGTGCCCGGCGGTGCTCTCCCCCAGGGACGCGTCCGGCGCCGCCGGGGCGAACAGCCGGGCCGTCCAGAGCAGGTAGTAGTACAGGGCGACGACCACGTTGACGGCCATCACCACGGCCAGCCAGCCCAGCCCGGCGTCGACCGCCGCGCGGAACACCACGACCTTGCCGAACAGGCCGATCACGCCCGGCGGCAGACCGGCCAGGCAGAGCAGGAAGAACGCGAGCGCCAGCGCCGTCCAGCGGTTGCGGGCGAACAGGCCGCGGAAGTCGTCCACGCTGGTCCCGGCCCGGCGGCCGACGGCGGCGACCACCCCGAAGGCGCCGAGGTTCACCACGCCGTAGATCAGCGCGTACGCGGCGGTGGCGCCGAGCGGGTCGACGCCGGTGGGCGCGTAGCCGGCCGCGGCGAGCGGCACCAGCAGGTACCCGGCCTGGCCGACCGAGGACCAGGCGAGCAGCCGCACCGCGCTGTACCGGGTGTCGAAGCGCTGCCGCAGCGCGCCGACGTTGCCGGCCGTCATGGTGACGGCGGCCAGCACGGCCAGCACCAGGCCCCAGGTGTGGGCGTACGGGCGGAAGGCGACGGTGGTGACGAGGGCGAGCCCGGACAGGCCGGCCGCCTTGCCGACCACCGAGAGGTAGCCGGCCACCGGCAGCGGCGCGCCGGTGTAGGTGTCGGGCACCCAGAAGTGGAACGGGACGGCGGCGACCTTGAAGGCGAAGCCGACCAGGGTCAGCACCACGCCCGCCTCGGCCAGCGGCCTGAGCTGCCCGGGCGCGTGCTCCAGGCCCTGGGCGACGGCGCCGAGGTGCAGGCTGCCGCTCGCCGCGTAGACGAAGCCGACGCCGAGCAGCATGACGGCGGTCGCGGTCACCGAGGAGACGAAGAACTTGAAGGCGGCCTCGGCGCCCCGGCCGTCCCGGCGCAGCGCGACCAGGGCGAAGGCGGGCAGCGAGGCGACCTCCAGGGCGATCACCAGGGTGGCGAGGTCCCGGGAGGCGGGCAGCAGGGCGGCGCCGGTGGCGCTGGAGAGCAGCAGGAACCAGTACTCGCCGCGCGGCAGCTTCTCGGTCTCCACGGTGTGCGCCGACAGCAGGGCCGCGATCAGCGCGCCGCCGAACGCGAGCAGCTGGAACACCAGGGCGAAGTGGTCGGCGACGTAGGAGCAGCCGCCGTTGTCAGACCCCCCTGCTACGTTCTGCACACAGAAGGTCGCTCGGGGTGATCCATCGGCGAGGGGAAGGAGTGCGATGAGGGCGAGGGCGAGTCCGGCCGCGGTGAGGCGGCCGAGCCACTTCTTGTGCCGCTCGGGCAGGAACAGGTCCGTGAGCAGCACGGCGAGGGCGGCCACGGCGGCGATCAGCGGGGGCGCGATCGCCACCCAGTCCACGGACTGGATCAGGCTGCCCGGGTTGGCTACGGCGAGGGAGGTCACAGTGTGCTGCCCCGTGGAGTGAGGTCCGAGTGCGGCGGTCTGGGCTGCGAGCACGGTCAGCCACCCCCGAGGAGGTGCTTGACGGCGGGGTCGGAGAGGCCGAGCAGCAGCGCGGGCCAGAGGCCGGCGAGCAGGGTGAGCGCGGCCAGCGGCGTCCAGCTGACGGCCTCGTACGGGCGCAGGTCGGCGAGCTCGGCCACCGGTGCGGGCTGCTCCGGGTCCCCCATGCAGACGCGCTTGACCACGATCAGGAGGTACGCGGCGGTGAGGAGGGTGCCGAGGCCGGCCAGGACCATGTAGGTGACGAACGCGGGGCGCGACAGGCCGGCGGCCGGGTCGAACGCGCCGAACATGGCGAGCAGCTCGCCCCAGAAGCCGGCCAGGCCGGGCAGGCCGAGGCTGGCGACGGCGGCGAAGGCGAGCAGCGCGCCGAGTCGCGGGGCCCGGCCGTACAGGGCGGCGCCGGTGGCGCCGGCGAGGGTGTCGAGGTCGGCCGTGCCGTAGCGGTCCTTGAGCGCGCCGACGACGAAGAACAGCAGACCGGTGATCAGACCGTGGGCGATGTTGGCGAACAGGGCGCCGTTGACGCCCACCGGGGTGAGGGAGGCGATACCGAGGAGCACGAAGCCCATGTGGCCGACGGAGCTGTATGCGATCAGGCGCTTGAGGTCGCCCTTGGATCCGGAATCCGAGGGCGCGGAGCGCTTCGAAAGAAGGGTGGTGGTGGGCGACGGGAGGGCCAGCGCCAGGCAGGCCAGGGAGCCGTAGACGATGCCGACGGCCGCGAAGGCGCCCAGGTAGGGGGCCAGGGTGGCGGCGCCGTCCGGCACGACCGGGAGGAGGACGCGGACCAGACCGTAGGTGCCCATCTTCAGCAGCACGCCGGCGAGCAGCACCGAGCCCACCGTCGGGGCGGCGGTGTGCGCGTCGGGGAGCCAGCTGTGCAGTGGCCAGGCGGGGGCCTTGACCGCGAGCCCGACCAGGATCGCCAGCGCGGCGATCACCTGGGTGGTGTGGCTGAGGCCGCTGCCGTGCGCGGCGGCCAGGGCCTGCATGTCGAAGGTGCCGGCCTTGCTGCCGATCAGCAGGAAGCCGAGCAGCATCACGGCCGAGCCGAGCAGCGTGTAGAGGATGAACCGGTTGGCGGCCGGCACCTTGGCGCCGCTCCCCCAGCGGGCGATCAGGAAGTACATCGGGATCAGCACGATCTCGAAGGCCAGGAAGAAGAGCAGGAGGTCCAGCACCGCGAAGGTGGCGAGCATGCCGACTTCGAGCAGGAGGAACAGCCCGACGAAGGCCTGCGCCGACGGGACGTTCTCCCCGTCCGGCAGCCGCTTCTCCGAGTACAGCGCGCAGAGGAAGGTGAGCAGCCCGGTCAGCACGATCAGCGGCAGCGAGACGCCGTCCACCCCAAGGTGGAGGCGCACGTGCAGGGCCGGGATCCAGGACACGTCGGTGGTGGCCTGCATCCGGGCGGGCTCGTCGTGGTCGAAGCCGGCCGCGAGGGCGACGGTGAGCAGGAACACCGCGCCGGTGACGACGGTGTTCAGCCGCAGGGCCCGCCGGTCGGCCACGGCCCGGTCCGGTCCGAACACCGGCGCCAGGGTGAGTGCGGCGCCGAGCAGCGGCAGCACCAGGAGGGCGATGAGGACTGCGTTCATCGGGGGCTCCCAGCAGCGGTCGAGGGGACGGAGGTGGAGGACGTCGGCACCGGCTACACCGCCACCAGGACGGTCAGCAGGACGACGGCGGCCAGCAGGGCGCTGAGGTAGGTCTGCGCGTTCCCGGTCTGCGCGAGCCGGACGGCCCGGCCGAGCAGGTTGGCACCGATGCCGCTGCCCTGCACGTAGCCCTCGACGACCTCGCGGTCGAGGAAGCGGACCAGCTTGGCGGCGGCGACCACCGGGCGGACGAACAGCGTCCGGTACAGCCGGTCGACGCCGAAGCCGTGCCGGGCCGGGCCGAACAGCGGGCCGAGCAGGGTGCGCCCGGGATCGGCGACGATCACCTCGGTGGCCGGTGCTCCGCCCTGCTCGGGCACCCGGCCGGCCGGAGCCGGACGGCCGGTGCCCAGCCGGGCGGTCGCCGCGCGCCAGGCGCCGTACGCGGCGAGCGCGCCGACCACGGCGAGCCCGGTGCCGGTGACGGCGGTGACGGCGGAGGGCCGCAGCGAGCCGCCGTCCAGGAGCGCGGGCAGCCAGTCCGAACGCAGGCCGGCGACGCCGAAGCCCATGGTCGGCACGGCCAGCACCCACAGCGGCCAGCGCATCGCCGGCGGCTCGGCCTTGGCCGGGTCGGCCTCGTCGAGCTCGGGCGAGTACGGCGCGCCGGCCTCGTGGTCGGCGACGACGGTGCCCCGGTCGGCGGCGGGCAGCACCTGCGGTGCGGCCGCGGCGGCCCCGGCCGGGCTGTGGAACGCGACCAGGAACAGCCGGGTCGCGTACGCGGCGGTGAGCAGCGCGGTGAGTCCGGCGGAGATCAGCACGATCCAGCCGGCCGCCTGCGGCACCGCCGACGCCGGGCCGAGCCCGTTGGTCAGCGCCTCGCCGTTGGCGGCGTGCTCGGCGGCGGTGAGCACCGCCTCCTTGCTGAAGAAGCCGGAGAACGGCGGCAGCCCGACCAGGGCGACGAGCCCGATGCCCATCGTCCAGTAGGCGTCGGGGACGCGCCGCCGCAGCCCGGGGATGCGGGACATCGCGGAGATCGAGTTGGTGTGCGCGGCGTGGATCACCACACCGGCGGCCAGGAACAGCAGCGCCTTGAACGCGCCGTGGCTGACCAGGTGGAAGACGGAGGCCTCGCGGTCCCCGCTGGCCAGCGCGCCGGCCATGTAGCCGAGCTGGCCGACGGTGGAGTAGGCGAGCACCCGTTTGAGGTCGTCCTGGGCGAGCGCGCAGAGCGCCGAGCCGATCATCGTCACGGCGGCCATCACCGCGAGCACGACCAGCGCCGCGCCCGACAGCAGGAAGACCGGCAGCAGCCGGGCGACCAGGTAGATGCCGGCCGCGACCATGGTGGCGGCGTGGATCAGCGCGGAGACCGGGGTCGGGCCGGCCATCGCGTCCGGGAGCCAGGTGTGCAGCGGGAACTGCGCGCTCTTGCCGGCCACGCCGGCGAGCAGCAGCAGGGCGATCAGCGTCGGGTGCCCGAGCCTGCCCTCCGTCGCGGCCGCCAGCACGTCCGGGACGCGGAAGCTGCCGGCGTCCGCGCCGAGCAGGAAGATCCCGAACAGGAACGGCACGTCACCGAGCTTGGTGACCAGGAAGGCCTTCAGCGAGGCCGAGCGGGCGTCCGCGGTCTCCCAGTGGTGGCCGATCAGGAAGTACGAGCACAGGCCCATGACCTCCCAGCCGACCAGCAGCACGATCAGGTCGCCCGAGTAGACCACCAGGAACATCGCCGCGGTGAACAGCGAGACCAGCGCCGCGTACGAGGGGTAGCGCGGGTCCTCCTTGAGGTACGCCGTCGAGTAGACCTGGACGCAGGTGGCGACCAGGCCGACCAGCACCGAGATCAGCGAGCTGAAGCCGTCCAGGTGGAGGGCGAGGGAGATGTCCGGGCCGCCGGTCGGGGTGAGCCGGGTGGCGGCGTCCAGGGTCTGGCCGGTGCCGAGCTGGAGGGCGACCACCAGGGCGAGCACCGCCGAGACGGCGACCGGGACGATGGCCAGCGGCCGGGCCAGCCCGGGCGCCTTCCTGCCGACGGCCAGGGTCGCGGCGGCGCCGAGCGCGGGCAGCGCCGGGACGAGTGCGGGCAGGGCGAGGTTCATGCGGCGGCCTGGCCCTTCAGTGCCTCGGCTCCGGTCGGCGCCCCGGCGTCGACCGGCGTCTCCTCGACGGCGAGCGCCTCGGCCGGGTCGCCGAGCGCGGTGGCGCGGTCGATGTCCGCGGTGCCCCGGGCCCGGAACAGCAGCAGGACGATGGCCAGCCCCAGCCCGATCTCGGCGGCGGCGACGGTGATGGTGAACAGGGTGAGCGCCTGCCCGGCGTGCAGCGAGTCCCGCAGCCAGGCGTCGAAGGCGACCAGATTGAGGTTGACGGCGTTGAGCATCAGCTCGACGGACATCAGCACCAGGACGGCGTTGCGCCGGGCGAGCACGCCGTACACGCCGACGCTGAACAGCAGCGCGGCGAGGACGACGGGGTAGGCGAGGTGCATCAGCCCTCCTGCTCAAAGGTCGACTGCTCGGAGGCCGACTGGGCGGCCGCCGGAGCCGGAGCCGGCTTCGGTGCGGTCGCGGCGACCGTCCCGTTGGACCCGACCGGCCGCCCGGCGCGCAGCTTGCCCGCCCGGGGCGCCGGCACCCGCCGCTTGGAGCCGCGCGACAGCACGATCGCGCCGACCAGCGCCGCCAGCAGCAGCACGGACAGCGCCTCGAAGGGCAGCACCCAGTGCCGGAACAGGCTGGCCCCGGTGACGGCGGCCGAGCCGCCGCCCTGCCCGAGGTCGATCCAGGAGGTCCGGAAGGCGTCGACGACCAGCGTGACCAGGGTCCCGGCCGAGGCCAGCGCCACGACCAGGGCCACCCAGCGGTTCCTGGAGTCGGCGTCCGGCGAGCGCCCGATCGGCGCCTTGGTGAGCATCAGCCCGAACAGCACCAGGACGACCACCGAACCGAGGTAGATCAGCACCTGCACCCAGGCGATGAACTCGGCCGTGAGCAGCAGGAACTCCACCGCCAGCCCGCCGAGCGCGGCCACCAGCCAGAGCGCGGCGTGCACCAGCTGCCTGGTGGTCACCGAGACCACGGCCGAGCCGAGCACGGCGATGCCGACCAGCAGGAAGACGATCTCCTGGCCGGTCGGGGACAGGAACGAACGGGCGGCCGGCTCCAGGGAGCCGGTCGCCGCGAGAAGCGTGGTGGTACCAATCACGCGTCGTCTCCCTTCTCGTCGGTGGCCGGTTCCGCGGCCGCCGCGGCTGCCGCGGCCAGCTTGTCCGCCGCCTTGCGCGCGGTGGCGATCTCCTTGGGCTCCTCGGCCGCCGGGTCCAGCGCCGGCGGCGCGGGGACGGTCCACATCCACTCGCGGAGCTTCTCCCGCTCGTGGGTCAGCTCGTGGATGTCGGTCTCCGCGTACTCGAACTCCGGCGACCAGAACAGCGCGTCGAAGGGACAGACCTCGATGCAGATCCCGCAGTACATGCAGAGCGAGAAGTCGATGGCGAACCGGTCCAGCACGTTGCGGGTGCGGGCCCGGGCGTTCGGCTCGGCGGCCGGCAGCGTCTCCTTGTGGGAGTCGATGTAGATGCACCAGTCCGGGCACTCGCGCGCGCAGAGCATGCACACCGTGCAGTTCTCCTCCAGCAGCGCGATGACGCCGCGCGAACGCGGCGGCAGCACCGGCTGCACGTCGGGGTACTGCGCGGTGACGCTCTTCCTGGTCATCGTCCGCAGCGTCACGGCCAGGCCCTTGGCCAGGCCTGCTCCCGGAAAACTCATGAGATCGCCACCTTGATGATGCCGGTGAGGGCCAGCTGGACCAGCGCGAGCGGGATCAGGCCCGTCCACGCGAAGCGCATCAGCTGGTCCTCGCGCAGCCGCGGGTAGGTGACCCGCAGCCAGATGACCACGAAGGCCAGCGCGAAGGTCTTGAGGATCATCCAGAGCCAGCCGAGCTGGTCCGACATCGGCCCGTGCCAGCCGCCCAGGAAGAGCACCGCGGTCAGCGCCGACACCACCAGGATGCCCGCGTACTCGGACAGCAGGAACAGGGCGAACCGCAGACCGGTGTACTCGGTGTACGCGCCGAAGATGATCTCCGAGTCGGCGATCGGCATGTCGAACGGCGGCCGCTGGAGCTCGGCCAGACCGGCCGTGAAGAAGACGAACGCGCCGATGATCTGCCAGGGCAGCCAGTACCACTGGAAGGAGTCCACGATCCCGGGCAGCGACAGCGTGCCGGCGGCCATCGCCACCGAGGCCGCCGCCAGCACCATCGGCAGCTCGTACGACATCAGCTGCGCGGCCGTGCGCAGGGCGCCGAGCAGCGAGAACTTGTTCGCCGAGGCCCAGCCGGCCATCAGCTTGCCGATCACGCCGACGCCCATCACGGCCAGCACGAAGAACAGGCCGGCGTCGACGGCCTGGCCGACGAAGCCGTTCGGACCGACCGGGATCGCCAGCAGCACGAAGAGGTACGGCAGCAGCGAGACGGCGGGCGCCAGCTGGAAGATCCGGCGGTCCGCCCCGGCCGGGACGATGTCCTCCTTCTGCGCGAACTTCACGCCGTCCGCGACGAGCTGCGCCCAGCCGTGGAAGCCACCCGCGTACATCGGACCGAGCCGGCCCTGCATGTGCGCCATGACCTTGTGCTCGGTCTGGCCGATGACCAGCGGGAAGACCAGGAAGACGACGAGGGTGGCGACGCAGCGCAGCACCGTGTCGAACAGGTTCACGTGCCGTCTCCGTCCTGGTCGGCCGCTCCGGCCGAGGTCTCGTCCTGCTGCCCGCCCGGTTCGCCCCGCTCCTCGCCGGGCTTCGCGCCCGACGGCTCCTCGTCGTGGGCGGGCACCGGGTTGTGCCAGGGCGCGTCGGAGGACCGGGGCGCGTCGGACGGCCTGGGCCGCACCGGAGCCGCGGGCTCGGCCGTCGGCTCGGCGGCCGGCTCAGCGGCGGGCTCGGCGGCGGGCTCGGCGGCCGTCTGACTGGCCGACCCCTGGGACACCGACCTGGTCCGCCGCGGCCGATCCGCCCGCACCGGAGCACCACCCTCGGCACCGGCACCGGCAGGAGCAGCAGGAGCGCCCGGAGTCGCGGAGGGCTCGGCGGAGGGCTCGGCGGCCGCCTGGCTCGCCGACCCCTCGGAGACCGACCTGGTCCGCCGCGGCCGGTCCGCCCGCACCGGAGCACCACCCTCGGCACCGGCAGCGGCACCAGCGGCGCCGGCGGCAGCGGCACCGGCCGCCCGGGGCGTCCGCGCCGCCGCGCCCGCCGCCCGCGCACCGCGCGCGGGCCGCTCGGCGACCGGCGGCAGGGTGCCCTTGAGCGGCCCCCACTCGTTCGGGTCCGGCACGCCGGCCGGCTGCATCTTGCGCCGGGCCGGCCCGCCGCCGTGATCGGACTCGCCCGGCTCCTTGGCGCCCGGCCAGTCCTTGGCGACCCGCGCCGCGAGCACGAACTCCTTGCGCAGCGGGTTCCCCTCGAAGCCGTCCGGCAGCAGCAGGGTGGCGAGGTAGGGGTGCCCGGGGAAGTCGATGCCGAACATCTCGTGGGTCTCGCGCTCGTGCCAGGCGGCACCCGCGTACACCGGGACGGCGGTCGGCAGCGCCGCCCTGTCGCGCGGCACCCGGGTGCGCAGCGCGAGGTGCCGGACGCCCGGCGCCTCGACGGCGGCCAGGTGGGCGACCACGGAGAAGCCCTCGGCGAGCTCGTCGACGGCGCTCAGCCAGTCGAAGAAGCCCAGGCCCAGGACGTCCCGGGCGTTGGTGAGCGCCTCGATCCAGTTCTCGGCCGGGACGTCGACGGTGATCAGCCCGTACGCCTCGGCGCCGGTCGCCCACTCCCCGACCGACGCCGCGCACTGCTCGGCGGAAGTCACGAGACCCCTCCCTCGTCGGAACCGCTCGAAGGCCCGGCGCTCGACGGCCCGGTCACCAGCGGACGGCGCAGCGCCGACGCGGGCGCCGCGTAGCGCTCCGGCAGGGACTCGGCGGCGATCTTCTCCTGGAGCTTGAGGATGCCCTGGAGCAGCGCCTCCGGCCGCGGCGGGCAGCCGGGGACGTAGACGTCCACCGGGATGATCTGGTCGACGCCCTTGGTGACCGAGTAGGAGTCCCAGTACGGGCCGCCGGAGTTGGAGCAGGCGCCGAAGGAGATGACGTACTTCGGCTCGGGCATCTGCTCGTAGAGGCGCTTGACGGCGGGCGCCATCTTGTCGGTCACCGTCCCGGAGACGATCATCAGATCAGCCTGACGGGGTCCGGGCGCGAACGGGATGACACCCATCCGGATGAAGTCATGCTTGGCCATGGACGCGGCGATGAACTCGATCGCGCAACAGGCCAGCCCGAAGTTGAAGCACCAGAGGCTGTAGCGGCGGCCCCAGTTGAGCACCACCTTGACCGGGTCCGGCGCGAGCCGGGCCAGCGGTCCGATGCCGCGGCGCTCGACGGCGCCGGGGCGGGCGGGGTCCGGCAGGCCGAGCGGGACGGGACCGCCCTGGGCGCCGCCGTGCGAGTGGGAGTGGGTCACGTCCATTCCAGAACGCCCTTCTTCCAGGCGTAGAGCAGTCCGACCGCGAGGAAGCCGATGAACAGGAACATCTCGACCAGAGTTCCGGCGCCGTACCCGGCGGAGGCGAAGACCGTCGCCCACGGGAACAGGTAGATCGCGTCCACCGCGAAGATCACGTACAGGAAGGCGTACACGTAGTAGCGGATCTGGGTGTGCGCCCAGTCCTCACCCACCGGGTCCACTCCGCACTCGTACGTGAGGAGCTTCTCGGGCGAGTACACCACGGGTCGCAGCAGCCGGTTGGCGGTGAACGCCACGACGACGAAGAGCACCCCGACGACGGCCAGCAGGCCGATCGCGGCGTACGCGTCGAAGTAGCCGCTGCCGACCGCCGGGTCGGCCGCGACGGCAGCCGCGTGCTTCCCCTCCATGCCTTCGCCTCCACCTCGGCCGTGAATCCGCCCCTAGGACAGTTCTACGACGTTTGCTCTCACGGGCCCAACCATGGCCAAAGCGTGAGTCTAAGGGGACCGCTCCGCTCCGCCCGAACCCTGCCCGGTCCGCAAGACGGCCCGTGGACACCCCGGTGGAACTCCGGTGGAACTCCTGCCGACCTCCTGCCGACCCCCGACCGACCACCGGCGGAACCCCGGCGGACCACCGGCGGGCCACCGGAGACCGGGGCCGGGGTGGGGTTAACCCCCGGCCGGGAAGATGTATCACCCCCATGGCACCCACCACCCGCCGTTCGGGAAGCTTGGTCCAGCCGCACGACGAAGAGGGACGGTAGATCCGGATGAAGCCGCTGCACCGCGCCGTGGACGCCATCAGGGAGCAGGACGCTCGGATGGAGCGTCCGCCGCTGTACGGCCCGAGGATGTGGCACCAGGTCGGCCGGCTGATGCTCAACCTGCCGCTCGGCATCTCCGGCTTCGTGCTGGCCGTGACCACGCTCTCGGTCGGCCTGGGCCTGTCGATCACCGTGATCGGCCTGCCGCTGCTGGCCGGCGGCCTGGCCGTCTCGCGCTCCCTGGGCGCGCTGGGCCGGCAGCGGGCGCGGTCGGCGTACGACTCCGCGATCGACGAGCCGGAGCCGGTGAAGCCGCGCCGCCCGGGGATGGTCGGCTACACCATCGCCCAGCTCACCGACCTGCTGAACTGGCGCTCGGCGCTCTACAACGTGCTGATGCTGCCCTGGGGCGTGCTCAGCTTCGCGCTGACCCTGGTCTCGGTGATCGCGCTCTGGCCGGTGCTGCCCTGGGTGGTCCGCGCCCTGGCCGCGGTCGACCGCATCCTGATCGAGTCGCTGCTCTTCCCGGGCGCCCTGGCCGAGCGGGTGCGCGAGCTGGAGGACGACCGCGGCACCGTGGTCGACACCGCCGCCGCCGACCTGCGCCGGATCGAGCGCGACCTGCACGACGGGGCCCAGGCCCGGCTGGTCGCGCTGGCGATGGACCTCGGCATGGCCAAGGAGCGGCTGCGCGAGGTGGAGTCGGAGGACGACATGGCGGCCGCCACCAGGATGGTCGACAACGCCCACGGCGAGGTGAAGCTGGCCCTCCAGGAGCTGCGCGACCTGGCCCGCGGCATCCACCCGGCGGTGCTCACCGACCGCGGCCTGGACGCCGCGCTGTCCTCGGTCGCCGCCCGCTGCACCGTCCCCGGCGGGGTCCGGGTGAACGTCGACCTGACCGGCCCGGACGGGCAGCCCGAGCGTCCGGACTCGGCGGTCGAGGGCATCGCCTACTTCACCGTCAGCGAGCTGCTGACCAACGTCTCCAAGCACGCCGGCGCCCGCTCCGCCTCGGTCGAGGTCTGGCGCTCGGACCACCAGCTGATGGTGCTGGTCCAGGACGACGGCAAGGGCGGCGCGGCCCCCTACCCGGGCAGCGGCCTGGCCGGGCTGGCCGAGCGGGTCCGCGCGGTGGACGGCGTCTTCCTGGTGGACAGCCCCGAGGGCGGGCCGACCACCGTCACCGTGGAGCTGCCCTTCCGCACCCGCACCGCCCGCCGCTGACCGCCCCCTCCCCCGGACACGGCAGGGCGCCGGGACCACGTCGAGGCGGAGACGAGGTCCCGGCGCCGGTCCGGTACGGCACCCGGCCCGCTGAACCCTTGCGCGGCGTGCGGCCCGGCGTCCCCGTACCGGGGCTCAGGGCGACGAGGTCTGGGCGGGCGCCAGTTCGCCGAGGGTGACGTCGGCGGTCCTGGTCTCGCCGTTGCGGGTGTAGGTGACGGTGACCTTGCTGCCCGGGTTGAGCGAGGCGAGCGCGGTGGTGAGCGCGTTCAGCGAGTCCACCTGGGTGTCGTCGATCTTGGTGATGACGTCCCCGACCTGGAGCCCCGCCGAGGCCGCCGGCCCGCCCGGGGTGACCGCCACGATGACCGCGCCGGACGGCTGGAACTGCTGGTTGGTGTTGGTTCGGACGGTGACGCCGAGCGCGGCCCGGCCGGAGTTGGTGACCTTGCCCTGCTTGATCAGCTGGTCGGCGATGTTGGTGATGGTGCTCGCCGGGATGGCGAAGCCGATGCCGGGTGCGGCCGCGCCGTTGGTCTGCGGCTCGACCGCGGCGAGCGTGTTGATGCCGATCACCTTGCTGTCCAGGTCCGCCAGCGCGCCGCCGCTGTTGCCCGGGTTGATCGCCGCCGAGGTCTGCACCATGTTGCCGATCGTGGCGCCCGGCGACCCGGGAGCCTGGGGCTCGGAGACGGTCCGCCCGATGGCCGAGACGATGCCCTGGGTGACGCTGCTGGAGAGCCCCAGCGGGCTGCCCATGGCGAGGGTGATCTGGCCGATCTGGACCTTGCTCGAATCGCCGAAGCTGGCCGGCTTGAGACCGCTCGGCGGCTTGTTCAGCCGGATCACCGCCAGGTCGGAGTCGGGGTAGCTGGCGACCAGGCTCGCGTCCAGCGCCGTGGTGCTGTTGGCGAGGGTCACCGTGAAGGTGGTCGCGGTGCCGACCACGTGGGCGTTGGTGACGATGTCGCCCTTGTCGTCGTAGACGATCCCGGACCCGAGGCTGTCGCCGGTGGTGATCTGCACCACCGACGGCAGCACGTTGGCGATCACCGCCTGGTAGGCGTCCTGCAGCTGGGTCCCGCCGTTCGACTGGGCGGACGTCGCGGGGGCCTGCGGGGCGGCGGCGCCCTGCGGCGAGCCGGTGGCCGCGACGGTGGCCGAGGAGGACGAGCCGCTGCTGCACCCGGCCAGCGCCAGCACGGCCGCCAGCGCCCCCGCGACGCCCCCCGGCAGCCGCCCGCCCGGCACCCTCGGGCCGGTCGGCCGCGGCCCGGCGGGCAGGGGACTGGCGTGTTCCTTGTGACGGCGCACCTGGCTGCCTCCGATTCGTCACCGCGCCGAGCGGGCGCGGATATGAACGCACGGAAATCTTTGTCAGCTTTTCACCGTTTTGTCTGCTTTGCGGCCCCGACTCGCCCGAACGTGGCGACCGATCCCGAACGCGGGAGCGCGCCTCGTGGGTTCCGCCGGGCCCGGCGAAGATCCACAAGGTGCGCCCCTAGGATCGGCACATGACTTGGTTGATCACCGGCGGTGCCGGATACATCGGCGGACACGTCGTCCGACAGCTGCTCGACGCCGGGGAGCGCGTCGCCGTCCTGGACGACCTCAGCACCGGCGACGCCTCCCGGCTGCCGGCCGGCGTCCCCCTGATCGAGGGCTCCACCCTGGACCGCGCCGCCCTGGACGCCGCGATCCGCGACCACGGCGTCGAAGGCATCCTGCACTTCGCCGCCAAGAAGCAGGTCGGCGAGTCCGTCGAGCAGCCCTTCCTGTACTACCGCGAGAACATGATCGGCCTCCAGACCGTCCTGGAGGCGGCCGCCGAGGGCGGGGTGAAGCGCTTCCTCTTCTCCTCCTCCGCCGCGGTCTACGGCATGCCGGACGTCGACCTGGTCACCGAGTCCACGCCCTGCGCCCCGATGAGCCCGTACGGCGAAACCAAGCTGGCCGGCGAGTGGCTGGTCGCCGCGGCCGGCAAGGCCCACGGCATGTCCACCGTGGCCCTGCGCTACTTCAACGTGGCCGGCGCCGCCTCGCCCGAGCTCTCCGACGCCGGGGTGTTCAACCTGATCCCGATGGTCTTCGAGCGGCTCACCGCCGGCGAGGCCCCGCGGATCTTCGGCGACGACTACCAGACCCCGGACGGCACCTGCGTCCGCGACTTCATCCACGTCTCCGACATCGCCTCGGCGCACGTGGCGGCCGCCAAGCGGATGGCCGCCGACCCGGCCGGCGCGACCTCCCTGGTGCTGAACATCGGCCGCGGCGAGGGCGTCAGCGTCAAGGAGATGCTGGAGGTGATCGGCAAGGTCACCGGTTACGACACCGCCGCCGAGATGACCCCGCGCCGCCCCGGCGACCCGGCCCGCGTGGTGGCCTCGGCCGACCTGATCCACCGCGAGCTGGGCTGGACCGCCCGTCACGACGTGACGGAGATGGTCTCCTCCGCGTGGGACGGCTGGTGCAGCCGCCACCCCGGGGCCCGCAAGGCCTGAGTCCCGGACTGACGGCACCGACCCGTCGGCACCGGCACCGGTGGTGCCGACGGGCTGGTGCCGGCGCCGGCACCAGCGGTGTCCGCCCCGCGGTTCAGCGGGCGGGCACCGCCGTGCCGTAGAAGGCGTCCAGCGCGTACACGCAGCGGTCCTTGGAGCCGACGAAGACCCGGCCGCCGACCGCCACCGGCGAGCCGGTGAGCTCGCCCTTGGTGCCGAGCTCCCAGCGCAGCTGACCGCTCGCCAGGTCCAGGGTGTGCAGCGAGTGGTCCCGGCTGCCCAGGTGCACCAGGCCGTCGGCCACCGCCGGGGAGCCGACGATCTCGCCGCGGGCGGTGTAGCGCCAGCGCTCCCGGCCGGTGGCCGCCTCGAAGGCGTACAGCACCTCGCCGTTGCCGACCAGCACCATGCCGTCCGAGACCACCACCGGGTCGGCCCCCTGGCGGCGGCCGGTGACCCCGCGCCAGCGGTCCAGGCCGGTGGCCGCGTCCAGCGCGTGGACCGTGCCCAGGTAGTCGGCCACGTAGACCGCGTCGGCGTCCAGGGCCGGCGGGGTGAACAGCACCACCGGGGCCTCGAAGCGCCAGCGCTCGGCCCCGCTGGCCGCGTCCAGCGCGTACACCCGGGTGCCGGCCGCCACGTACAGCACGCCGCCGCGCTCGACCGGGTGCGAGGGCACGTCCTCGCCGACCGGGAAGGACCAGCGCAGGCCCGCGCCGCGCGGGTCGACGCAGCGCAGCCGCCCGCCTCCGTAGTAGTAGGCGGCGCCGCCCACCAGGACCGGGCCGGACTGCGGGTTCTCGTAGTCCTGCTGGGCGTCGTCGGCGCGCCACAGCTCGGCGCCGTTGGCGGCCGAGCGGAGCTGGACGCCGCCGCCCCTGATGCCGCAGCAGAGCACGCCGTCGGCGGCGGAGAGCGAGTAGACCCAGCCGTCCAGCGAGGTGCGCCAGCGCTCGGTGCCGTCCGCGGCGTCCACCGTGTACAGGTGCGGGCCGTCCGCGGCGTGCGCCCGGCCGGCGTCCACCGCGAGCGCCCAGGCGACGTCCCGGGTCTTGTAGCGGCGCTCGCCGGAGGCGATGTCCAGCGCGTGCACCTCGAAGCTGGAGACGAAGAGCGTGCCGTCGGCGACCACCGGGGTGCCCCAGACGTCGTTGGACATCCGGAACCGCCAGGGGCGCCAGCGGGCGACCGGCGGGGGCGGCGGGGTCGGGGCGCGGCGGACCCAGTCCGTCGTGGCCGGGGCGGTGCTCGGGCCGGGCTGCTCGTGCTCGGCCCGCGGCCCCGGGCCTATCCGCACCGAGGCGCCGGACAGCTGCACCTCGACGGAGCCGCCGGTGGGCGCCCGGTGCCGGTTCGGCGAGGCGATCTTCGCGGTCGGGATCTCGGCGTCCTGGTGCGGGCCCGGCTGCGGCAGGCTGTGCACCGGTCCGGCGGGCGGCTGGGCGTGCCGCCCGCCCGGGTTGGTGCGCGGGTCGGCCGGTCCGAGGTGCTGCGGCGGGACGTGCGAGGGCGGGCCCTGGGGGTGCGAGGCCTGGGGGTGCACGGGCTGGGGGTGCGAGGCCTGGGGGTGCGCGGCCTGGGGGTGCGCGGGCGGCTGCGGCGGCTGGGCCGGGCCGGCCGGCGGGCGCGACGGCGGGGCGGCCGTCCGGCGGCCCCGCTTGCGCTCGATCAGCTCCAGCGCGTTGGCCGGCAGCCAGTCCCCGGCCTCGCCGGAGGCGTCGTCCCGGGAGAAGAGGTGCGGGGCCAGCTCGGTCTGGATCTGCGCCGGGGTGGGCCTGCGCTCGGGGGCCTGCTGCATGCAGGCGCGGACCAGGTCCATCAGCTCGCGCGGCATGCCGGTCAGGTCCGGCTCCTCGCGCAGCAGCTGGAACACCGTCTCGACCGGGTTGGTGCCCCGGTAGGGCGGGTGCCCGGTGGCGCAGAAGACCATCAGCGAGCCGAGCGAGAAGACGTCGCTGGCGCCCCGGACGGTACGGCTGTCCCGGGCCTGCTCGGGGGACATGTAGGCGGGGGTGCCGACCGCGACGTTGGTCATGGTGAGCCGGGTGCTGGACACCCCGGCCGCGATGCCGAAGTCGATCACCTTCGGGCCGTCCTCGACCACCAGGACGTTGGAGGGCTTGAGGTCGCGGTGGATCAGCCCGGCCGCGTGGATGGACTGGAGAGCCTCCGCGATGCCGGCGACCAGCCAGCGGGTGGCCTCCACCGGCAGCGGGCCGCAGTCCTCGACCAGGTCCTCCAGCGAGGGGGCCGGGATGTAGGCGGTGGCCAGCCAGGGCACCCGGGCGTCCGCGTCCGCGTCCACCACGGCCGCCGTGTAGAAGCCGCCGACCGTCTTGGCCGCCGCGATCTCCCGGGCGAAGCGGACCCGGAACAGCTCGTCCTCGGCCAGCTCACCCCGCACGGTCTTGATGGCGACCCGTCGCCCCGACGCGGAACGCGCCAGGTAGACCAGACCCATCCCACCCGCGCCGAGCCGCCCCAGCACCTCGAAGGGCCCGATCCGCCTCGGATCGTGCGCCGTCAGCTGGTCCACTCCGCTGCCACCTCCCCGTTGTCCGCACCCGCCGCGTGGTGCCGGACCCGATTCTCCAATGCCGTCCCACGCATATCCAACCTCCCCCACCCGCCGGAACCCGTCGTCCGGGCCCCCACGGCACCCCGGACAGGCCTCTGACCAGCGAGGACGGAACGGCCGGATCCTGACGCCCGCTCCGGGGGCGGCTTGCGCGCGGAGCCCCGGCCCGTTCCCGTCCGGTCATGTCCGGAGGGGAACGCACTCTTCGACCGTCGTCACGCTCTGTCACCCGACCACCCCTCAGCGGACTCGCCGTCACGCTGTGAGGTCATAAGCACACGGGGGGGCTTCAAGAGGGGCTTCGAAGCCCGGTGAATATCCGTCCGAAGTGGTTCATGCCGCTATAGCAACCCCCCGTGCGGAGTAATAGTCGCATCACCGAATCGCGCCAAGATCGTGCCACGGTAAGCTGACGGCATGACAGGACAAGTTCGCACCGTCGACGGTCGCGTCGCCGGGCGACGCGGACAGGAGACGCGGCAGAAGCTGCTCGATTGCCTCCGCGAGATGCTCAGCACGTCGCCCTATCGGGACGTCAAGGTCATCGACGTCGCCCGTATGGCGGGTACCTCCCCCGCGACCTTCTACCAGTACTTCCCGGATGTCGAGGGCGCCGTCCTCGAAATCGCCGAGGAAATGGCCAAGGACGCCGACCAGCTCAAAGAGCTGGTGGCCGGAAAGTCCTGGGCAGGGAAGTCCGGACCGACCACTTCGGAAGAACTGGTCGACGGATTCCTCGCCTTCTGGCGCAAGAACGACGCCATTCTCCGAGTGGTCACGCTCGGTGCCGCCGAAGGGGACAAGCGGTTCTTCAAGATCCGCATGACGGTCCTCAACGCGGTCGCCAAGCCGCTCGCGGAGGCCGTCAAGGAACTCCAGGCGAAGGGCCAGGCCGACAAGTCGCTCGACCCGAACGCCGTGGCCGGGGCCCTGGTCTCGCTGCTCGCCTCGGCGGCCGAGCACCAGAAGGCCTTCACCTCCTGGGGCGTCAAGGTCAAGGACCTCAAGCCCAACCTCGCTCCCCTGGTGTACCTGGGCGTCACCGGCAAGAAGGCGCCCAAGTAGGACCGTCCTCCGACCCACCATCCGCTCCGCGCGCAGCCCCGGCCTCCTGTCCGGGGTACGGCGGACGGCGGCCGTGTCCTCGGGGGAGGTCCGCCGACGTACCGCAAGCGCGCCAGACATGCCGGTGGGCGGGCACCCGTGACAGGGTGCCCGCCCACCGGCATGTTCGGGTTCGGGACGGCCGTGCGGCGCCGTTCAGGCGGCCGTGCAGCGCCGTTCAGGCGGCCGTGGAGCGCCGTTCAGGCGGCCGTGGAGCGGCGTCCGGGTCAGGGGCAGCGCACGACCTGGCCCGCGTAGGCCAGCCCCCCGCCGAAGCCGAAGAGCAGGACCGGGTCGCCGGGCGAGAGCTCGCCGCGCTCGACCAGCTTGGAGAAGGCCAGCGGGATGGAGGCGGCCGAGGTGTTGCCCGAGTGGACCACGTCCCGGGCCACCACCGCGTCCGCGCCGAGGCCCAGCTTGCCGGCGATGGCGTCGATGATCCGCAGGTTGGCCTGGTGCGGGACGAAGCCCTTCAGCTCGGACGGGTCGATCCCGGCCCGTTCGCAGGCCTGGCGGGCCAGCGGGGCGAGCTGGGTGGTGGCCCAGCGGAAGACCGACTGCCCCTGCTGGCTGATCACCGGGTCCCAGCCGGTGATCACCACGGCGTCCCCCCGCTCCGGCTCGGAGCCCCAGACCACCGGCCCGATGCCGGGCTCGGCGCCCTCCTCCTGGGCCTCGACCACCGCGGCGCCCGCGCCGTCGCCGAAGATCACGCAGGTGGAGCGGTCGGTCCAGTCGAGCGTGTCGGACATCCGCTCGGCGCCGATCACCAGGGCGCGGCGGGCCGCGCCGGCCCGGATCGCGTGGTCGGCGGTGGCCAGGGCGTACGAGAAGCCGGAGCAGACCGTGTTGATGTCGTACGCGGCGGGCGAGCGCACGCCCAGCCGGGCGGCCACGGCGGCGGCGGTGTTGGGGCTGCGCTCGATCGCGGTGCAGGTGGCGACGACGACGAGGTCGATCTCCGCGGCGGTCCGGCCGCTGTTGGCGAGCGCCTTCTGCGCGGCCTCGGTGGCGAGGTCGACCAGGCTCTCGTCCTCGGCGATGTGCCGGGTGCGGATGCCCACCCGGGTGCGGATCCACTCGTCGTCGGTGTCGACGAGCGCCGCCAGGCCGTCGTTGGTGAGGACCTTGGGGGGCTGGTAATGGCCGAGTGCCACAATGCGCGAACCGCTCATACTGCCATGGAACCGGGTTACCCGCTGGTCAGCATGGTATGACCGGCGACAGGATCCGCCCCCTCGATCTGTAGGAGGTGGACAAGGGGCCTTGGGGGGCCCGGGTTCCGCGTAGGCCGAGGTCAGACGGCCAGTGCGGTGGCGTCGCCCATCACGATGACCGGGTGGGCCGCCGGGTCGAGGGTGCGGATCAGCTGGGCCATCTTGTCCTCGGGGATCGACACGCAGCCGTGGGTCGGGCCGTCGTGGTCCACGTGGAGCCAGATGCCGCCGCCCTTCTTGGAGCCCATCGGGCGGCGCGCGTCGAGCGGGGAGTTGCCGGGGACGCGGTTGTAGTTGATCGCGACCACGTAGTCGAAGGAGCCGGCCAGCTGGTCCCCGAAGAAGCCCGTGCCGGAGACCACGAAGCTCGGGTCCTTGTCGTACGGGAGCTTGCTGCCCGGGTCCGCCTTGCGGCCGCCCGCGTCGGTGAGGTTGAAGACGCCGATCGGGCTGCGCAGGTCGCCCTCGTTGTGGTCGGTGGTCCAGCCGTTCTTGCCGTTGTGGCCCTGCCAGGTCTCGCCGGCCAGCCAGCGGCCCTCGGGGGTGCGGGTCCACAGGACGACGGTGTTCTTGTCGGTGTTCTTGTCCTGGCCGGAGGCGACCACGACCTGGGTGGTCTCGGCGGGTATCTGCGCGGTGAACTTCGCGCCGAGGCCGGGGATCGCGGCGACCGAGCCGTCCGCACGGGTCTGGCTGCGGCCGGCGGCCGGGGCCGCGGCCTGCCGGTCGGAGGCGGCCTGGGCGGCCGCGGGGCCCGGGCCGGGCTGGTCGGGCTTGCTGAGGCCGTCCGGGCCGGGGCCGTCGGCGGCGGTGATGCCGGGCTTGGCACCGTCCTGGCCGACGGCGTACCAGCCGGCGGTGGCGGCGACCAGCAGGGCGGTGCCGGCCATCACGGCCTTTCCGTGGCGCTTCTGCTTGGCCTTGCGCCGCCGTCCCCGCGCGGCCGCCCGGCCACCCGGCACGGGTGCGGCGGCGGTCACGGGCAGGGCGGCGGGCGCGGGCGCGGCGGCGGTCATGGCGGCGAGCACCACGGGCTCGGGTTCGAACGCGGGCACCGGCTGGTACACCGACGCCGGCTCGTAGCCGCTCTCCGGCCCGTCCGGGAGGGCCCGGAACGACGGGTCGTACGGCCCGGAGTACGCGTCAGGAGCCTGCTCGTACGGCTGGTACACACCGTGGCCGTACTCCTGCGCGTCCGGCTGTCCGTACGCCTCGTACCCGGTGTACGGCTGCTCGTACGACTGCTGCGGCACCCCGTACGCCGGCTCCTGCATCGGCTCGTACGACGGGTACTCGGTGGCGCGATGAGAACCGGACATACGGTCGATCCTGCCAAACGCCGTACCCGTTGGTAAACCCGGGTCAGGTGCGGAGGCCGTGAAGACAACCGCCGCCCGGGCCGGAGAGCGGCGCGGGCGGCGGGGGAACCCGCGGATCCGAACGGGATCGGACGGGTCCGGAACGGGTTCGAACGGGTCAGAGGCGCATCGCCTGCGGGGACTCGCGGCGCATCGGGTCCGGGCCGTCGTACTCGCGGATGACCTCGTAGCGGGTGTTGCGCTCCACCGGGCGGAAGCCGGCGTCGCGGATCAGCCCGAGCAGGTCGTCGCGGCCGAGCTTGTTCGGGGTGCCGAAGTTGTCCGCGTCGTGGGTGATCTTGTACTCGACCACCGAGCCGTCCATGTCGTCCGCGCCGTGGCTGAGCGCCAGCTGGGCCGTGGTGACGCCGTGCATCACCCAGAACACCTTGACGTGCGGGACGTTGTCGAAGAGCAGCCGGGAGACCGCGAAGGTCTTCAGCGCCTCGGCGCCGGTGGCCATCTCGGTGCGGGCCATCAGCTTGTTGCGCACGACGCCGTCCTTGGAGTCGTGGAAGTCGTGCTGGTAGCGCAGCGGGATGAAGACCTGGAAGCCGCCGGTCTCGTCCTGGAGCTCGCGCAGCCGCAGCACGTGGTCCACCCGGTGGCGGGGCTCCTCGATGTGGCCGTACAGCATGGTGGCCGGCGTCTTGAGGCCCTTGGCGTGCGCGAGGCGGTGGATCCGCGACCAGTCCTCCCAGTGGGTGTCGTGGTCGACGATGTGCTGGCGGACCTCCCAGTCGAAGATCTCCGCGCCGCCGCCGGTCAGCGACTCCAGACCGGCGTCGATCAGCTCGTCCAGGATCTCGTCGGCGGGCAGGCCGCTGATCTTCTCGAACCAGTGGATCTCGGTGGCGGTGAAGGCCTTCAGCGAGACGTTCGGCAGGGCCGCCTTCAGCTCCCGCAGCGAGCGCGGGTAGTAGCGCCACGGCAGGGTCGGGTGCAGGCCGTTGACGATGTGCAGCTCGGTGAGGGAGTCGACCTCCATCGCCTTGGCGAGGCGCACGGCCTCCTCGATGCGCATGGTGTACGCGTCCTTCTCGCCCGGCTTGCGCTGGAACGAGCAGTACGCGCAGGACGCGCTGCACACGTTGGTCATGTTGAGGTGGCGGTTGACGTTGAAGTGGACGACGTCGCCGTTCTTCCGCGTCCGCACGTGGTGGGCCAGCCCGCCCAGCCAGGCCAGGTCGTCGCTCTCGTAGAGCGCGATCCCGTCCTCGCGGGTCAGCCGCTCACCCGCGTAGACCTTCGCCTCCAGCTCGCGCTTGAGCCCTGCGTCCATGCGGTGCCCCGCCTCCTCCGACATTCGATTCCTTGCCGGAACGAGCGTACGCCTATGCCGAGAGCAGCTCGGCGAGGAGTACCGGGTCGATGTTGCCCCCGCTGACCACGGCCGCGACCGCCTGGCCCCCGGTCTCGGCTGCGCGGTGGAAGTAGGCGGCCGGGGCGACCGCTCCGGAGGGCTCGGCGACCAGCCGGCCGCGGCGGGCCAGCACGGCCACGGTGGCGCGGATCTCGTCCTCGGTGACGGTGACGATGTCGTCCACGTAGGCGGTGACGTGCTCGAACGGCAGCACGCCGAGCGACGGGGTGCGCAGCCCGTCCGCGATGGTCCGGTAGGTGTCGGCGACCGGCCACTCGACCCGGCGGCCGGCCCGCAGGCTGGCCCGGGCGTCGGCGGCCAGCTCGGGCTCCACGCCGATCACCCGGATGCCGGGGCGGGTGAGCTTGAGCGCGGCCGCCGTCCCGCCGATCAGGCCGCCGCCGCTGACCGGCACCAGGACGGTGTCCAGCTCGGCCGGGGCGTCCTCGGCGATCTCCAGTCCGACCGTGCCCTGGCCCGCGATGACGAACGGGTCGTCGTACGGGGGCACCCAGACGTAGCCGTGCTTCCCGGCCAGCTCGGCGGGCAGGGTGTCCCGCTCCTCCGGCGCGACCAGGATCACCTCGGCGCCGAACGAGCGGGTGGCCTCCACCTTCACCGCGGGCGAGGTGTCCGGCATCACGATCACGGCCTTGACGCCGAGCGTCCGGGCCGCGTACGCCACCGCCTGCGCGTGGTTGCCGCTGGACTGGGCGACCACGCCCCGGGCGCGCTCGTCCTCGGTGAGCGCGGCCAGCCGGTTGTAGGCGCCGCGGGTCTTGAAGGCCCCGGTCGGCTGGAGGTTCTCCGGCTTGAGCCAGAGCCGCCGCTCCCCCTCGGCCGCCCAGGGGGCGGGAACCAGCGGGGTGCGCACGGCGACCCCCGCGATCCGCTGCCGAGCCGCCCGCAGCTCCTCCAGACCGACCAGCGCCATGCGTCACTCTCCTACAGGAGGAAGTTCACTCACCCGGTTCTCCCACTTCGTGGAGAGTACGACGGTGGTGCGGGTCCGGGCCACGCCCTTCGTGCCCGAGATCCGCTTGACCACCGACTCCAGGCCGGCCACGTCGGCCACCCGGACCTTCAGCATGTACGAGTCGTCACCGGCGATGAACCAGCAGTCCTCGACCTCGTTGAGGTCCTTCAGCCGGAACGCCACGTCCTCGTGGTCCGCGGCGTCGGTGAGCTGGAGGCCGATCAGGGCCGTGACGCCGAAGCCGAGCGAGGCCGGGTTGACCGTCGCCCGGTAGCCGGTGATGACCCCGGCCTGCTCCAGGCGGTTGATCCGGTCCGTGACGCTCGGGCCGGAGAGCCCGACCAGGCGGCCCAACTCGGCGTAGGACGCGCGGCCGTTCTCCCGGAGCGCCTGGATGAGCTGTCTGTCCACCGTGTCCATATACCGTCCGCGTCCTTCCGAACCTCACCAGACCCACAGATCATTATCCGGATTCAAAGGCGCCCTGCGCCGAACGACCCGGATATCGCAGAGAAGATACTCTCCCGCCCTCGGTCTCCTTACTCCCCCTCAGCCGGTGCGCCGTCGCCGTCGGCCGCCTTGCGGGCGGCCGCCCCCAACTCCCCTTCCCAGCGCAGGTACAGGGAATGCGGCACGTCGACGGCGTCCAGCACCCGTCCGGCCACGAAATCCACGAGTTCGCGCACGGTGGAGCCGCCGGCGTAGAAACCGGGCGAGGCGGGCAGGACGACCGCCCCCTGCGCGTCGAGCTCCACCAAGTGCTTCAACGTCACCCCGTTGAGTGGCGTCTCGCGCACGCAGACGACGAGCGGGCGCCGCTCCTTGAGGGTGACGCTGGCCACGCGCTGCAGCAGGTCCTTGCTCAGACCGAGCGCGATCCCGGCCACCGCGCCGGTGGTCGCGGGCACCACGAGCATGCCCTTGGCCGGGTAGGAGCCGCTGGACGGGCCGGCCGCGAAGTCCCCGGCGGGCCAGTAGCGGACGTCGTCCAGGCCCTCGTCGCTCCCGAGCCAGGCGGCCAGGTCGGTGCGCCAGTGGGCGTCCCGGAAGGAGATGCCGGTCTCGTCCAGGATGGTGAGCCGGGCGGCGCGGCTGACGATCAGGTCCACCGCCTCGCCGGCGGCCAGCAGCGCGCGGATCACCGAGGCCGCGTACGGCGTCCCCGACGCACCCGAGACCCCGACCACCCACGGCTGACGCTTCGCAGTTCCCATGGGGCAATTCTGTCCCGCCCCACCCGCGTGTTCGGCCCGGGCGGGCCGGGAAGGGGTCCGGGAGCCCCGGTCCCTGGAAGGATGGGCGCATGGCAGCGACCCTCGTCGACCTCACCCATCAGGTGACCACCGCGATGCCGGTCTACCCCGGCGATCCGGCCGTCCTGCTGGAGCCCGCGCTCACCACGGCCACCGCCGGGGTGAACGTGCTGGCCCTGCACCTCGGCTCGCAGTCCGGGACGCACGTGGACGCGCCGTACCACGTGGACGTCACCTGGCCGACCCTGGACGGACTTCCGCTGGAGCGGTTCACCGGCCCGGCCGTGGTCGCCGACCTGCGCGGGCTGGAGCCCCGGACGGCCGTCACCCCCGAGCTGCTGGCGCCCGCGCTGGAGCGGGTGGCCGAGGGGACCGTCCTGCTGCTGGCCACCGGCTGGGCCCGGCACTGGGGCACCGACGCCTACCTCGCCCACCCGAGCCTGACCCCGGCCGCCGCCGAGGCGATCGTCGCCGCCGGGGTGCGGACGGTCGGGGTGGACGCGCTCAGCGTCGACCCGACCCCCGACCCGGGCCCGGGCGATCCGGCGGTGGCCGCCCTGCTCGCCGACCTCACCGACGAGCACGACCACGAGACCGCCGAGGAGCCCACGCTGGCCGCCCACCGGGTGCTGCTGGGGGCGTCCGGCGGCGGGGTGATCGCCGAGAACCTGACCGACCTGAGGCCGCTGCTGGCGGCCCAGGAGGCCGGCCTGCCGGTGGAGGTCTCGCTGTTCCCGCTGCGGCTGGTCGCGGCGGACGGGGCGCCCGTACGGGCGGTGGCCCGGCTGGGCTGAACCGGCGGGTAGCATCCCGGGACTTGGTCTAGACCATCCCCCGTCTACGCCAGTACGCTGTTCGGCCATGGCTGAGATCATCGGAGTGATCGAGCGACTCTGGCGCTACCCCGTGAAGTCCACCGGCGGCGAGCTGCTCGACTCCGTCGAGGTGGACGGGCGCGGCCTGGCGGGCGACCGCCTCTACGCCGTCCGCGACGCGGCCGGGAAGCTCGGCTCGGGCAAGAACACCCGCCGCTTCCGCCGGATGGACGGCCTGCTCCGCCTCTCCGCCCGGCTCGGCCACCGGATCGACGGCCCCGAACTGTTCGATCCGCTCGGCCGCCCGGTCGACCGGCCGAACGCCTTCCTGCGCGCCTACCTCCAGCGCGAGGACGTCGAACTCACCCGCGAGGACGCCGTCTCGCACTTCGACCGGCTGCCGGTCAGCGTGCTCAGCACCGCCACCCTCGACTGGGTCCGCGAGGCCGTCCCGTTCGCCGTGATCGACGAACGCCGCTTCCGCCCCAACATCGTGCTGCGCACCCCTCCCGGCACCCCGCCGTTCGTCGAGGACGCCTGGCTCGGCCGCCAGGCGTCCGGCGAGGCCGCCGGCAGCGCCCGGCTCTCCTTCGTCGGCTCCAGTGAGCGCTGCGCGATGACCGGCGCACCGCAGCCCGGACTCCCGCACGCCCCCGAGATCCTCAAGGCCGTCGTGCACGCCCACGACGGCCGACTGGACGCGCTCGCCGAGGTCGCCGCCCCGGGCCGCCTGCGGGTCGGCGACCGGCTGCTCCTGGGCTGACCGTCACGCCGGCCGACCGACCGTCACTTCCCGTCCCGGTCGGGCACCGGACACTGCGACTCTCCGAACGCGGCCGCCCTCAGGGCGAGTCGGCGCCTCCCCGGGATTCCGCCGCCCGCGTCGCCCCACCCTCGGGGACGGCGACGGCGCGCAGGTAGGCGTCGACGAAGATGTCCACGGTCTCGTCCATCGAGGGCAGTTCGGCCCCCAGGGCGGGCTCCAGCACCGGCCGCATCAGGACGTGGTTGAGCAGCGGGCCGAGCAGCAGCTGCACCAACACGGGGGTGGGCAGCGGCCTCAGCCGGCCGGACCGCACGTGCGGGAGCAGCAGCCGGTCGAGGCTGTCGAGCGACTGCGGCAGGCTGGCGGCCATCACCCGGGCGGCGGGGCCGTCCGGCCGGCCGAGCAGGTCGGCGAAGACCGCCGGGACGATCCTCGGCTCGTGCGCGAAGGCCGCGACGAAGGTGGCGTGGAGCGCCCGGACGGTGTCCTCCAGGCGCTCCGGCGGGTCGGCCGCGAGGGCCTCCAGGCCGGGCAGCGCGGAGTGCCGCTCGAAGACGGCGGCGAGCAGGCCGTCGCGCCCCTCGAAGACGGTGTGCAGGCTGGGCAGCGAGCAGTCGGCCCGGTCCGCCACCGCGTCCAGGGTGACGCCGGCCAGCCCGCGCTCGGCCACCAGCAGCGCCGCCGCCTCGATCGCGCGCTCGCGCACCGGCGGCCGTCCGCCCGGGTCGACGCCCGACTCCCGGACCGCCTCGTCCAGCGCCGCCCGCGAGCCGCCGAGCCGGCGCAGCAGCGTGCTGCGGGAGATCCCGGCCGTCGCGGCGATCGCCGTCAGCGGGACGTCGGCGACGTCCTGGCCCCGTTCCTTCGCCGCCGTGAGGGCGGCCGTCACCAGCTCCTTCATGTGACGCATAGTACTACTTGACACCTGAGACGGTTCCACACATCCTGTATATGCAGGTTCCACACGGACAGTGATCGATCGAACACCGAAAGGGGAGAGCCATGAGCGTCGTGATCTCCGGGGGCGGGCCGGCCGGAATGATGCTGGGCCTGATGCTGGCGCGCGCCGGCGTCGGGGTGACCGTGCTGGAGAAGCACGGGGACTTCCTGCGCGACTTCCGCGGCGACACCGTCCACGCCTCCACCGTGCGGCTGATGGACGAACTCGGCCTCGGCCGGAAGTTCGCCGCCCTGCCGCAGAGCCGCCTCGGCAACCTGGTCGTCCGGGTGCCCGGCGCCGACCCCGTCGCGCTCAGCGCCTACGAGCGGCTGCGGCCCCCGTACAACTACATCGCCATGGTCCCGCAGTGGGACCTGCTGAACTTCCTGGTCGAGGAGGCCCGGCGGGAGCCCACCTTCACCCTGCGGATGGACACCGAGGCGACCGGCCTGCTCCGGGACGCCGGCGGCCGGGTGACCGGCGTCCGGTACCGCACCCGGGACGGCGAGGAGGGCGAGCTGCGCGCCGACCTCACCGTCGCCGCCGACGGCCGGCACTCCACCCTGCGCCGGGAGGCCGGGCTGGTGCCCGAGGAGTTCCCGGTGCCCTTCGACGTCTGGTGGTTCCGGCTCCCCCGGCACACCCACGAGCAGGCCCTGCCGCCCAGCCTCGTCCCCGGCTTCGGGCACGGCGACATGGCGCTGAGCTTCGCCCGGAGCGACTACTTCCAGGTCGCCTACTTCCGCACCAAGGGCGCCGACCCGCAGCTGCGCGCCGAGGGCGTCGAGCGGTTCCGCGAGCGGATCGCCCGGCTGCTGCCCCAGTACGCCGACCGGGTCGACCGGCTGGCCGGCCTCGACGACGTCCACCTGCTCGACGTCAGGCTGAACCGGCTGCACCGCTGGTACCAGGACGGGCTGCTGCTGATCGGCGACGCCGCCCACGCGATGTCCCCGGCCGGCGGGGTCGGCATCAACCTCGCGATCCAGGACGCCGTGGCGGCCGCCGCCCTGCTCGCCGAACCGCTGCGGCGCGGGCGCCCGACCGTGGCGGCCCTGGCCCGGGTCCAGCACCGCCGGTGGCGGCCGACCGTGATCATGCAGGGGGTGCAGCAGGTCCTGCACCACGTGATGTTCGAGCCGGTCCTCACCGGCCGGCAGTCCGGCCCGCCCACCCGGCTGGTGCGGCTCGCCCGGTACGTCCCCGGCTTCCCGTTGCTGCTGTCCCGGGTGATCGCCTTCGGTCCGCTTCCCGAGCACGCCCCGGCCTTCGCCCGGCGCGGCGCCTGAACTCACTCGATCGGGTGAGAGTCACGGCTCGGGGCCGGGGCCTGTAGCAGGCTCCTCCTCGAAGCCGACGAACCGCCGGCCAGGCGCCGATCCCACGGAGACCGCGATGTCCGACATTCCGACGAACCTGAAGTACACCAGGGACCACGAGTGGGTCGAGACCCTCGGGAAGGACCGGGTCCGGGTGGGCATCACCGACTACGCCCAGAAGCAGCTCGGGGACATCGTCTTCGTCGAACTCCCCAAGGCGGGATCGACGATCACGGCGGAGGAGCCCTTCGGCACCGTGGAGTCGGTCAAGTCGGTGAGCGACCTCTTCGCCCCCGTCTCCGGGACGGTCGCCGCGGTCAACGAGGAGCTGGACGGCTCCCCCGAGGAGGTCAACGCCAACCCGTACCACGACGGCTGGATGGTCGAGGTCACCCTGACCAAGCCCGCCGAGCTGAAGGACCTGCTCACGGCCGCCCAGTACACGGACCTCCTCGCCGAGTAGCGGCCGCCCGTTCCCCGCGGACCGTCCGTTCGGGCGGGCGGTTCGCGGGGAACGACCGTTGGCATGACGATCCCTCACCGCCTGACCGGCACCGGCGACCACCACGTCCTGGTCCTGCACGACTGGTTCGGCACCAGCGCGGGCTGGGGCCCGTTCCTCGACTACCTCGACGGCGACGCCTTCAGCTACGCCTTCCTCGACTACCGCGGCTACGGGCAACGCAAGGACGTCCCCGGCGCGTACACGCTCGCCGAGATCGCCTCCGACGCCCTCGCCCTCGCCGACCAGCTCGGCTGGGACCGCTTCTCGCTGGTCGGCCACTCGATGGGCGGCAAGGCGGCCCAGCAGGTGCTCGCCGAGGCGCCGCTGCGGGTGCGCAAGCTGGTCGGCCTGGCCCCGGTGCCGGCCGGGGCGTACCCGCTGGACGAGGCGGGCGAGGCGCTGTTCTACGGCGCCGCCGAGGACCGGGAGAAGCGCTTCGCCATCCTGGACCTGGTCACCGGACAGCGGGCCGGCCGGGTCTGGCTCGACCGCATGGTCGACCAGTCCCTGCGGCTGTCCACCCCCGAGGCCTTCGGCGGCTACGTCCGCGACTGGGCGACGGCCGACCTCCAGCGCCGGATCGACGGCAAC
This sequence comes from Kitasatospora sp. NPDC058444, assembly GCF_042721415.1. NCBI lineage: Bacteria > Bacillati > Actinomycetota > Actinomycetes > Kitasatosporales > Streptomycetaceae > Kitasatospora > Kitasatospora sp. NPDC058444. Next base: position 176,917 of record NZ_JBHXLL010000002.1, on the reverse strand, counting down.
CCGGTGCCGGTCAAGGTGATCGTCGGCGAGCACGACCTCGCCCTCACCGCCGAGGTGATGCGCGGCACCTTCCTCACCCACTTCCCCAACGCCCAGCTGGAGGAGCTCGGCGGCAGCGGGCACTACCCGATGTACGAGGCCCCGGTGGCCCTGGCGGTGGCGATGGAGGGCTTCCTGCACAACTGAGCCCGGCCGGGCGCGCCGGCGGGCCGGCGCGCCGTCACGGGGGTCAGATCCCGAGCCCGCGCAGGACCAGGTCCACCAGTGCGAAGAAGAACAGCGAGATGCCCACGAAGCTGTTGGTCTGGAAGAACGCCCGGTTGAGCTTCGACAGGTCGTTCGGCTTCACGATGGTGTGCTCGTAGACGAACGCGCCCGCGACGACCACGAGGCCGATCCAGAAGGCCACGCCGGCGTCCGTCAGGAGCGCGAACCAGCCCAGCAGGAGCGTGGTCAGGACGTGGCACACCCGCGCGCCCCGGATGGCGGCGGGGACGCCGTAGCGCGCGGGCACCGAGCGGACGCCGTGCTCGCGGTCGGACTCGACGTCCTGGCAGGCGTAGATCAGGTCGAAGCCGCCGATCCAGATGCCGACCGCCACACCGAGGACGACCGCGTCCCAGGACCAGCTGCCCGTCACCGCCAGCCAGGCGCCGACCGGCCCCATCGCCTGGGCCAGGCCCAGGATCGCCTGCGGGAAGTTCGTGAACCGCTTGCCGTACGGGTAGACCACCATCGGCACCACGGCGACCGGCGCGAGCGCCAGGCAGAGCGGGTTGAGCATCGCGGCGGAGCCGAGGAAGACCACCAGCGCGACGGCCGAGCCGACGTACGCGGTCTTCAGCGACACCGCGCCGGTGACGAGTTCACGCGTGGCCGTGCGCGGGTTCCGGGCGTCGATCTCGCGGTCGATGATCCGGTTGGCCGCCATGGCGAAGGTCCGCAGTCCGACCATGCAGACCGTGACGACGAACAGCTCGCCCCAGTGCACCCGCCGGTCGGCGAGGAACATGGCCGTCAGCGCGGCGATGTACGCGAACGGCAGGGCGAAGATCGAGTGCTCGATCATCACCAGGCGCAGGAAGGCCTTCGTACGCCCGGGCGTCTCGACGGCGGCCGTGCTCACAGTCCGTATTCCTTCCAGCGACGCGACACCAGCGCGGCCGTGGCCGGGTCCGAGGAGACCATCTCGGGCCAGCCGCCGTCCCGGGTGTAGCCCTCCTCGGGCAGCTTGCGGGTCGCGTCGATGCCGGCCTTGCCGCCCCAGAACTGCTGGTACGAGGCGTGGTCCAGGTGGTCGACCGGGCCTTCGACCACGGTGAGGTCGCGGCTGTAGTCGACGTTGCCGAAGGCCCGCCAGGCGACTTCCTGGTAGTCGTGCACGTCGCAGTCGGAGTCCACCACGATGATCAGCTTGGTCAGCGACATCATGTGCGCGCCCCAGATCGCGTGCATCGTCTTCTGGGCGTGCTTGGGGTACTTCTTGTCGATCGAGACGATCACGCAGTTGTGGAAGCCACCGGCCTCGGGCAGGTCGTAGTCGACGATGTCCGGGATGATGATCTTCAGCAGCGGCAGGAAGAACCGCTCGGTGAACTTGCCCAGCGGGCCGTCCTCCGTCGGCGGGCGGCCGACCACGATGGACTGGAGGATCGGGCGGCGGCGCATCGTCACGCAGTCGATCTTCAGCGCCGGGAACGGCTCCTGCGGGGTGTAGAAGCCGGTGTGGTCGCCGAACGGGCCCTCGGGGAGCATCTCGCCGGGCTCCAGCCAGCCCTCCAGGACCACCTCGGCGTCGGCCGGGACCTGGAGCGGCACCGTCTTGCAGTCGACCATCCGGACCCGCTCCCCGGCGATGAAGCCGGCGAAGAGGTACTCGTCGATGTCCCCGGGCAGCGGCGCGGTGGCCGCGTAGGTGACGGCCGGCGGGCAGCCGAAGGCGATCGCGACCGGGAGGCGCTCGCCGCGCTTGGCCGCCACCGCGTAGTGGTTGCGGCTGTCCTTGTGGATCTGCCAGTGCATGCCGATGGTGCGGCGGTCGTGCCGCTGGAGCCGGTAGAGGCCCAGGTTGCGGATGCCGCTGTCCGGGTCCTTGGTGTGGGTCAGGCCCAGGTTGAAGAAGGACCCGCCGTCCAGCGGCCAGGTGAAGAGGGCGGGCAGCTCCTCCAGGTTGACGTCGTCGCCGGTGAGCACGACCTCGTGCACCGGGGCGTCGGCCGACTTCACGTTCCGGGGCGGGACGTGCGCCATCGAGGCGAGCTTGCCGAAGGCGTCCCGGAAGCCGGTGAAGCCCTGCGGCAGCTCGGGCTTGAGCAGGCCGGCGATCTTCTCGGCGACGTCCTCCGGGCCCTTGAGGCCGAGCGCCTTGGACAGCCGCCGCTCGGTGCCGAAGACGTTCATGGCCAGCGGCATCGACGAGCCCTTGACGTTCTCGAAGAGCAGTGCCGGGCCCTTGGCCTTCTGCACCCGGTCGACGATCTCGCCGATCTCCAGGTGCGGGTCCACCTCCGCCTTGATGCGCTTGAGGTCGCCCTCGCGGTCGAGGGCCCGGAGAAACGAGCGGAGATCGTCGTATGCCATGCCTGTCAGTATCCGCCACCCGATAGCCTGGCCCGGTCAAGGGCCCCTGGAAGGCGCCCGCCGTCGTCGCCCGGGGGGAGATCCCAGCCGTGCCGAGGATTCTTCTGACCATCATCCTTCCGCTCGCGCTCTGGATCTGGGCGTTCGTGGACTGCCTGACCACGCCCGAGGACGAGGTGAAGCACCTGCCCAAGGTGGTCTGGGTGCTGATCGTGCTGCTCTTCCCGCCGCTGGGCCCGATCGCCTGGCTGATCGCCGGCAGGCAGCGCGGCTTCCTGCGGACCGCTCCCGCCGGCGCCCACCCGGGGTACCCGGCCGACGACCTCCCGGGCCGCCCCGCCCCGCGCGGCGGGCGCCGGCTCGCGCCGGACGACGACCCCGAATTCCTCGCCTCGTTGAAGAAGAGCGACAAAGACCACGAGGACATGCTCAAGCAGTGGGAGGCCGACCTGCGCCGTCGCGAGCGGGAGCTGCGCGACCGCGACGAGCCCGAGGACGGCCGGAAGAACTGATCGGAGCGGGTCCGCCCGCTCGCCCGGACAGCCCACCCCCAGTGCATGGGGTGGGCTGCGGCATTTTTGGTGCTTCCCTACGACTGCGCAACCCCTAACCTTGCTGACGTCCCCCTGCCCGCCGGGCTGGAGCGGGCCTGGGGCGGGCCCCGAGAGGGCCGGCCCGCCGCCCGGGGAGATGGCCCTGACCTGCGCTTTTCTTCATGCTCAGATCATCGGACCATCATCTTTCCGACAACCCCCGGTATCCAGATGAACACCGAGCGCGCAGTGAACGAACCGACCGCTTCTGTACAGGCCTGACAGCTAAACGAACCCGACCTTGTACGGAATCGACGCCGAAACCAGCGCACGGCCCCTCGTACAGTCATAAGTGAAGAAAGTGATTCGCAGCCGGGGGCACAGCAGACGTTGGCTGTCGGACAGTTCCCTCACCCTTGGAGTGGTTCGAGATGACGGTTGTGCATGAGGCGCCGGTCGACGGCGAGGTCCCCGAGGTCCCGGCCGACGCCCGCGGGCGGGTCGCCGAGCTGCACGAGCTGCGCGAGAAGGTCCGCCGCGGCCCCAGCGACAAGGCCACCGAGGCCCAGCACGCCAAGGGCAAGCTGACCGCCCGCGAGCGCATCGAGCTGCTGCTGGACGAGGGCTCCTTCCAGGAGGTCGAGCCGCTCCGCCGGCACCGTGCCCAGGGCTTCGGCCTGGAGGCCAAGAAGCCGCACACCGACGGCGTGATCGTCGGCTGGGGCACCGTCCACGGGCGCACCGTCTTCACCTACGCGCACGACTTCCGGATCTTCGGCGGCGCGCTGGGCGAGGCCCACGCGCAGAAGATCCACAAGATCATGGACATGGCCATCGCGGCCGGCGCCCCGCTGGTCTCGCTGAACGACGGCGCCGGCGCCCGCATCCAGGAGGGCGTCACCGCCCTGGCCGGCTACGGCGGCATCTTCCAGCGCAACACCAAGGCCTCCGGCGTCATCCCGCAGATCTCGGTGATGCTCGGCCCGTGCGCCGGCGGCGCCGCGTACTCCCCCGCGCTGACCGACTTCGTCTTCATGGTCCGCGAGACCTCGCAGATGTTCATCACCGGCCCGGACGTCGTCCAGGCCGTGACCGGCGAGAAGATCACCCAGAACGGCCTCGGCGGCGCGGACGTGCACGCCGGCGTCTCCGGTGTCTCCCACTTCGTCTACGACGACGAGCAGTCCTGCATCGAGGAGGTCCGCTACCTCCTGTCGCTGCTGCCGCAGAACAACCGCGAGATGCCGCCGCCCGTGATGAGCGAGGACCCGGTCGAGCGGCGCAACGACAGCCTGCTGGACCTGGTGCCCGCCGACGGCAACCGCCCGTACGACATGCGCAAGGTCATCGAGGAGGTCGTCGACCACGGCGAGTACCTGGAGGTCCACGAGCGCTGGGCCACCAACGTGCTCTGCGTGCTCGCCCGGATCGACGGCCACGTCGTCGGCATCATCGCCAACCAGCCGCAGTCGCTGGCCGGCGTGCTGGACATCAACGCGAGCGAGAAGGCCGCCCGCTTCGTCCAGATGTGCGACGCCTTCAACATCCCGCTGGTCACCCTGCTCGACGTCCCCGGCTTCCTGCCCGGCGTCGACCAGGAGCACGGCGGCATCATCCGGCACGGCGCCAAGCTGCTGTACGCGTACTGCAACGCCACCGTGCCGCGCATCTCGCTGATCCTGCGCAAGGCCTACGGCGGCGCCTACATCGTCATGGACTCCCGCTCCATCGGCGCCGACCTGTCCTACGCCTGGCCCACCAACGAGATCGCCGTGATGGGCGCCGAGGGCGCGGCCAACGTCATCTTCCGGCGCGAGATCAACGGCGCCGAGGACCCGGACGCCATGCGCGCCCAGAAGATCAAGGAATACAAGAGCGAGCTGATGCACCCGTACTACGCGGCCGAGCGCGGCCTCGTGGACGACGTCATCGACCCGGCCGAGACCCGCCAGGTGATCGCCTCCGCCCTGGCCATGCTCCGCACCAAACACGCCGACCTGCCCAGCCGCAAGCACGGCAACCCGCCGATGTAGCGGCACGCTCCGCCGCGCGGGCACATCGCCCGCGCCCCGCGGCAGCGGCCCGTACGCACCGGGCACCCACCTCAGACCACAGCAACCGGGGGAGAAACCAGGACATGACCGCTTCCGCCGAACCCCTCGTCCGCATCGTCCGCGGCAGTCTCACCGACGAGGAACTCGCCGCCCTGACCGCCGTCCTCGCCGCGCGCGCCGCCGCCGCGCAGCAGGCCGCCGCCACCGCGCCGATCGAGCCGATCGCCAACTGGCAGCGCCTGGAGCGCCGCCCGGCGTACTACTCGCCGTTCAGCTGGCAGCAGGCCGCCTGACGGCCCACGGCCCGAGCCGACGGCCGGTCACCCCACCCGGGTGACCGGCCGTCCGGCGTTCGCCCGGTACCGCACCGCCGGCGCCCCCGCCCGGTCGGCAGCGGCCGGAAGGGCCCGCGGAGGGCTCGGTAGGATGCCTACTACCGGACGGTATGCGTCCGCCGCCCCGTCCGCCCCCGTAGGATCGGCCGCTGCCGAGACCAGAACACTCCAGGGAGGCTGCGATGGCCAGGCAGGCCCGCGCACTGGCGACCCGCCAGGCGGTACTCATCGCGGCGGCCGAGGTGTTCGACGAGCGGGGCTACGCCGCCGCCACGATGTCCGAGATCCTGGACCGGGCCGGTGTCACCAAGGGCGCGCTGTACTTCCACTTCCGCTCCAAGGAGGAGCTGGCGCTCGCCGTCATCGAGGGACAGGGCGTCTTCATCTCCGGCTGGACCCCGGCCTCGGACAGCGCGGTGCAGAACCTGATCGACCTCGGGTACGCCTTCGCCCGCGCGCTCCAGACCGACCCGCTGGTGCGCGGCAGCATCCGGCTGACGATCGAGCACGGCAGCTTCACCCAGCCGCAGCTCGCGGCCTACCAGGGCTGGATGGACACGGTCCGCGTGCTGCTGGAGCACGCCCGGGAGGCCGGCGACCTCCACCCGGGCGTCGACCTGACCGCGGCCGCCGGGGTGATCACCGGGGCCGTCACCGGCATCCAGCTGAGCTCCCAGGTGCTGGCCGACCGGCAGGACCTGATCCAGCGGTTGTCCGACCTGTGGACGCTGCTGCTGCCGGGGCTGGTCCAGCCGCACGCACTCGCCCGGCTGAGCGTCGCCGAGCGCACCTGAGCCGGGCAGTTCCGAGCCGGGCGACGTCCCGAGCCGGGCGCACCCGAGCCGGGCGCACCGTGAGCCGCAGGGGTGGGCCCGCCCCGGTTCAGACCCGGTAGCCCGCCCGCCGCTCCGCCGCCACCAGGGCCGGCAGCGCCGCCGTCCAGAGCCGGGTCACGGCCTCCGGCCCGGGCCGGTCGGTCTCCTCGCCCGCGAGCAGCACCTGGCCGGCCGCCGCCGCGGTGAGCAGTTCGGCGGCGGCCCGCCGGTCCACCCCGGGGCACAGCTCGCCGGCCTCGGCGGCGCGGTCCAGCAGCCGCTGGACGACGGCGGTGAGGCTGCGCCAGGCGACGTCGGGGGCCACCGGGACGGGCCGGCCGTCCGGCCCCTCCTGGGCGCCGTCCCGGCGCGGCCCGGGCCGTCCGAGCCGGACACCGGCCCGCACCACCACGTCCTCGCGCAGCATCCGGGCCAGCTCGTGCGAGAAGTCGATCAGACCCTGGAGCGCCGGGCCGTCGGCCCGCAGCGCGCGCAGCGCGGCCGAGCCGACCTCCCGCCCGGAGGCGCGGCGCACCCCGTCGGCGAGGGCCTGCTTGGACACGAAGTGGAAGTAGAGGGCCCCCTTGCTCACCCCGGCCCGCCGGCTGATGTCGACCAGGCTGGCGGCCTCGAAGCCCACGCGTGCGAAGGTCTCCGCGGCGGCGAGCAGTACGGCCTGCCGGGTCCGCCCAGCCCGTTCCTGCTTGACCACTGGCCCCCTCCGGACTCGGCCGGGCGCGATCCCCGCCCACCCGGCTGCTGTCGGCGCGGCCCCTGCGGGGACGCCACCCACATGCGGACGGAACCTTCCGAAACCGCATGGTTGGTATCTAATCTAGCGCCTGATTCGCCCCCGCCGTCCAGCGGGGACAAGCCCCCATCGATGGTCCGGAACCCCCTGAACCGGCATTCCCCCAGCCCACGGGGCGGGTAGCGTGATCGGGCCGGAGAGTGCGGCCTGGGCACCCCAGTCGCCAAACACAAACCGGGTGGTATGTATGTTTTGCTCGGACGGCCATGGCGGCCGCTCCGACCGACACCCTGAAGCGGGGGCCCGTCATGCCATCGATCGTAGAGCCGGACCCGCACGGCCCGTACGCCCACCCCGGCCCGGGCAGCGGTGGCGGCTTCGACTTCCACGACGGCCCCGCGACCGGCTACGACTTCCACGACCGGACGGTCTCCCGGCACCTGGTGCACCGCGCCTCGGTGTCCGAGGTGTTCCTCACCGGCTGGCAGGCCACCGGCCCGTACGACTTCCTGCTCGGCGCCCAGTGGCCCCGGCTGCACGGCTTCTACCGGCTGCCCGGGGACCGCTACCACGACCCGGTGCTGCTCGCCGAAACGATCCGGCAGGCCGGACTGCTGATCGGCCACGCCGGGTTCGGGGTGCCGCGCGGCCACCACTTCGTGATGGAGGACCTCTCCTACGCGCTCGACGGCCCCGGGCTGCCGGGCCTGGCCGTCACCACCGGCCCCGCCTCGCTGATGCTGACCGTCGGCTGCGAGGACGTCCGGATGCGGCACGGCGAACTGGTCTCCCTGCGGGTGTGCGTCGACGTCACCCGGGACGGCCGGCCGATCGGCCGCGGCACCGGCCGGCTGCGGGTGGTCTCCCCCGCCTCGTACGCCCGGCTGCGCGGCCCCGCGCGGCGCACCGCCCCACCGCTGCTGCCCGCCCCCGCCGCACCCGAGCTGGTCGGCCGCGCGCAGCCCGCCGACGTGGTGCTCGGCCCGACCCTGGCCCCGGACACCTGGCTGCTGCGGGCCGACGCCACCCACCCGGTGCTGTTCGACCACGAGCTGGACCACGTGCCCGGCATGCTGGTGCTGGAAGCCGCCCGGCAGGCCGCCCAGCGGCTGCGCCACCCCGTACCGGTGGTCCCGGTCGAGCTGGTGACCTCCTTCGACCGCTACATCGAGCTGGACCGGCCCTGCTTCGTCCGGGCCGTCCCCGAGCCGGCACCCGGGCCCGCCGTCGAACCGGCCGCCGCGCCGACCCCGGCGGACGGCCGGCTGTCGGTGCGGGTCCAGCTGGTCCAGGACGGCCGGCCGGCGGCCGAGTGCGTGCTGCTCACCGCGCCGCTGGACGGGCCGGCCGAGGGCCCGAGGGTGCCGGCCCGGCGGGACGCCTACGACGGCCGCCCCGCCGCGCCGGGCCTCGGCGGCACCCGGCTGCCGCTGGCGAGCTGATCCCCGCCGGTCGGCCGGCCCCCGCCGCACGGCCGGTCCCCGTCAGGCGGCCACCAGCGCGGCCGGCCGGCCCGCGTGCATCACGCTGAGGTTGGTCGCCAGCCGGACCGGGTCCTGGGCCAGCCACAGCCGCAGCGCCGCGCCCAGGGCGGCGCTGGCCGACTCGACCCGGACGTCGGTGATCTGCGCGATCCGGGCCGCGCCCGGCACCAGCAGATCGGCCAGCGGGGTCGGCAGCCAGACCGTCAGGGCGCACGGCGCGGGCATCGCCAGCGCCCCCAGCAGCCGGTAGGCGTCCCCCGGCGCGCTGAGCGTGGGGATGATGTCCAGCAACGCGTCGGACACCACCTCGGACACGTCGCTCCGGTGTCCCTGGGCGAGCCGGCGGAGCAGCATGCGCTCGGCGGCGGTGATTCGGACGGTCAGCATGACCTCGTCGCACTCCATTGCGCGATTTCCTCCTCAATTCCCTCTCGCACCGACCGGCGGCCGGCACGCACTACCCCTGTCGCACCCAGGGCTGGTCTCCCGGGTCCTTGCCGGGTCCGCGGCGCCGGGGCACGCACCTCGCCGCGTTGTCGTCGGTCGCCAATGCTCCGCAGTGGCTCCCTCCTCCGCCTTGCGATGCACGCACCCCAACACCGCGCCCTGATCCGACAAAACCCGGGAGACCAGCCCGGCCCGGCTACCTGTGGGAGAGAGCCGGGCCGGTGGGTGATCGTGTGTCCCGGTCAGATCCCCGCGTAGGAGTGCTTTCCGGTGACGAAGATGTTCACGCCGTAGTAGTTGAAGAGCCAGCAGGCGAACGCCGCCAGCGCCAGGTAGGCGGCCTTGCGGCCCTTCCAGCCGGCCGTGGCGCGGGCGTGCAGGTAGCAGGCGTAGGCGACCCAGGTGATGAACGACCAGGTCTCCTTCGGGTCCCACTCCCAGTACTTGCCCCAGGCCGCCTCGGCCCAGATCGCGCCCGCGATGATGGTGAAGGTCCACAGCGGGAAGACCAGGGCGTTGATCCGGTAGGACAGCTTGTCGAAGGTCGACGCGGCGGGCAGGCGGCGCCAGATCGAGGCCGAGGTGCCCAGCGGACCGGTGGTCAGGCCGGCCGCCATCCGCTTGTCGAAGGAGTCCTTGCCGAGGTACAGCAGCGTCGCGATGAACGCCGCGTAGAAGGCGCCGCCGCAGAAGATCGCGGTGGACACGTGGATCGCCAGCCACGGCGAGTGCAGTGCCGGGACGAGCTGCTCGGAGTCGGTGTACAGCACCGTGGTGGCGATGCCGAGGGTCAGCAGACCCGCGAGGACGACCGGCAGGCCGAGCCAGCGGACGTTCTTCTTCGAGGCGAGCAGCACCAGGTACGCCGCCGTCATGGCGAACGCGAAGGCGCAGGAGAACTCGTACATGTTGCCCCACGGCCAGCGCGAGACCGAGAGGCCGCGGGTGACGATCCCGCCCGCGTGCAGCGCCGCGCCGAGCACGGTGAGCGAGACGGCGATCCGGCCGGCCAGGTCGGCCCGCTCGTTGGTGCCGGCCGCACCCGGGCCGTCCTCCTCGTCCGCGCCGCGCCCGCTGGTGACCACCGTCGCGCCCTCGCCCGCGACCGCGGTGCGGGTGAGCGTGGTGGTGCCGCCGCCGGCGCCCGCCACCGTGACGGTGACCTTCTTGGCGGCCCTGGTGTCCGCGGCGGCCACGCTCTCGGCCAGGCTGACCGACTGCTCCTTCGAGCGGACGGCGACGGCGCCCCTGCTGCCGAAGGTCCACTCGATCATGTGGGCGAACATGGCGAGCGTGTAGACCACCATCGCCGAATAGATCAGCTTGTTGGAGAGGTCGGCCAGCTGTGGGTCGACCGCCGAGGCGAGTTGCACCGTCTACTCCTTGGAGTTCTGGTCGGCAGGGACTGCGGGGTCCGAGGACGCGTCCGGGGCGGTGGGGGCCCCGGTCTCCTCGGGTACGTCCGTTTCGGTGGCGTCGTCCTCGTCCTCGGAGGCCGGGGCGTCGTCCTGGAGGTCGACCGCGAGCTCAGCCAGCTCCTCGGCGATCTTCGCCGACTCGCTGCGGGCCAGGCCGGCCAGCTCGACCTGGGTGCCGCCGCCCGGCAGGGCGACCGCCCGCACCCAGATCCGGCGGCGCTGGATGAACAGCGAGCCGATCAGACCGAGGATCGCCAGCACGCCGCCGACCAGGGCGATCTCGTTGCCCGGGCGGTGCGTGATGTTGAAGCTGGCCCACTGCTTGTAGCCCTCGAAGGTGACGGAGCCGTAGCCGTCGGGGAGGGTCCAGCCCTCCCCCGGCTTGAGCCTGGCCTTGGCCGGCTGGCCGTCCTGGATCAGCTGGGTGAGCTTGCGGGTGTTGAGCTGGTAGACGTTCTGCGGCAGGCCGGAGTCGGTGCCCAGGTCGCCGGCGAAGGCGTTCAGCACCAGTTCGGGGGCGGCGTCACCGGGGAACAGCGAGACGGGGCCGGTGCCCTCGAAGCTCAGCGGGGCGGTCGGCAGGAAGAACCCGGAGAAGCCCATCTGGGTCTTGTTGCCGTCGGGGCCCACGCCGTAGTCGGAGGCCTTCACCACGCCGGTGGAGGTCAGGTTGCCGTCCTGCGGCAGGAACGGGACGGCGCCCTGGTAGACGACGTCGCCCTTGCCGTTCCTGAGGGTGACCACGGGGGCGTAGCCGTGGCCGATCAGGTAGACCTTGCTGCCGCCGACCTCCAGCGGGTGGTTGACCTCGATCGTCGACTTCTTCAGCTTGGACGGGTCACCGCCCTCGGAGTACTCGACGTGCGCGGTGAACTGCCGGGCGGCGCCGATCTGGTCGCCCTTCTCCTGGAACTTCGAGGTGAAGCCGTCCAGCTTCAGGTAGAAGGGGTCCAGGTCCTGGCTGTCGTAGAACCGGGTGCCGGTGAAGTCGTCGAGCTGGGTGATCGTGTTGGAGTAGGCCTCGCCCTCGACCATCAGCTTGCCGCCGGTGCCGGCGGCCAGGCTGGACCAGGCGAAGCCGCCGAGCAGCGCGAACAGCGACAGGTGGAACAGCAGGTTGCCGACCTCGCGCAGGTAGCCCTTCTCGGCCGCCACCGCGCCGCCGGACAGGTGGGCGCGGAAGCCGCGCTTGCGCAGCAGCCGGTGCGCGGCGGCGTTCACCCGGTCGGCGTCCGCCTCGGTGCGCCAGGCCGCGTGCACCGGCATCCGGGTCAGGTTGCGCGGGGCGGCCGGCGGCCGGGAGCGCAGCACGCCGACGAACTGCCAGGTGCGCGGGACGATGCAGCCGGCCAGTGAGACGAACAGCAGGATGTAGATCGCGGAGAACCAGACCGAGCTGTAGACGTCGAAGAGCTGGAGCTTCTCGTAGATCGGCGCGACCGTGGTGTGCTGCGCCTTCCAGGTCTGCACCTTGAACTGGTTCTGCCCGTTCTGCGGGATCAGCGAGCCGGGGATGGCGGCCAGCGACAGCAGGAAGAGCAGGATCAGGGCGACCCGCATCGAGGTCAGCTGGCGCCACATCCAGCGGGCCCAGCCGAACGGCCCTATGCCGGTCGGGCCTTCGGACTCGACCGGCGCGGTGCTGAGCCGCTCGGCGGCGCCGTCGTCCGGCGCCGGGGGCTGCTCGGTCTCGGTCGTGGTGTTGCTCACGGTCAGATTCCGATCTGGAAGTCGGCGGTCCAGGACTGCAGCTGGCTCATCATCGAGTCCCAGATCCCGGTGACGAGCAGCAGACCGACCGCGACGAGCATGCCGCCGCCGATCCTCATGACGAGCGGGTAGTGCCGCTTGACCCAGCCGAAGGCGCCCAGCGCCCGGCGGAAGGCCACCGCGGCCAGGATGAACGGTACGCCGAGGCCCAGGCAGTAGAAGGTGGTCAGCAGCGCGCCGCGCTGGGCGTCGGCCTGGTTGAGGGCCAGGTTCTGGACGGCGGTCAGGGTCGGGCCCATGCACGGGGTCCAGCCGACGCCGAAGACCACGCCGAGCATCGGGGCGCCCAGCAGGCCGACCGCCGGGCGGCGGTGCGAGCGGACCTCGCGCATGCTCAGCCCGGGCACCAGTCCCATGAACGCCAGGCCCATCACCACGGTGAGCGAGCCCAGCACGATACTGATGATCCGCTTGTAGTCCTGGAGCTCCTGGCCGAAGTAGCCGAACAGGGCTCCGGTGGAGACGAACACCGCGGTGAAGCCGAGGATGAACAGCACCACGCCGAGCAACATCCGGCCGCGCCGCGAACCGCGGGCGTCCGCGAGGTCGGCGGCGGAGAAACCGGTCACGTACGACAGGTAGCCGGGGACCAGCGGCAGCACGCACGGCGAGAAGAACGACGCCAGCCCCGCCACCAGCGCGACCGGGGCTGCGGCCAGCAGCGCGCCGCTCTGGACGGTCGAGGTGGCGTCGGCGAGGTGAGGGAGCGGCAGGCTCACTGCTTCTGCTCCGCGACCACCGGCTGGAGGATCGACTCCAGCGCGTCCTCGGTGGTGCCGCCGACGGCGCGGGCGGCCAGCTTGCCGTCCCGGTCGACGATCAGGGTGGTCGGGATGGACTGCGGGTTGAGGCTGCCCTTGGGGAACTTGAGCAGCTGGGTGCCGGCCGGGTCGAAGAGGCTCGGGTAGGTGACGCCCTGCTCCTGCTCGAAGCGGACGGCGTTCTGCTTCTCGGTGTCCCGGGTGTTGATGCCGAGGAACTGGACGCCCTGGTCCTTGTACTTCTCCGAGACGTTCTGGAGGCTCTTGGCCTCGGCCCGGCACGGACCGCACCAGGAGCCCCAGACGTTCAGCACGACGACCTTGCCCCGGTAGTCGGAGAGCTTGGCCGCGGTGCCCTCCAGCGTCTCCCCGGAGATGTCCGGCGCGTCCCCGCGCTTGCCGGCCTCCGCCGTCGACAGGTTGGTGCCCTTGACCGTGACGAAGCCGACCTGGCCCTCGCCGCCACCCGACGAGCCCGAGGAGGAACAGCCGGTGAGGGCGAGCGCAGCGGCGGCGACGGTGGCGGCGGCTGCTGCGGCGACACGGGGACGGCGGCGCGTCATGGCAGACATGTGAAAAGTTTCGCATGGAGTTCCGGGCGGGTTCGCCGGGGTCCTGCCTTGCGCGTCGCACCCCCTCTGACCTGCGACGAAATCGGGTCACCCGGCGTTCGCCGGGTGACCCGAAGTCATACTTACACGCCGCTTACGGGGCTAGGCGCCGAAGCTCTTGCCCACCGGCTTGTCGCCCTTGCGGCCCTTGCCCACCAGGTGCGCGGGCAGCAGGTCGCGGGCCGGCTCGCGGTAGCCGACCGAGACGATCCGGTCGCCCTCGAAGGTGAAGCTGGTCAGCGAGGCCAGCGAGCACTGCCGGTTGCGCGGGTCGTGCCAGAGCCGGCGGCGCTCCACGAAGGAGCGGAGGGTCCAGATCGGCAGCTGGTGGCTGACGCAGACCGCCTCGTGCCCGCGGGCGGCGTCCCGGGCGGCCCCGATCGCGCCCATCATCCGCACCGCCTGGTCGAGGTACGGCTCGCCCCAGGAGGGCTTGAACGGGTTGGTGAGGTACTTCCAGTAGCCCGGGTTGCGCAGCGAACCGTCGCCGACCCCGAAGGTCTTGCCCTCGAAGACGTTCTCCGCCTCGATCAGCCGTCCGTCCACCGCGATGTCCAGGCCGTGCGCCTCGGCGATCGGCGCGGCGGTCTCCTGGGCCCGCTCCAGCGGGGAGGCCACCACGTGGGTGACGTCCCGGCCGGCCAGGTCCTCGGCGACCCGCTCGGCCATCTTCCGGCCCAGCTCGGACAGGTGGTAGTCCGGCAGCCGCCCGTACAGGACGCCCTCCGGGTTGTGCACCTCGCCGTGCCGCATCACGTGGACGACGGTGATCACTTTGGCGCTCACTTCTCGACTACTCCTGGGAATCGGGTTCGGGCCGCGACGGGTCAGGCCGTGGCGGCGGCAGCGGCGCGCGCGGCGGCCGGCAGCGCGGCGGCGATCCGCTCGATCGCCCGCTCGTCGTGGGCCGCCGAGACGAACCAGGACTCGAAGGCGGACGGCGGCAGGTAGACGCCCTCGGCCAGCATCGCGTGGAAGAAGGCGGTGAAACGGTACGCCTCCTGGGTCCTGGCCTCGTCGTAGTTCGTGACCGGGGCCTCGGTGAAGAACACCGAGAACATGTTCCCGGCGGTCTGCAGCCGGTGCGCCACGCCCTCCTTGGCGAGCGCGTCGGCGACCAGGCCGGAGATCTCGGCGGCGACCTTGTCCACCGTCGCGTACACCTCGTCGGTGCAGCCGCGCAGCTGGGCCAGGCCGGCCGCGGTGGCGACCGGGTTCCCGGACAGGGTGCCCGCCTGGTAGACCGGGCCCGCCGGGGCCAGGTGCGCCATCACGTCCGCGCGGCCGCCGAAGGCCGCGGCCGGGAAGCCGCCGCCCATGACCTTGCCGAAGGTCAGCAGGTCCGGCGCCCAGCCCTCGTTCGCCGCCTCCAGGCCGTACCAGCCGGCCTTGGAGACGCGGAAGCCGGTCATCACCTCGTCGGAGACGAACAGCGCGCCGTTCTCCCGGCAGAGCCGGGCCAGGCCGCCGTTGAAGCCGGGCAGCGGCGGGACGACGCCCATGTTGCCGGGCGAGGCCTCGGTGATCACGCAGGCGATCTCGCCCGGGTGGGCGGCGAAGGCCCGCTCGACGGCGGCCAGGTCGTTGTACGGGAGCACGATGGTGTCGCCGGCCTGGGCGCCGGTGACGCCCGGGGTGTCCGGCAGGCCGAAGGTGGCCACGCCGGAACCGGCGGCGGCCAGCAGCGCGTCCACGTGACCGTGGTAGCAGCCGGCGAACTTGACCACCTTCGCCCGGCCGGTGAAGCCGCGGGCCAGCCGGATCGCGGACATGGTGGCCTCGGTGCCGGAGGAGACCAGGCGGACCTGCTCGACCGGGGCGACCCGGGCGACGATCTCCTCGGCCAGCTCGACCTCGCCCTGGCCGGGGGTGCCGAAGGAGGTGCCGTGGGAGACGGCCCGCTGGACGGCGTCGATCACCGCGGGGTGCGCGTGGCCGAGGATCATCGGACCCCACGAGCACACCAGGTCGACGTACTCGCGGCCGTCGGCGTCGGTGAGGTAGGGGCCGGTGCCGGACACCATGAAGCGCGGCGTGCCGCCGACCGCGCGGAAGGCGCGCACCGGGGAGTTGACGCCGCCGGGCGTCACCACGGAGGCGCGGTCGAACAGCGACTGGGACTGGGGGGCTTCGTAGGGGTAGCTCACAAAAGACATGGTCTCAAATCGTGTCCTCACGCTCTGCATGTCCGACCCGATCATCTGGAACGATGATCCGGGCACCGTTGTCTGTACGGTTGTCCGTACAGCAGGGGCCGCTGACTGCACCGGACCGGGGACCAGTCAGACTGTGTACACAGAGTGCGCAGGCGTTCCGGTTTGTGTGCAGGGGTGTGGAGAGGACTGCCGCGTACCGCGAGTGGGTACGGCGGCGCATGACGGGTAAGGAGCACGTCCGGTGGGCGCCGGACGTGCGGGGGTCTGTCGATTCCGGCGAATTCCGGTGAGGATGGTCCGAGTGTCCGAGGCGCAGGACGGCTACGACGAGGCCGCGGGGGGCTCCCGCAGGCCCGCCGAGGCCGCACGCGGGGGTACGGGAGCGGGTACGGGTCGTGGTCGTCGCGGCGGTGAGAGGCGGGGTGAGGGACGCGTGGGGGTGACCTACAAGTACTTCGGAGCCCCGGACCGCGCGACCGCCGCCAGAGTCCCCACCGCCCTCGGCCCGGGCGGACTCGGCCTCGACGCCGGCGAGCTCGGCTCGCTGGGGCGGCTCGGCGACCTGATGGAGACCAGCGGCTCCCCCACCGGCCACCTCTCCACCAAGATCAAGCCGGAGACGATGAGCGCCATGGTGCTCACCGGCATCCAGGGCGTGCCGCTGCACCAGGTTCCGCCGCTGGAGCTGGTCGTGCTGCACCCCGACTACGCCGTCGTCCAGCTCCCCCACAACGTCGTCGAGCCGCTGCGCAAGGCCGACGAGACGGAGCTCGGCGCCGCCGCCTTCATCTGGTCCACCGTGCCGGACCGGCGCGGGCCGCGGGACGCGTTCGTGATCTACAGCATGCTGCACGAGTGGCAGGACTTCGCCAACCGGCTGCACGAGGCCGGGCACCAGCTGTACTGCCTGGTCTGGCCGTAACGCCGGATCCCCGTGCGAGGTTCGAACACGGGCCGGGGTGTGGCGGGTTGACGGATCGTCGGCTCCCGCTCCCCGGTCCGGTCAGCCCCGGGAGCGGCGGGCGCGGCGGACGGTGCGCTCGACCTCGACCGGCTCCGCGAGGTGGCCGTCCACCAGGCGGGTCAGGGCCGCGACGAACACCTCGCGCTCGGGCTGCGGCAGCGTCTCCAGCAGTTCGCGGTGCACCCGGTCGGCGATCGCGGTGCCCCGCAGCACGGCCAGCCCGCCCGCCTCGGTGACCGAGACGATCCGGGCCCGCCGGTCGGTCGCGGACGGGCGTCGCTCGGCCAGGCCCGCCTTCTCCAGCTCGTCGACGGTGACCACCATGGTCGTCTTGTCCAGGTCCGCCAGCTCGGCCAGCTGGATCTGGGTGCGCTCGGCCTCCTGGGCGTGGAACAGCACGCCGTAGGCGCGCGGGGTGATCCCCAGCTCGGTGAAGGCGGCCGCCATCCGGGTGGCCAGCACGTGGCTCGCGTGGTCCATCAGCCCGGAGATGTCGCGGATCTGGCGCACGGGCGGCGGGGTCGTCGTCATGCGTCCGAGGTTAGCAACGGCCCGTCTGCTCCCGGATGATCCCGTAGCCAACCACCGCCGGGTCTACGGGATGCCCAACTCGAACAGCGCATAGCCGCCGTACCAGCCCGCCGCGAGGACCGGCATCGCCAGCAGTCCGGCCAGCGAGGAGGTCCGCACCCGGCGCAGCACCAACGCCAGGCCGATGCAGAGCGGGAAGGCGGGCAGCAGGTAGCGCGAGATGTTGCCGAAGATCTGGTTGCTGCTCAGCGCGGTGAACATGATGAGCGCGGTGTAGACCCACAGCACCAGCGGCGGACGGGCGCGCCAGAGCAGCACCAGCAGCCCGGGCAGGGCGATCAGCAGGCCGATCGCGATCAGGTCCGGGACGGGGTTGGACTGCCAGAACACCCAGTGGCCGGTGATCACGTCCATGATCGTGCGCAGGGTGGAGGCGCCGCCGTCGAAGTAGCGGTTCCAGGCTCCCTGCTGGAGCTTGAAGTAGCCGCCCCAGTCGCCCATCCTCCAGCCGACCCAGGCGATGTAGCCGATCATGCCCCAGGGGGTGATCAGCATCGCGGTCAGCGGGCGGGCCACCCCGTCGGTGCGGCGGACCAGCGCGACCAGCGCAGCGATCGAGACCGCGGCGATCACCGCGGCGGCGGTCGGCCGGTTGAGGCCCGCCACCAGCGCCAGCAGGCCGGCCGCGAGCCAGCGGCGGGTCATCACGCAGTAGCAGGCCCAGGCGGACAGCGCGACGAACAGCGAGTCCGAGTAGACCGCCCACTCCACGCCGGAACCCGGGAACAGGCCCCAGAGCACCGCCGCGATCACGCCCGCCCGGAAGCCGCCGAGCCGCTCGGCGACCGCGAAGATCCCGGCCGCGGCGACCAGCGAGGCCAGCACCGAGACGACGATCCCGGAGCCGTACGGGCCGAGCCCGGTGACCGTGCCGACCAGCCGCATCAGCCAGGGGTAGAGCGGGAAGAAGGCCGCCGAGTTCTCGTAGTAGGTGGCCAGCGGGAAGCCGTGCAGCGGGATCAGCTGCGGGTCGTACCCGTTCTCGGCGATCCGCTGGTACCAGACGCCGTCCCAGCTGCCCAGCACGTCCCAGGCGTTGGTGCCGCCGCCGCGGCCGGGCTGCTTCTTCAGGTAGTCGCCGGTGTGCGAGAGCAGCAGCATGAAGACGGTCAGGCCGATGGCCTTGACCACCGCGTAGGCGCCCACCGCGGGCCCGAAGCGGTCCACCAGTGCCCCGAACCGGCCGGGCGCGCGGCCGGTCCGTTGCTCGGGGGCCTGGTCCGGCGCCTCCCCGGGCACCCCCGGGGCTCCGGGCTGGGTACTGGACGACTCAGTGCTCGATGCCGTGCTCATCTGGTCTGGGTACTCCCCGCCCCGCTCGTGTCCGCGCGGCTCCGGCGCAACGATTTTCCCGTGAGCCTACGGCACGGCCCCGAACCGGCGGTCCCTGGCGCCCCCCGGCCCCCGCCCGGCACCGTGCCGGCGGCGGACACCGCGCCGGAGAACGCGGCCGTCGCCGCCCGGTCTGGGCGGCGACGGCCTGGGAGCGTGCGGGGTGGATCAGCCCTGGACGTAGACGATGCCGAGCTTGGTGAGCTGCCAGAGCTGGTTGGCGGCGCCGGTGTCGGTGGCGAGTTCGACGTACGGGTTGCCCTTGGCGTCGAGGCTGCTGCCGGTGGCCAGGACCTTGGTCAGGTCCTGGGAGTCGGCGATCTTGTAGCGGCCGTCGCCGGCCGGCTTGAACACCCAGTGCTGGTTGCCGCCGCCGTTGCAGCCCCACTGCTGGATCCGGGTGCCGGGGGCGGTGGAGGCGGCGTTGGCGTCCAGGCACATGTTCCGGTTGCCGCTGAAGTCGAGCTCGAAGCTGCCGCCGGCCTTGGCCTCCAGGACGAAGGACTGGTTGAGCCCGCCGGTGGCCGGATAGGTGATCGCGGGCCGGCCGTTGGTGGAGTCGCCGTAGCTGCCGCCGCCGGTGAGGTCGAGCACGTTGCCGCCGGCGGCGTTGGTCAGCTGGTACCAGGCACCGTCCTCGGGGACGTCCCCGAACGGCTGTCCGGGCGTGAGCGGCTGGATCGAGTTGGCGTTCTGCTGGTTGAGCGTGCAGTACGCCTGCGCCAGCTCGGGCCGGGCGTAGAACTGGCCGAGGCAGACGCCCTCCGCGTGGTAGCCGGCCACCCGCAGGTGGTACGACTGGCGGACCATGTTGGTGCACAGCCCGGGGATGCCGATCTGCGAGTCGCAGCCGTTGCGCACCCACTCGGAGAGGTTGATGACGTCCCCGTTGGTGTACTCGTACGGGGAGGACGTCCACTCCGCGCAGACCTCGTGCCCGAAGGCGACCCGCCGCTGGTCCAGGTAGCGGACGCCGGGCACCTGCTCGGCCGCGCCGCGCAGCGCGTCGCTGAAGGTCGGCACCACCCAGTTGTGGCCCCAGGCGAGGTCCTCGGGGAAGGCCGGGCAGCCGTCGGCGATCTTGCCGAGGTAGTCGTTGCGCCGGATGTCCGGGGTGATCGGGTTGAAGTACGACTGGTAGACCAGCTGGTACGAGGAGTCGGCGTAGCCGGCCCTGCGCATGGTCTGACGGATGTTCTGGAGCGCGGCGACCACCTTGGGCTGGACGCCCTTGGCGCGCCGGCGGATCTCGTCGCTGCCGATGGTGTCCCGGCAGCCCTGGTCCTTGGGGATCGGGAAGTACTGCGCCAGGCAGTGCATCATGACCCCGCTGAAGTCGAAGTCGTCGTTGGCGCCGATGGTGACGACGACCATCTTGACGTCGTACCTGGCCGCCGTGTCGGCCAGCTTGACGTCCTGCTTGGGCTCGCCGAAGTCGCCGCTGCCGGGGCCGGTGATCTTCGCCAGCTCCGGGTCGCTGACCAGGTCGCCGGTCTGGGCGCCGGAGCAGGCGAGGTCGATCGGGGTGACCCCGGGGATGTCGGTGACGAAGATCTCCGACTTGGGGTGGCGGTGGCAGTAGTTGGTGGGGCTGTCCGTCTCGGGGAAGTAGCCGTCGTTGGTGTCGGTGCCGGCGCCCTCCCCGGAGATGGCGCTGTCGCCGAGGGCGACGATCGCGGCCGGACGGGTGGCCGCGGGCGCGGCCGGGGCGGGGTCGGCCAGGGCGGCGGGGGCGCCGGCCAGGCCGAGGGTGGCGAGGAGGGTTCCGGTGGCGAGCAGTGCGGCGCACCGGGACGCACCCGTACGCGTCCGCCGCGCCGCCGACCGTGGTGACCTGATCACACGCGACTCCTTGCGGGGGTGGGGGACCGCCCTGGCGGGGAGCCGAGCGGTGCGGAGCAAGAGAGGAGCAGGAAAGGTGAGCAGGTCTCGCATTCTAGGAACTGACAAGTAACACAACAAGACTCGTGACACCGCCGGGACCTGACGGCCCGACACACTCCCGGCGCACGAAAGAGCCGCCGCCCCGCGCCCCAGGAGGGAGGCGCGGAGCGGCGGCTCGCACCGGCCGAACCGGGTGCGGGCTCAGCCCACGTTGGCGCACTTGTTGCCGAACGCCGGGTTCAGCAGGCCGACGATGTCGATGGTGTTGCCGCAGACGTTGACCGGAACGTGCACCGGGACCTGGATCAGGTTGCCCGAGACGACACCGGGGGAACCGGCGGCGACACCCTGGGCGCCGGCACTGGCCATCGCGGTACCGGCGCCGGTGGCCACGATGCCCACCACGGCCGCGCCGACGGCGGCGGTCTTCTTGATGCTCATATGAGCCTCCTGACTGTTCGACAGATATGCACGGGGAGTGCGACATCTAGAACGAGACCTCACCGGACCGGTTGCGACGCTCCCGGCACTGTCACCCATCCGGCGCAACGGCACCGCGGACCGGGCATTCGGGTGATCGGGGGGTCGGACCGTTTCCCCCTGCGCGGTGCCTCGTTCTCCCTCACGGAACCCGGTCTCCACGGCCCCCACGCGGCGGGCCTCCCGAACCCGGCGTCCGGCAACCCGTGCCGGAACGCCAGACCCGAATTCCACCTGGTCGCGCCTTTGTCCGACGCCTTTCCCGGCCGTGCGGGAATCGTTTCGCGAGGCACCCCGACCCGGCAGTCGCGGCCACGCCCGAGCCACGGGCGGAACACGCGGATATGCGCCGACCGAGTGACAATCACGGCAATCCCTGAAGCCGGCGGGTGAGTATTCGTGCTCACCCGGCCCCGACATTTCCCTTCCGTCGGGAAGAAATCGGAGGAATGACATGCGCAACTTCAAGAAGGCCGCCGTCCTGTCCCTGGCCGCCAGCGGCCTGGTGCTCGGTGCCGCCGGCGGTGCGGTCGCCAGCTCGAGCGCCGAGGGCGTGGCCGCCGGTTCCCCGGGCGTGCTCTCCGGCAACCTGATCCAGGTGCCGGTCCACATCCCGATCAACCTGTGCGGCAACACCATCGACATCATCGCCCTGCTGAACCCCGCCTTCGGCAACGAGTGCGCCAACATCGGCTGAACCCGCGGTCGCCGCACCGGCGACCGCCGCTTCACCGAGCCCGTGCCGCACCCCGCAGCGCCGGGGCGCGGCACGCTCCCCCCGTGTGTGATCGAGGAGATCAACCCCCCATGCAGAACATGAAGAAGGCCGCCGTCCTCTCCGCCGCCGCTGCCGGCCTGGTGCTGGGCGTGGCGGGCTCCGCCGCCGCCAACTCCACCGCCGAGGGCGTCGCCGCCGGCTCCCCCGGTGTCATCTCCGGCAACCAGATCCAGGTGCCGCTGGACATCCCGATCAACCTGTGCGGCAACTCCATCAACATCGTCGGCCTGCTGAACCCGGCCTTCGGCAACGCCTGCGCCAACGTGGAGCTGCCCCCGCAGCACGAAGAGGACTGCTGATCACCGATCGGCACGTGTTCCGGCCGTCCTGCCCCCCGACCAGCCGGCCGGGGGGCAGTTCGGCGTCCCCGGACAGCCGTCCGGGACCCCCGATCCACCGAAGGGTGATCACGATGGTTTCGAAGAAGAGCGCGGCCGGACTGGCCGCCGCCGTGGGTGCCGCGGTGCTGCTCGGCGCCGGTTCGGCGCAGGCCGCCACCGCCCCGGGCGAGGCCCCGGCCGGCCCGACCGCGCTGGCCAAGACCGATGTCGGCCAGGCCCTGAACGGGACGACCACCGGCCTCGGCTACGGCATCGCGCCGATCAAGAGCCTGCGGCTGGACCCGTGGGCGAACTCCTCCGCCGACTTCCTCAACAACGGCGCGGTCCTCCAGCCGGACCAGGGCCTGCCCGAGGTCGGCACCGGGACGCTGACCGGCCCGCTGAGCGCGGGCGGCGGCGTCAAGGACCTCCCGCTGGTCGGCGGGCTGACCGGCCTCCTGCCGGGCTGAGCGCCCGGGCACGACGAGAGCCCGGCATCCCGCCGCGCGGCCGGGGTGCCGGGCTCTGGTACCGGAGGCGGACTAGAGCCGGGTGAGCTCGGTCAGGCCGGTCTGCTGCACCACGCCGGTGGTCATCCCGGTGGTGGTCCCGGCCAGGGCGCCCGCCGTGTCGGTGAGGGAGAGCCGGCTGTCCTCGCCGCCGAGGCTGGCCTTGGCCCCGGGCACGACCTGCACCGCGCCGGAGACCAGCCGCGGGTCGATCTCGTCCACCTTCAGCCGGCCGTCGGCGAGCTGGCCGGCGCCGTCCCGGGCGAGCGAGAGCGGCTTGCCGAGGGTGAGGCCGGGGGTCTTGGCGTGCAGCGGCGCGGCCGGGGCGTCCAGCAGCACCTTGCCGAGGTCGGCGCTCTGGTCGAGCAGCGGGAGCGGCAGCTCGGCCTTGGCGCTCGGGCCGACCTTGCCGGTGGTCAGCTGGGGCAGGATCCCCTCCGGGATCAGCTCGCCGCCGGCGCTGGTGGTCGGGCCGGGCACCGGCGGCATCAGCAGGGAGGTCGGGATGCCGGCCGTGAGGCGGCTGCCCAGCGGGGCGAGCGGGATGTCCGCCGGGACCTGCTGGCCGGCCAGCGCGTCCTCCAGGGCGCCGACCTGGTCGGGGCCGATCGGGGCGGCGGCGCCGGCCGCTCCTTGGGAGGCGAGCACACCGGCACCGACCGCCAGCAGCATCGCGCCGGCCCGCTTGGAGAGCTTCATGCTTTTCACCGTTCTGCCGTCCGTACTGGAGATCACTGGGAAGGGCTGCGGGGGCCGCAGCCGGAAAGCGATCTGCTCAACGAGTGACCGGGAGCGCGGATTGCGGCCGTTAACCGATTCGGAGTAATAATCCGATCGGATTCCCTTCGCCGTCGCGCCTCCGCGACTCTTTTCAAAAATCCCCGTAACCTTCCGTGCCGTCGTTCTTTGATCTGGACGTCAGTGACTGCAGACCGGGTCTGAGCGTTCTCAGCGTTGTACGCACGGAATCCAAAGAGCATTTCAGAGAGGGATCTCGCCATGATCCAGAAGTCCTTCGCCGCCGCCGGCCTGGCCGCCGCCGCGCTGGCCGGTGCGGCCGCGCCCGCCTACGCCATCGGTGACGCGGACGGCGCCGCCGCCTCGATCGAGGGCAACGGCGGCACCAACTTCACGGGCACGGTCGGGAACAACAGCCCGAACTTCCACTTCCTGGACAACCCGAACATCTGCCTGCCGGAGATCCACAACATCGCGGTCGGCGTGCTCGGCGTGGCCGTCCCGGTCGAGGTCCCGATCGCCAACAACGGCGGCAGGCAGTACTGCACCGTCGGCCAGGGCACCCAGAGCCAGGGCGACGGCGGCGTGTCCCACCTGATCGGCTGATCGGGTCGTCGCTCCGTTCGCCCTGCACCACCCTCCGAATCACCCACGAATCGCTCCCCGATTCACCCCGAGAGGAAAACCAGAAATGATCAAGAAGTCCCTCGCCGCCGCCGGCCTGGCCGCCGCCGCGCTCGCGATGTCCGCCGGCTCGGCCTCCGCCATCGTCGACTCGGACGGCGCCGCCACCTCCGTCCAGGGCAACGGCGGCACCAACCACACCGGCACCTACGGCAACGGCAGCCCGAACAACCACGTTCTGGACAACCCGAACATCTGCCTGCCGGAGATCCACAACGTCGCCGCCGCCGTCATCGGCATCGCGGTGCCGATCGAGGTCCCGGTCCTGAACAACCAGCCGAAGCAGATCTGCAACGTCGGCCAGAACACCCAGTCCACGGGCGACGCGGGTGTCTCGCACCTGATCGGCTGATCACGGGGCACAGCACGGTCGGAGGGCCCGGGGAGGAACACCTCCCCGGGCCCTCCGGGCTGTGCGGACGAGGTGTCCGGCCGGCCGCGCCACAGCGCGGTCCGGACGGGTGAGCGGCGGGCCGGTCGGCGCGTGGATCGCCGATCAGGACCGCCGGTTGTGATCACGTGTCAGAGCGCCCGCGGGGGCGCTCCCAGAGAGAGGGCAGTTCCATGAAGAGCAAGCTGGCCAAGGCCGCCCTGACCGCCGCCGCCGCACTGGCGCTCGCGGGTGCCGCCACCCCGGCCTTCGCCCACGTCGGCGTGGCCGGCGGCGGCGAGTTCGTCGCCTCCGCCGACCAGCCGTTCGTGGCCGGCGAGGTCTTCGGCATCGCCCACGCCGGGGACACCGCCGCCGGCGGCTTCGGTGGCGGCGCCGCCACCTCCACCGACCTGGTCGGCGGCGGCGCGGGCTTCGCGCACGCCGGCGACGTGGGCATCTAGGCGCGGGCACCTAGCGGAAACCCGGAAGGCCGGGACGTCCCCCGCGGGGGACGTCCCGGCCTTCCGCCGTACCGGGGGCCGCTACTTCAGCATCGCGGCGGCGTCCAGGGCCCAGTAGGTGAGGATCTGCTCGGCGCCCGCGCGGCGGATCGAGGTGAGCGTCTCCATGATCATCCGCTCCCGGTCGATCCAGCCGTTCGCGGCGGCCGCCTCGACCATCGCGTACTCGCCGGACACCTGGTACGCGGAGACCGGCACCGGGGAGGCGTCGGCGACCTGGCGCACGATGTCCAGGTAGGCCATGGCCGGCTTCACCATCACCATGTCCGCGCCCTCGGCGATGTCCTGCGCCAGCTCGCGCAGCGACTCGCGGGCGTTGGCCGGGTCCTGCTGGTAGCTCTTGCGGTCGCCCTTGAGCGAGGAGCCGACCGCCTCGCGGAACGGGCCGTAGAAGGCCGAGGCGTACTTGGCGGTGTAGGCGAGGATGCCCACGTCCTGGTGCCCGGCCTCGTCCAGCGCCCGCCGGATCACGCCGATCTGGCCGTCCATCATGCCGGACGGACCGACCAGGTGGACGCCGGCGTCGGCCTGCACCCGGGCCATCTCGGCGTAGCGCTCCAGGGTGGCGTCGTTGTCGACGCTGCCGTCGGCGGCCAGCACGCCGCAGTGGCCGTGGTCGGTGTACTCGTCCAGGCAGAGGTCCGACATGATCACCAGCGAGTCGCCGACCTCGGAGACCACGTCCCGGATCGCCTGCTGGAGGATGCCGTCCGGGTTGGTGCCCTCGCTGCCGACCGCGTCCTGCACCTCCGGGACGCCGAACAGCATGAGTCCGCCCAGGCCCGCCTCGGCCGCCTCCACCGCGGCCTTGCGCAGGGTGTCCCGGGTGTGCTGGACCACGCCCGGCATCGAACTCACCGGGACGGGCTCGCTGACGCCCTCGCGGACGAACAGCGGCAGGATCAGCTCCGCCGGGTGCAGCCGGGTCTCGGCCACCAGACGGCGCATCGCCGGGCTCCGGCGCAGCCGGCGCGGGCGTACGTACGGGAATTCAGCGGACATGGCTTCTCTCTCCGAACGGTTGAGCAGTGCCGGGGGCGACGGTCGGCCGCCCCCGGCCACGAGGGGTGTCAGCGGGCCTTGCGGCGCGAGCCGGGACGGCGCTCGCTGGGCCGGTAGACCGGCTCACCGGCGGCCGTCGCGGTGTCGCGGCGCTTGGCCCCGAAGTCTGCCAGCGCCTGGGCCAGCGCGGCCGCCGACGGTGCCGGGGCCATCACGTCGACCCGCAGGCCGTGCTCCTCGGCGGTCTTGGCGGTGGCCGGGCCGATGCAGGCGATGACGGTCACGTTGTGCGGCTTGCCCGCGATGCCGACCAGGTTCCGGACGGTCGAGGACGAGGTGAACAGCACCGCGTCGAAACCGCCGCCCTTGATCGCCTCACGGGTCTCGGCCGGCGGCGGCGAGGCGCGCACCGTCCGGTACGCCGTCACGTCGTCGACCTCCCAGCCGAGCTCGACCAGGCCGGCCACCAGGGTCTCGGTGGCGATGTCGGCGCGCGGCAGCAGCACCCGGTCGATCGGGTCGAAGACCGGGTCGTACGGCGGCCAGTCCTCCAGCAGCCCGGCCGCGGACTGCTCGCCGGAGGGCACCAGGTCCGGCTTCACACCGAAGTCCACCAGGGCCTGCGCGGTGGTCTCGCCGACCGCCGCGACCTTGATCCCGGCGAACGCGCGGGCGTCCAGGCCGTACTCCTCGAACTTCTCCCGGACGGCGCGCACCGCGTTCACCGAGGTGAAGGCGATCCACTCGTAGCGGCCGGTGACCAGGCCCTTGATCGCCCGCTCCATCTGCTGCGGGGTGCGCGGCGGCTCGACCGCGATGGTCGGCACCTCCTGCGGCACCGCGCCGTACGAGCGCAGCTGCTCGGACAGACCGGTGGCCTGCTCCTTGGTGCGCGGCACCAGGACGTTCCAGCCGAACAGCGGCTTGGTCTCGAACCACGAGTGCGAGGCCCGGTGGGCGACCTGCTCGCCCACCACGGCTATCACCGAGGTGGCCGGGTCGACCGGGGCGGAGACCGGCGAGGGCAGCACCCGGGCGGCCTTCAGGTCGGCCGCGATGCCGGACAGCGTGGAGGTGAAGGTCCGCTGGCGGGTGGTGGTGCCGGAGAGCGTGGCGCTCAGCGCCGACTCCGGCTTGCGGCCGCCCGCGACCAGGGCGGTCGCGGTGGCGGGCAGCTGACCCAGGGTGGTGCGGACCACCAGGGTGGTCTCCGGCACGCCCAGGTCCACCGGGCCGCCGGCCAGCAGCGCGGCGCCGTCCACGAAACGCACGTCGGTGCCGGAACCGGCGCGCAGCGGGACACCCGCGTACGCCGGGACGCCGACCGACTGGGCGACGCCCGGGATCACCTCGAACGGGATCCCGTCGCCCGCGCAGCTGAGCATCTCCTCGGCGGCGCAGCCGTCCAGGCCCGGGTCTCCGTCGACGGTGCGGACCACGTGCTTGCCGGAGCGGACGGCCTCGGAGACCAGCTTGGCCAGGTCGAAGTCGGTGCCCTCGGCGACCGGGGCGTGCACCTGCACGCCGGCCGGACAGTGGCTGCGCACGGCGGCGGCGGTCAGCGGGTCGGCGACGAGCACGTCGGCGGTGGACAGCACCTCGACCGCGCGCAGGGTCAGCAGGCCCGGGTCCCCGGGGCCCGCGCCCAGGAAGGTGCACCGTCCGGTGGCGGGCTGTCCCGCCGGGAACAGGGCGTCGGTGGCGGTGGTGGGGCTCATGCGCCCACCTCGCTGCGCTCGGCGGTCTCTTCGCGAAACGCGCACCTCTTCATGATTCGCTCGCTTCGCTTGCTCATCGGGCTCGCTCCCCCATCAGGGCGGCCGCGCCCGCGGCGAGCAGCCGGTCAGCCAGCGCGCGGCCGAGGGCCGCCGCCTGCTGCTCGGCGGTCTCGTCGAGGACGATCGGACCGTTGGCGGACATCTTCAGCAGGGCGGTTCCGTCGGGGTCGCCGACCACGCCGTCCAGCCGCAGTTCGTTCTCCCGGCCCCAGGTGGCCAGCGCGGCCACCGGTGCCGAGCAGCCGGCCTCCAGGGTGGCCAGCAGGGCGCGCTCGGCGGCCACGGCGACCCGGGTGGGGGCGTGGTCCAGGGCCGCGAGCGCGGTCGTCAGATCCGTGTCGGCGGTGGCGCACTCGATCGCGAGCGCACCCTGGCCGGGGGCCGGGACCATCACCTCGGTGTCGAGGTGCTGGGATATCTCGGCGCTGCGGCCGAGCCGGTTCAGGCCCGCCGTCGCCAGCACCACCGCGTCCAGCTCGCCGCTGGTCACGAAGCCGATCCGGGTGTCCACGTTGCCGCGGATCGCGACGGTCTCCAGCCGGGCGTCGTGGGCCTTGGCCCAGGCGTTCAGCTGCGCCATCCGGCGGGGCGAGCCGGTGCCGATCCGGGCCGGGCGGCCGGCGCCGGCCAGCTTCTCCACCAGCTCGTCCAGGGCCAGGCCCTCGGTCGCCACCAGGGCGTCCCGGACGTCCTCGCGCTCGGGGACGGCGGCCAGCGCCAGTCCTTCGGGGGCGGCGGTGGGCAGGTCCTTGAGCGAGTGCACGGCGAAGTCGATCCGGCCCTCCAGCAGCGCGTCGCGCAGCGCGGAGACGAACACGCCGGTGCCGCCGATCTGCGCCAGCGACTCCCGCGAGGTGTCGCCGTAGGTGGTGATCTCGACCAGCTCGACGGGGCGCCCGGTGACCCTGGTCACCTCGCGGGCCACCATGCCCGACTGCGCCATGGCGAGGGCGCTGCGCCGGGTGCCGAGCCGCAGGGCCGCGGTGGCCGAGGGCTGCTCCGTGATCGGTTGACCATTCATGAGGTGATCGTCCCGGTGGTACTCGTGGGATGGC
Source organism: Kitasatospora sp. NPDC058444 (assembly GCF_042721415.1). NCBI lineage: Bacteria > Bacillati > Actinomycetota > Actinomycetes > Kitasatosporales > Streptomycetaceae > Kitasatospora > Kitasatospora sp. NPDC058444. The sequence continues at coordinate 148,193 of NZ_JBHXLL010000002.1, read as the reverse complement.
TGACGGTTCATCTGGCGCCCCCGGCCGAGGGCTGGGGCGCGCCGCCTACGGGCGTGCCCGACACGGCGTGCACAGCCGCCGGGTCGAGGTCGAACAGTTCGCGCAGCGCCTCCGCGTAGGAGGCGCCACCGGGCTCGGCGGCCAGCTGCTTCACCCGGACGGTCGGGGCGTGCAGCAGCTTGTCGACGACGCGGCGGACGGTCTGGGTGATCTCGGCGCGCGAGCGCTCGTCCAGGTCGGGCAGCCGGGAGTCCAGCCGGCCGAGCTCGGCGGCGACCACGTCGGAGGCCATCGAGCGCAGCGCGACCACGGTCGGCGCGATCCGGGCGGCCCGCTGGGCGGCGCCGAAGGCGGTCACCTCGTCGGAGACGATCCGGGTGACCTGGTCGACGTCGCCGGCGCCGGGGCTGGCGGCGTGCGCGTGGGAGAGGCTCTCCAGGTCGACCAGCAGGGCGCCGGGCAGCTCGTGCACGGCGTGGTCGACATCGCGCGGCATGGCCAGGTCGAGCAGGGCGAGCGGCTCGGGAGAGGTGCGGGAGGCCACCGCGGCGGCCACGTCCTCGGCCTTGATCACCACACCGGCCGCGCCGGTGCAGGAGATCACCAGGTCCACCTCGGCGAGCGCCTCCGGCACCTTGGCGAGGTCCAGCACACCGGCCACGTCCGGGCCGAGGATCTCGACCAGCCGCTCGGCGCGGGCCGGGGTCCGGTTGGCGATCAGCAGGTCGGTCACGCCGGAGCGGACCAGGGTGGCGGCGGCCAGCGAGCTCATCGAGCCGGCGCCGACCACCAGCGCGCGCTTGCCGGCGATCTCGCCCGCGCCCGCCGCGACCTGCTCCAGGCCGAAGGTGACCAGCGACTGGCCGGCCTTGTCGATGCCGGTCTCGCTGTGCGCGCGCTTGCCGACCCGCAGGGCCTGCTGGAACAGCTCGTTCAGGCCGCGCCCGGCGGTGTGCTCCTCCTGGGCCTTGGCCAGCGCGTCGCGCAGCTGGCCGAGGATCTGGCCCTCGCCGACGACCATCGAGTCCAGGCCGCAGGCCACCGAGAAGAGGTGGTGGACGGCGCGGTCCTCGTAGTGGACGTACAGGTGGGAGGTCAGCTCCTCCAGGTCCACCCCGCTGTGGTGGGCCAGCAGCAGCGACAGCTCGGCGACGCCGGCGTGGAACTTGTCCACGTCCGCGTACAGCTCGATCCGGTTGCAGGTGTTCAGCAGCGCGGCCTCGCCGACCGTCGCGGTGGCGGCCGCGTCGTGCAGCAGCCGGGTCGGTACGTCACCCGTCAGCGCGGCGCGCTCCAGCACCCCGACCGGGGCCGTGCGATGGCTCAGCCCTACGACGAGAAGGCTCATGCCCGCCCCCCACAGCTCTCGGTGTTCATGCGGGCATCACCGCGGAGAGATCCCCGTCGCCGCCCTTGGCGGACTTGTCCTTGGCCTGCTCCGCCGGGTCCTTGGCCGCCGGCTCGGCGGTGCCGCGGCCCTTGCCGCTGCCGCCGGCCGCGCGGCGCAGCTTGGCCGCGGCCGCCCGGACCGGACCGGGGGCGCGGTCCAGCACCGACTCGGAGCGGTCGTCCGGCTCCTCGCCGGCCTTGCGCTGCTCGTGGAAGGCGAGGATCTGCAGCTCGATGGAGAGGTCCACCTTGCGCACGTCCACGCCGTCCGGGACGGCCAGCACGGTCGGGGCGAAGTTCAGGATGCTCGTGACGCCCGCCTCGACCAGCCGGTCGCAGACCTGCTGGGCGGCGCCCGGCGGGGTGGTGATCACACCGATGGAGACGTGCTGGCTCTCGACGATCGACTCCAGCTCGTCCATGTGCCGCACCGGCAGTCCGGCCGCGGTGGAACCGACCACGTTGGGGTCGGCGTCCAACAGGGCGGCCACCCGGAAGCCGCGGGAGGCGAACCCGCCGTAGTTGGCGAGCGCGTGGCCGAGGTTCCCGATGCCGACGATGACGACCGGCCAGTCCTGGGTCAGGCCGAGCTCGCGGGAGATCTGGTAGACGAGGTACTCGACGTCGTAGCCGACGCCGCGGGTGCCGTAGGAGCCGAGGTAGGAGAAGTCCTTGCGCAGCTTCGCCGAGTTCACGCCGGCCGCGGCGGCCAGCTCCTCGGAGGAGACGGTCGGCACCGAGCGCTCGGAGAGCGCGGTGAGGGCCCGCAGGTAGAGGGGAAGGCGGGCGACGGTCGCCTCCGGGATGCCCCGGGCACGCGAGGGTCGGCGCGCGGCGCCCTGGTCGGGCGTCTGCGAACTGCTCTGTGGTGATCGGCCGATTGCCACGGTGCTCCTGTGGGTGAAGCTGGGCTTTGGCAGCCAGGCTATGCGTTTGTGAACGTGTGCACAAAGATGGTGTCCGTTTTGTCCCCGCACAGTGATGCGCATCACGCCGTCGAACCCATAGCACCGGCCCGGGTCAGCACGACCTCCGGGGCACGCGAACCGGGCAGCCACGGGCCGTACGGAGCCTCCCGGCGCAGCAGCGGAACGGCGGCGCCGGACGGCCGGGAGCGGGCCCGGCCCAGCCGGGGCCAGGGCAGCCGGGCGGCCTCGCGCAGCGGGCCGGCCCAGTCGTCCGGCGGGCAGGACGGGGCGCCCAGGCAGTGCCGCAGCAGCTCGGCGGTCACCCGGGCGTCGCCCAGCGCGGTGTGCGCCGGGTACCAGCCGAGGTCCGCCGCCTCCGCGCAGGCCGCCAGGCCCTGGCCGCGGGCCTCCGGCAGGTGGGCGCGGGCCAGCCCCATCGTGCACAGCAGCGGGACGGGCGGCAGCGGCACCCCGATCCGGGCGAACTCGCGATCCAGGAAGGCGTGGTCGCAGGTGACGTGATGGCCGACCAGCACCCGGCCGGCCAGCAGCTCCAGCAGCCGCGGGGCGATCTCCCGGAACCGCGGGGCGCCCTCGACGTCGCACTGGCGTATCCGGTGCACATGGGTCGGGCCGACCGGTCCGAGCGGATCCAGCAGGGTGGCGAACTCCCCCTCGGGACGCAACCGCTCGTCGAGCAGCACCACCGCCACCTCGACCACCCGGTGCCGCCACGGGCTGCGGCCGGTCGCCTCCACGTCCACCACGGCGAAGCCCCGGGGGTCCGTCCGTGACTCCGTCCGGGGATCCGTCCAGGGCTCCGGGGCTCCGGACGCCCCGAGGACAGGACCGGGAAGCATGGCGCACTCCTCGTGTGCTCAGCCCCCCACGGGCGCAAACGCGTTCGATCGTAAGCCGACCGACCCGCCCCGCCCCACGCCGGAACGGAGTGTCTTCGGCAACGATTCGGCGAACCGCCCCCGCCGATCGGCGGGGGGTCGGTATACGGACGAACGCCCGGTCAGGCCCCGGTCAGCCGCCGAGGGCGGTGCGCAGCCGGCGCTCGTCGACCCGCCAGAAGTCGTGCTGGCGACCGTCGATCAGGGTGACCGGAATCTGCTCCCAGTAGCGGCGGTACAGCTCCTCGTCCCGGGTGATGTCCCGCTCCTCGAAGGACGCGCCCAGCTCGCCCGTCACCCGGAGGATCACCTCGCGGGCCTCGTCGCACAGGTGGCAGCCCGGCTTGCCGACCAGGGTCACGGTCCGGTCCGCGGGCTTGGGGCTCTTACGTCGCAGCAGTGGGCTCACCGCCCCATTCTCCACCGGGTGCCGGCCGTCCCGGGGCGGCCCGCACCCGGTGGAGCTGTTCACCTCGCGGGCACGGCTCCGTCACGGTCGCCGCGCGCCCGGCTGGCTATCCTCGATGACATGGCCGTGCTCAGAAGGCTCACCCAGGCAAGGCGTTCCAGCAGCGAGCGGAGCGCCCTGGCCGGCGAAGCCGCGGCCGAGGCCGCCGAGGCCGCGCTGCGGGCCGAGCCCGGGCCGGGGGGCGGCCCCGAGCCGGAGGGCGTCGGGGAGCCGGAAGGTGCCGGCGAACCCGGGAGCGGCCCCGAGCCGGAAGGTGCCGGCGAGCCGAACGCGTCGGACGCGGCCAGGACCGGCAAGGCCCCCAAGGCCTCCAAGGCCCCGGCCGAGAACCACACCCCGGACCCGGACGACCCCCGCGCCGCCGCCTTCTTCGACTGCGACAACACCATCCTGCGCGGCGCCGCGATCTTCTACCTCGGTGTCGGCCTCTACCGCCGCGGCTTCCTCACCCGCCGCGACATCGCCCGCTTCGCCTGGCAGCAGGCCTGGTTCCGGCTGCACGGCACCGAGGACCCGGAGCACATCTCGGACGCCAAGCAGTCCGCCCTCGGCATCGTGGCCGGCAAGCCCACCGCCGACCTGGAGGCGATCTGCGAGGAGATCTTCGAGGACGTCGTGGCGGACAAGATCTGGCCGGGCACCCGCGCCCTGGTCCAGATGCACCTGGACGCCGGCCAGCGGGTCTGGCTGGTCACCGCCGCCCCGCTGGAGGTGGCCCGGATCATCGCCCGGCGGCTCGGCATGACCGGCGCGCTGGGCACCGTCGCCGAGGCCCGGGACGGCCTGTACACCGGCCGGCTGGTCGGCGACCTGCTGCACGGCCCGGCCAAGGCCGCCGCCGTCCGCGCGCTGGCCCGGCGCGAGCGCCTCGACCTGGACCGCTGCGCCGCCTACAGCGACTCGGCCAACGACATCCCGATGCTCTCGCTGGTCGGCCACCCGTACGTGGTGAACCCGGACGGCGCGCTGCGGCGCCACGCCCGGGCCCAGGGCTGGCGGGTGCGGGACTTCCGGACCGGGCGCAAGGCGGCCCGGGTGGGGCTGCCGGCTGCGGCCGCGCTCGGGGTGCTGGCCGGTGCGGCGGCGGCCGGGGTGGCGCTGAACCGGCGCCGGCGCCGCGCCTGAACCTCCCGTGCCGGGGGCCGCGCGGACTCCCGGCGGCCGCCCGGAACGAGCCCGCGGGCCGTACGGAGCGCACCTGGCGACCACCCGGAGGCCGTTGGGAGGCCGTCCGGGCCGGCTCGCCCCGACGGGTGAACGGGCGTCAACAGGGCCTCTGACCTGGCCCCTCTTACGGGCGAACTCCCCCGCACCGCAGGGCAGTCCGACCCGACTGCGCGAACTTGTCGCCCAGTGACCGGTTCTGATCGTTCGCCAGGCCGGGAAAGTCGGGGATTGCCGAGCCCCAAGGCTGGGAAACCGCCCCTCAGGCCGCCGAATTGGTCACCCTGAGCGCCTGTTCGATCACGTTGAGCCGGATGAACGATGACAGCTCCGGTCAGTGTCAGCCGAATCTGCACAACAAATGGATCCCAAACGACCACTTCGACCACACGGTGTAGCTGTCATTGCACAAAGCGTTATTCTCTCCTGGATGCACGTCCCCACGCGTCCCGCTCGAACGGACGCTTCGGGGAGTGCTCTCCGCGCAGGCGGAGGTGATCCGTCCACAGTTCTGCCTCTGGGAGTCCCGTGTACCCACCCGTCCGGAACGACGCGCCTGCACCCTCCCGCCCGTCGTCCGCGCCCCTGCGCCCCCGCACCGGCCTGCGCGACCGGCCGACCGCCGAGCGGCAGATCTCCACCGGCCTGACCCTGCTGCGCACCCTGCTCCGCAGCCAGTTCGCCGTCTCGCCCCAACTCGCGCCGGCTGGAGGATCGTTCGTCCAGCCCCAGCAGCCCGGCCCGGTGCTGCGCACCACCGCCGCCGGCGCGGCCGGCACCGGCTCGCGCGGCCGCACCGGCAGCACCGGCACCGGCCGGGGCCGCGCCAGGACGGCGCCCAACCCCGGCTACGAGACCGAGCACAACCCGATCATGGAGCTGGTCGAGCGGGCCCAGGCCGGTGAGAGCGAGGCCTTCGGCCGGCTCTACGACCACTACGCGGACACCGTCTACCGCTACATCTACTACCGGGTCGGCAGCCGGGCCACCGCCGAGGACCTCACCAGCGAGACCTTCCTGCGCGCACTGCGCCGGATCGGCACCTTCACCTGGCAGGGCCGGGACTTCGGCGCCTGGCTGGTCACCATCGCCCGCAACCTGGTCGCCGACCACTTCAAGTCCAGCCGCTTCCGGCTGGAGGTCACCACCGGCGAGATGCTCGACTCCAACGAGTGCGAGCGCAGCCCGGAGGAGTCGGTACTGGAGTCGCTCTCCAACGCCGCCCTGCTGGACGCGGTGCGCCGGCTCAACCCGCAGCAGCAGGAGTGCGTCACCCTGCGCTTCCTGCAGGGGCTCTCGGTCGCCGAGACGGCCCGGATCATGGGCAAGAACGAGGGCGCCATCAAGACCCTCCAGTACCGCGCCGTCCGCACCCTGGCCCGGCTGCTCCCGCCCGACGCGCGATGAGCCGTGCCGACGACGGCACCGGCGCCATACGGCACGGCCCGCCGTCACCGTTCGCGCCCGGCCGACACGTCAGGGTGAACGGTCGGTCCGATGATCAGCCGTGCGTAACCGACCGCCCGCACCGCTCGTTGGCCAGCGTGCAAGCCCCCACCAGGCGTACGGTCAAGTCGAATTGCGGCCTATCACCCGATGGAGTGGCTTTGGCCAGCCTGGGCAACCGTCCGGCAGGCCAGGGTGTCGACAACGACGAAGGGAGGTGTGGCCCGTGACGGCAAACGTGCTGGAGCACCGGCGGGCGAAGGCCTTCGCCGAGGCGCTGGAGGCCCACCAGGCAGAGCAACGCGCTGCGGCCAACGCCGAATCGGACAACGCCGCCGCCACCGGCGCCGTTCCGGTCGCGATGGCCGGACTGGTCGGTCTGACCGACGCGCTGGGGGCGCTGCCCGGGCCGGTGCTGGACCGGGAGGTCCGCACGGTCCAACGCGCCCAGCTGATGGCCGCGTTCGAGCAGGCCTTCGCCGGCGGGACGGGCACCCCGGTGCCCCGACAGCGCCGCCACCGGGCGGCCCGGACGGCGCCGCGCGGCCGCTGGAGCCGCCGGTTCGCGATCGGCGGGCTGGTCGCCGGGCTCGCCGTCGGCAGCCTGGCCGGCGCCGCCGCGGCCAGCTCCAACGCCCTCCCCGGCGACACGCTGTACGGCTTCAAGCGCGGGCTGGAAGGACTCCGGCTCGACCTCGCCGACTCCGACTCCGAACGCGGCGAGCTGCTGCTCGACAACGCGGCCACCCGGCTCGGCGAGGCCAAGACCCTGGTCGGCCGCACCGACCCGGCCGGCGCGCTCAGCCCCGGCACCGTCGAACAGGTCCGCCGCGCCCTGGACGACATGCACGCCGACGCCCTCAGGGGCCGCGAGCTGCTGCGCTCGGTCTACCGCAGCAACGGCTCGCTCGACCCGATGCGGGCCCTGGCCGGCTTCGCCCACGACGAGGACGGCCGGTGGAGCGAGCTGCAGGGCCGGCTGCCCGCCCAGCTCACCCGGCAGGCCGACCTGGTGAACCGCCTCTTCGACGACATAAGCGAGGACGTCGCGCCCCTGCGCCTGGTCCTGCCCACCGCTCAGAACGGTGGCGCGGTCGGCTCCGGAGCGGGCGACGGCTCGTCCCACTCGACCGGCGGCTCCCCGGCCGGCTCCCCCGCGGCCGGCTCCGGCACCACGGCCGGCACCGACCAGGCCCCGGGCTCCGCCGCCAACCGCCCCGGCGCCACCGAGCACGCCCCGGCCAACCCCGGCTCCGGCGCCTCCGGCACCGGCGGCAAGGCCGGCGTCCTGCCGGACACCCTGCCCAGCAGCGCCCCCGACGCCGTCAACGGCCTGGTCGGCGGCCTCACCAGCGGGCTGACCGGCACCAAGCCCTCGCCGAGCGCCGACGCGGCCCCGGCGCAGGCACCGCAGCAGGCCACACCCAGCGCCCCGAACGCGGCCCAGCCGCAGGGCGTCGAGGTGCCGCCGCTGCTGCCCGACCTGCTGCCCGGGCTGCGCATCCTGGGCGGCTGACAGCAGGGCGGTGAGGGCCCGGCGGAGTGCGATATCCGCCGGGCCCTCGCCGTGCCCGGGGCATCGGTGTTCCTCCGCAGCGCCGCGGGAAGAACCGGGGCGCCACGGAGGAACACCGTCGGAAGGGCCCGGAGGAACTCAGAAGAACACCGAACGCCGCTGCACCAGCAGCTGGTAGAGGGTGTGCTGGATGGTCTCGCGCACCTCGTCGGCCAGGTCGAAGACCAGCATCGGGTCGTCCGCCGCCTCCGCCGGGTAGGCGTCGGTGGCGATCGGCTCGCCGAAACGGATCGTCCACTTGGTCGGCAGCGGCAGCACCCCGAGCGGGCCCAGCCACGGGAAGGTCGGGGTGACCGGCACGTACGGCAGGCCCAGCAGCCGGGCCAGCGTCTTCACGTTGCCGATCATCGGGTAGGTCTCCTCGGCCCCGACGATCGAGCAGGGCACGATCGGCACCCGCGCCCGCAGCGCCGAGGCGACGAAGCCGCCGCGGCCGAACCGCTGGAGCTTGTAGCGCTCGGAGAACGGCTTGCCGATGCCCTTGAAGCCCTCCGGCCAGACCCCGACGACCTCGCCGCGCTCCAACAGGGCCTGGGCGTCCTCGTTGCAGGCCAGGGTGTGGCCGGCCTTGCGGGCCAGTTCGTTGATGCCGGGCAGCACGAAGACCAGGTCGGCGGCGAGCATCCGCAGGTGCCGCCGGGCGGGGTGGTGGTCGTGGATGACCACCTGGGTCATCAGGGCGTCCAGCGGGATCGTGCCGGAGTGGTTGGCGACGATCAGCGCGCCGCCCTCGGCCGGGATGTTCTCGACGCCCTGGACGTCGATCCGGAAGTACTTCTCGGCCAGCGGGCGCAGCAGCGAGAGCAGCACCTCCTCGGTGAGCTCCCGGTCGAAGCCGAACTCGTCCACCTCGTAGTCGCCGGTCACCCGGCGGCGCAGGAAGGCCAGCCCCTCGGCGGCGCGGCCCTCCCAGCCCTTGCCGAACAGCCGGGTGGCGGCCGGGCCGAGCGGTCCGGCCAGCGCCCCGCCGACGGCCTCGGCGATCCGGTCGGCCGGTTTCGGCCCTTCGGGTGAGGTCCAGCTGGGAGCGGACTCGATCGGGATGACCCTGGCCTCGCCCGGCGCGTTCTCGGCTGCGGCACTCATCGCGGGTTCAGCTCCTCGGTCGGCGGGGGCGGTTCGGTACGGCGGCCGGTCCGGCGGCCGGCCCCGCGGGGGCGGCCCCTTCCGGGCCGAGCAGGGCGGTCAGCCGGTCGGCGGCGGCGGCCAGCCGCTCGGGCGGCAGCAGACCCGGCCCCCGGGCGGCGGCGAAGTCGGCGAAGGCCTCCGGGGTACTGAACGCCGGACGGTAGCCGAAGGTGTCGCGCAGCCGCGCGGTGTCCACCACCCGGCCGTGGGTGAGCAGGCGCAGCTGCTCGGGCGAGACGTCGACCAGGCGGGTCCGCCGGGCCAGTACGGCCATCCAGCTGACCGCGGGCAGCAGCAGCGGCAGGGTGGGCCGGCCGAGCCGGCGGGCGCACTGGGAGAGCAGCAGGACGCCCTCCCCCGCCACGTTGAAGGTCCCGGTGTTCACCGTGCCCGGCGCGGGCTCGTCGGCGGCCCGGCAGAGCACCGCGACGGCGTCGTCCTCGTGCACGAACTGCAGCCGCGGGTCGTAGCCGAGGACGGTGGGCAGCACGGGCAGCGCGAAGTACTCGCTGAGCGGGGTGTCCGCGTCCGGGCCGACGATGTTGGCGAAGCGCAGCACCGTCACCGCGACGTCCGGGCGGCGCCGGGCGAAGCCGCGCACGTAGCCCTCGACCTCCGCCGCGTCCTTGGCGAAGCCGCCGCCGGGCGGGTCCTTGGGCTGCATCCGCTCGCTGAACACCGCCGGGTCGCGGGGCGCGGACCCGTAGACGCCGGTGGTGGACTTCACCACCACCCGGCGGACCCCGGGGGCCTTCTGGCAGGCGCCGAGCAGCTGCATGGTGCCGATCACGTTGGACTCCTTCACCGCGGAGCGGTTGGTGGAGCCCAGGCCGGTGGCGCTGACGCTGAGGTGCACCACGGTGTCCACCCGGTGCTCGGCGAGCACCCGGGAGAGCGCCGGGCGGCGCAGGTCGAGCTGGTGGAAGCGGTACGGGGCGGCCGGACCGGCCGGCTCCTCGGGTGACAGCCGGGGCGGCTGCACGTCCACGCCGACCACCAGGTCCACGCCCGGCCGGCGGCGGACCTCGGCGACGAAGCGGGCACCGAGATGGCGTGCCACGCCGGTGACGAGCACGACCACGCCCACGGTGCTGCCCCCACATCCTCGGCCCGAGCGGCCTGCGTGCACCGTACCGCGCCGCCCCACCGGGCCGTGAAACGACACCGCCCGCCCAGGCCACAGGGGACTGGACGGGCGGTGGAAGCGCTGGGCGCGCCAGGCGCGGCCGGGGCGCTTACTTCTTGTTGCGACGCTGAACGCGAGTGCGCTTCAGAAGCTTGCGGTGCTTCTTCTTGGCCATACGCTTGCGACGCTTCTTGATGACAGAGCCCACGGAACAACCCTCGCTCACTGAGACTCTCGCCCGTGAGAGACGGAGTCCATACGACTGACGTGAGGGCCTAGCCTACCGTCCATGGTGCGAAGGCCGTAATCGTGCTCCCCGACACCGGGAAACTCGCGGCGAATCCACGGCGAACGGGGGCGGGTCCACGGCTGCGGACCCGCCCCCGCCGGCCCGCCCCTACGCGCTCTCGAGCCGCACGTAGGACTCCTTGAGGTACTCGTGCACCGCCTGCTGGGGCACCCGGAAGGACCGTCCGACCCGGATGGCCGGCAGCTCTCCGCTGTGCACCAGCCGGTACACCGTCATCTTGGACACCCGCATGACCGCGGCGACCTCCGCCACGGTCAGGAAGACGACTTCCTGAAGGGGGCGCTCGACGGAACTCATGACCATCACCCGACCCTTACCCGTGTGCAAGGCACCGGCTTCCCCTCCGGTGACTCCACCGGCACACGTGTATCCCCAGAGTAGTTATGGGTGGTACCAGTGGGAAGAGGGGAAGTGCAGTCCTCGTACGGTGAGAGATAGGACTGTTGCAGTACGTAGCCGATCGGCCGATGGCACCGCCCGGCGTACGCACGGCCCGGTCGGGGCGGCGCCGGGGCGGCGGGTTCAGGCCAGCAGTCCGTGCTGGGGGAACACCGCCCGGCGGGTGGCGAGGATGGCCTGATCGAGCCGGTCGGCCGGATCGTAACCCGCGTCGAAGTCGCGCCAGGCCGGGCGGGCGCCGTCGGTCATCCGCAGCGGGGCGGGGCGGCGGGTGCGGCGGTAGACCTCGGCGCGCCAGGACTCGGGGGTCTCGGTGGCCGGGTCGACGGGCCGGGCGGCGGCGGTGGCGACCAGGTGGGTCCAGGTGCGCGGGACGACGTCCACCACGGCGTAGCCGCCCCCGCCGGTGGCCACCCAGCGGCCGCCGGCGTGCCGGTGGGCGAGGTCGTGCAGCGTCTCGGCGATCAGCCGCTGGGCGTCCACGGTGACGGCGAGGTGGGCGAGCGGGTCCTCCAGGTGGGTGTCGGCACCGTGCTGGGTGACCAGGACCTGTGGCCGGAAGGCGTCGAGCAGTTCGGGCACCAGGGCGTGGAAGGCGCGCAGCCAGCCGGCGTCGCCGGTGCCCGCGGGCAGCGGCAGGTTGGCGGCGGAGCCGGGGGCGTCCTCGCCGCCGGTCTCGATCGACCAGCCGGTCTGCGGGAAGAGCGTGGCGGGGTGCTCGTGCAGCGAGACGGTGAGCACCCGGGGGTCGTTCCAGAAGGCCGCCTGGACGCCGTCGCCGTGGTGGACGTCCACGTCGACGTAGGCGACCCGCTCGGCGCCGAGTTCGAGCAGCCGGGCGATGGCCAGCGCCGGGTCGTTGTAGACGCAGAAGCCGGAGGCCTTGCCGGGCATCGCGTGGTGCAGCCCGCCGGAGAAGTTGACGGCGTGCGGGGTCTCGCCGTGCCAGACCGCCTCGGCGGCGGCCACGGACTGGCCGGCGATCAGCGCCGAGGCCGAGTGGATCGCCGGGAAGGACCAGTTGTCGTCGGTGCCGAGGCCGTGCAGCGGGTCGGAGCGCTCGGGGTGGGCGGCGGCGTCGCGGACCGCCTCGACGTACTCCCGGGTGTGCACCAGCCGGAGGGTGGACTCGCCGGCGGGCGGCGCGGCGCGGACGGTCACCCCGGGCCCGGTGCTCAGTCCGAGCGCCTCGACCAGCCGCATGGTGAGGGCCAGCCGGGTCGGATCCATCGGGTGGCCGGGGCCGAAGTCGTAGGCGGTGACGGCCTCGTCCCAGAAGAGGTGCAGGCCGCAGGGGGTGTCACGCTCGGCTTCGGGCATGGCCTCCACCGTAGCGGGTGGCGGCGGCCGGACCGCCGCCAGGGCGCGCCGGGGCGGAACGCGCGGGACCCCCAGGACGCCAGGTGCGCGATGAAACTACGGAAGTTGTGGGGCGACTGTGGAGGCGGGTGTTGAGGCGGTACAGACAAATGTGCCGCGACTCCATATCCTCTCCGCCATGAAGCCATTCAGCGTGCAACGCCTTGGGGTAATTCTCGCTGCAATACTGGGTTTTGGCGTGTTCTTCGCTGCCCAGCCGGCCTCCGCCGCGGTCAGCGGCACCACCTTCGCGGTCGACAAGTCGACGGCCAAGGCGGGAGACCAGCTGACCCTGACGCTGTCGCTCACCAACAGTGAGAACAGCCCGATCTACTTCGCCTACGAGGCCGTCCAGCCGACCTGGCCGGCCAACTCGCAGGCCGGAGCGTTCACGGTCACCAGCTGCACCGGTGACACCTCCGACTGCGCGTTCAACGGGAACAGCGCCAACTTCCACTTCAACGCGCCGATCGCGCCCGGGGCGACGAAGAGCGTCACGCTCACCGTCAAGATCACCGACACCCCGGCGTGGGGCAGCGCGCCGTACACGCTGAACTGGGCGCCGTACGTCTACTACGAGTTCGGCCAGGTGGGCGGCACCACCACGGCCAAGGACCAGGGCTGGACCTACGGCCTGCCCGAGCTCCAGACCGTGATCAGCTGACCCCACGTCCCGTCGACCGCCCCCGCCGTCACCCGACGGCGGGGGCCTTGGCGTCCGCGGGAACAGCGCGCACTTCGCCTTCAGGGCGCCGACCGCCCCCGCCGTCACCCGGTGGCGGGGGCCGCCGTTCCCGCGGGCTCCGGGGCGAAGCGGTCGGCCAGCGGCAGGACGGCGAGCACCAGCAGCATCGGGGCGAGCAGCGCCCAGCGGTACGAGCTCGCGTCCGCGATCGCCCCGACCAGCGGCGAACCCAGCAGGAAACCCACGTAGTTGAAGAGGTTGAGGCGGGCCACCGCGGCGTCCGAGTCGGCCGGGAAGAGCCGGCCGCCGGCCGCGAACACCTGCGGGATGATCGCGCAGATGCCGAAGCCCAGCACGGTGAAGCCGGCGATCCCCGCCCAGGCGGCGGGCGCGACGGCGGCCAGCCCGAAGCCGAGCGCGGCCAGCGCGGCACCGGTGCGCACCACCGGAACGGCGCCGAAGCGCTGCACCGCCCGGTCGCCCAGGGCCCGGCCGAGCAGCATCGCGACCATGTAGCCCAGGTAGGAGAGCTTGGCGAGGTCCTCCCGGCTGCCCAGTCCGTCGGTGAGGTACTTGACGCTGTAGTTGGAGACCGAGGCGTCCGCGATGTACGCGAAGGCCATCGCCAGGCAGAGCGGCAGCAGCGGACGCCAGGGGACGGACCGGGCGGCGGCCTCGGCGGCCTCCCGGACGGCGTCGCCGAGTTCGGCCGGGCCGGCGAAGAACGTGCCGGTCAGCAGGGCGAGCGGGGCGATCACCGCGGCGGCCGTGCCGAACAGCGCCGGCAGCCCGAGGTCGTAGTGCGAGCCGAGGCCCGCCAGGGCGGCACCGATGATGCCGCCGAGGCTGAACGCGGCGTGGAAGCCGATCATGATCGAGCGGCCGTAGCGGTGCTGGAGCCCCACCCCGAGCATGTTCATACTGGCGTCCAGCGCGCCCACCAGCAGCCCGAACGCGCCGAGCGCCAAGGCGAGTTGCCACAGTTCGCCGCCCAGCCCGACGGCCGCCAGGCTGAGGCAGACGGCGGGCTGGACCACCCGCAGCACGGCCCGCGCGCCGGTGCGCTTCACCAGTCGCTCGGAGACGATCGAACCGGCCCCGGCCAGGATCGGCACCGCGGCCAGGAAGACCGGCAGCAGCGCGTCGCTCAGCCCGTACCGGTGCTGGATCTCCGGGATGCAGGTGACCAGCAGGGCGAAGGTGGTGCCCTGGAGCAGGAAGCCGACGGTGAGCGCGGCCCGCCCGGTGCGCAGGCCGGGCGCCATGGCGGACGGGACGGGCCGTGCGGACGGGACGGGCCGTGCGGACGGTGCGGGCGGTACGGCACTCAAGCGGACCTCCAGGCGGACTCCACACGGACCTCGCCCACCCCGCCGAGCTCACTACCGGCCGGTAGGACGATGTTGGCGAGAGCGTAGGGGGTGCGCCGCGTTTGCGGGAGGGGTCGCGCAGCGGTCGTTCACCGCCGGAGGCCGGCCCGCTGACCGCCGGAGGCCGGCTCGTTCACCGCCGGAGGCCGGCTCACTTACCGCCGGAGGCCAGCTCCCGCGAGCGGTCCCGGGCCGCCTCCAGGGCGCCGAGCAGCGCGGCCCGCACCCCGTGGTTCTCCAGCTCGCGGATCGCCGCGATGGTGGTGCCGGCCGGGGAGGTGACCGCCTCGCGCAGCTTCACCGGGTGCTCGCCGGAGTCGCGCAGCATCACCGAGGCGCCGATCGCGGACTGCACGATCAGGTCGTGCGCCACCTGCCGGGGCAGCCCGAGCAGGATGCCGGCGTCGGTCATCGCCTCGACCAGGAAGTAGAAGTAGGCCGGACCGGAGCCGGAGAGCGCGGTGGCCGCGTCCTGCTGGGACTCGGGCAGCCGCAGCGCCTTGCCGACCGAACTGAAGATCTCCTCGGCGCGCACCAGGTGCTCCTCGGTGGCGTGCGAGCCGCCGGAGATGACGCTCATCCCCTCGTCCACCAGCACCGGCGTGTTGGGCATCACCCGGACCACCGGGGTGCCCGCCGCCAGCCGCTCCTCGAACCAGGCGGTGGGAACGCCGGCCGCGGCCGAGATCACCAGCCGGTCCGCGCCGACGTGCGGGGCCAGCTCCTCCAGCAGGGTGCCCATGTCCTGCGGCTTGACCGCGAGGATCAGGGTGTCGGCGAGCTTGGCGGCCTCGGCGTTGGAGACGGCCACCACGCCGTAGCGGGCCGCGAGTTCGACCGCCCGCTCCGGACGGCGGGCGGTCACCAGGACGTCGGCCGGGTCCTTGCCGGCCCGCAGCAGACCGGAGAGCAGGGCCTCTCCGATCTTGCCGGTGCCCAGGAAGGCGATCTTCTGTCCGTGCGCTGCGCTGCTGCCCATGGTCCGCTCCTTGGCTCGGTACTGCGGCCATCCTCGCACCGCCCGGCGGCCCGCGCGGGGACCGTCCGCTCCGTGGTCGCCCCGCACCCGAACGACCCTGCCCCTAGGGAGAAAACTCGGGGTTTCCCCTATGGCCTCCCGGCTCCCGCGAGCGCACCGTGGAGCCATGGCACACGACGAAATGTCCCGACGTGAGAACCGGCAACTCGCCGTCGCCTCGGCGACCGTGGGTCCGTGGCGGACCGCCGCGGGGGTCGGTGCGGTGGTGGGGGCGACGGCCCTGGGGATCGAGGCGATCTCCGGGAACTGGTCGCTGAGCATGCTGGCCTCACCGGCCGGCTGGGGTCTGTTCTTCTTCTTCCTGGTCGGCACCGTCGGCGGCCGACTGCGGCGCGACACCGCCGACCGGCGGCTGCGCCGCTGGGCGAACGAGCACCCGTGGCAGTCCGCGCTCCCGGCGGCCGGCGGCCTGCTGGCGCTCAACACGCTGGCCCAGCTGTTCCTCGGCGACGCGAGCCTGTTCGGCGCCTTCTTCGTCTCGCTGCTGCCGGCCGGCCTGCTGCTGGCGATCGCCGGGGTGGTCGGGTCGGTGAAGCAGGCCCGCGGCAAGGGCTGAGCGGGCCCGGGGCGTCCGGGGGCGGGGGCGTCCGGGGCTCGGGGCGCCGGGCTCGGGGCCCGGGGCCCGGGGCCCGGGGCGCCGGCGCGGTTCCGGACGAAGTGGGGTGAACCGTCACCCCACTCGCGCGAGTTCACCACCCGGTGTGCCCCCGATCGGCACATCGTCACCCCCCGTCGTCATACTGGCGCGATGCCGATAGCCGAAGATCCGGAACCGCGCCCCTCCAGGGGCGACGAGCCGGGCGGGTCCGACCCGTCCGGGACGGGCGAGAAGGACCCGTTCGCCGACCTCGTCCTGGACGACGCGTTCGTCCGCGGGGCCACCGTCAAGGAGCAGAGCGGGCGCACCCGCATGCTGTCCGCCAGGTGGAAGCACACTCCGCCGGTCGATCCGGGCGGCCGCCGCTCGGTCAACGACGGCCCGTCCGCGGCCAAGGGCCGGTTCGGCCGCAAGCCGAAGCCCGCCGCGCTCGACCCGTGGGGCAACCCGCGCCCGCGCCGCCGCGGCTGGCGCGCGCCGCTGCTCGTGGTGCTGACCATCGCGGTGGTGCTCTCCGTCATGAACGTCGACGGGCTGCGCACGTGGTTCTCGGACCACCTCGGGAAGAGCTCCTCGGCCGCGCCCGCCCCGGTCCCCACCGTCGCCCCGGAGACCGCCAAGCCGACCGCCGCCCCGCCGACCACCCCCGACGACCAGCCGACCGTGGACCACCCCTGGAAGGGATCCCCCGCCGAGGGCTGGCCGACCGGCCAGGAGGCCTTCGTGCTGCCCGAGGCCAAGGCCGTCGGCGTCTTCTCGGCCGACGAGGTCGCCTCCCAGCTCCAGTCGGTCAAGGCCTACCTGACGGCCTCCAACCTCGACCCCCAGGTGATCGCGGGCGCCCGGCCGGAAGCCTCGTTGGCGCTGCTCGACCGCGCCGACCGGGCGAACGCCGTCGCCGCCCTCGACCACCCCACCAAGGACACCGACCCGACCAGCTGGTTCACCCGTTTCGACCCGCGCGAGGCCGCCCTGGTGGGCACCACCGTCAAGGTCCAGGGCCGGATCAGCTACGAGGGCGACGGCGACGGGGGCGTGCTGGTGCACACCGACTTCACCTTCGTCTACCCGCTGCAGCCGGGCCCGGACGCGGAGAAGCTGGCCTCGTCCCGCCGCCGCACGCCGGACACCGCGCCGGGCGGCACCGCCACCGCCAAGCCGGGCGGCACCGCCAAGCCGGTCGGCCTCGTCTCCCGGGCGGCCGCGGCCGACAGCGGCGACACCTGGACGACCCGCACCATCGTGCGCAAGGTCGACGACATCCGCTTCTACGACCCGAAGCACTACAAGGTCGACGCGAAGAAGCTGGTGCTCGTCAAGACCCAGTGGGACGCGGGCAACAGCGCGTGCGACGTCTACGACGGCTTCCTGCACCCGCAGTTCCAGCAGTTCGAGAGCCACGACCCGGAGCCGACCGGACCGACCACCGACCCGTACGACCGGAGCAAGGACATCGCCCCGGCCGACCAGTGCGGCAGCGTCAGCCGGACGTAGGTCCGTGCACGGGAGGCGTCAGCGGGCGGGCGTCAGCCGGCGTGCGTCAGCGGGGGCGTCAGCGCTTGCGCCCGGCCCGGCCCGGCGCCTTGGCGTCGGGCCGGCGGCTGCGGCTCGCCTGGCGCTTCTCGAACCGGACGACGGCCCGCTCGTAGGCGGCCCGCTGGACCGCCTCGCCGGGGGCCTCGACCAGGCTTCGGACGAAGTAGGCGAGCAGTGAGCCGGCTCCGCCGATCAGCCACACCGCGCCGAGCGACTTGTCCTCGGCCATCCAGCCGGTCAGCTGGTCCTTGCCCTCGGTGAGCACCTTCCAGGTACGCCGCACGGCCATCATCGAGCAGACCGCGATGGCGGCGGTCAGCAGCCCGTTGAGGAAGGTGCCGTTGTCGGAGAGGGCGATGCCCTCCACGCCGAAGCGCAGCAGCAGCACCACGGCGGCCGCCGCGACCAGGGCGCCGATCGACACGGCGACCCGGCGCGGCCAGTAGCCGTTGTCCCGGTTCAGCCAGCTGGTGCCGAACCAGCGGATCGGCTCCGGCTCCGGGGCACCGGCGGGAGTGGGGGCGGGGGTGGGGGGCTGCTCGCTCACGCCGTCGATTATCACCCGGCCGCCCCACCCGGCGAAGGAGCCGTCCCGGCCGGTGGGACGGCTCCTCCTCGTCGGGTACGGGCCCGGTGCCGTTCGGTACGGGGCCGGTGCCGCTACCGACGCGCCCGGCGTCGTTCCCGTACGACACGAGGCCGGATCCGTGTGGGCCCGGCCTCGTTCCGTACGGGCGCGGCCGCTGTCAGCCGAGCTTGGACACGTCGCGGACGGCACCCTTGTCGGCGGAGGTGGCCATCGCGGCGTAGGCGCGCAGGGCCTGGCTGACCTGCCGGTCGCGGTTCTTCGGCCGGTAGCCGCCCGCCGCCTCCAGGGCACGGCGGCGCTCCGCCAGGACCTCGCCCGGGACCTCCAGGGAGATCCGGCGGCCGGGGATGTCGATGGCGATGGTGTCCCCGTCCTCGACCAGCGCGATGGTGCCGCCGGAGGCCGCCTCCGGGGAGGCGTGGCCGATGGACAGGCCCGAGGTGCCGCCGGAGAACCGGCCGTCGGTGACCAGCGCGCAGGCCTTGCCCAGGCCCCGGCCCTTGAGGAAGGAGGTCGGGTAGAGCATCTCCTGCATGCCCGGGCCGCCCTTGGGCCCCTCGTAGCGGATGACGACGACGTCGCCCTCCTTGACCCGCTTGGCGAGGATCGCCTCGACCGCGTCCTCCTGGGACTCGACCACGACGGCCGGGCCGCTGAAGGTCCAGATCGACTCGTCCACGCCGGCGGTCTTCACGATGCAGCCGTCCTCGGCGAGGTTGCCGTACAGCACGGCCAGGCCGCCCTCGACCGAGTAGGCGTGCTCGACGCTGCGGATGCAGCCCCTGGCGGCGTCGGTGTCCAGCGACTCCCAGCGCTCGGACTGCGAGAAGGCCTCGGCGGAGCGGACGCAGCCGGGGGCGGCGTGCCACAGCTCGACGGCCTCCGCGGAGGGCGAACCGCCGCGCACGTCCCAGGTCTTGAGCCACTCGGCGAGCGAGTCGGCGTGCACGGTGTGGACGTCCTCGTTGAGCAGCCCGCCCCGGTACAGCTCGCCCAGGATGGCCGGGATGCCGCCGGCCCGGTGCACGTCCTCCATGTAGTACGAGCCGTTCGGCGCGACCTTGGACAGGCAGGGCACCTTGCGGGAGATCGCGTCGATGGCCCGCATGTCGAAGTCCAGCTCGGCCTCCTGGGCGGCGGCGAGCAGGTGCAGGATCGTGTTGGTCGAGCCGCCCATGGCGATGTCCAGGGCCATGGCGTTCTCGAAGGCGGCGCGGGTGGCGATCGCGCGCGGCAGCACGGAGTGGTCGTCCTGGCCGTAGTGGCGGTCGGCGATCTCGACGACGGTCCGGCCGGCGTTCTCGTACAGGGCCTTGCGGGCGGTGTGGGTGGCGAGCACCGAACCGTTGCCCGGCAGCGACAGGCCGATCGCCTCGGTCAGGCAGTTCATCGAGTTGGCGGTGAACATGCCTGAGCACGAGCCGCAGGTGGGACAGGCGTTCTCCTCGATGATCGCGATGTCCTCGTCGGAGACGTTCTCGTTGACCGCCTGGGAGATCGCGTCGACCAGGTCGAGCTTGCGCACGGTGCCGTCGACCAGGGTGGCCTTGCCGGCCTCCATCGGGCCGCCGGAGACGAAGACCGTCGGGATGTTCAGGCGCAGCGCGGCCATCAGCATGCCCGGGGTGATCTTGTCGCAGTTGGAGATGCAGATCAGGGCGTCGGCGCAGTGGGCGTTCACCATGTACTCGACCGAGTCGGCGATCAGGTCGCGCGAGGGCAGCGAGTAGAGCATGCCGCCGTGGCCCATCGCGATGCCGTCGTCCACGGCGATGGTGTTGAACTCGCGCGGGATGCCGCCCGCCCGCTTGATCGCCTCGGAGACGATCCGGCCGACCGGCTGGAGGTGGGTGTGCCCGGGGACGAACTCGGTGAAGGAGTTGGCGACCGCGATGATCGGCTTGCCGAAGTCCTCACGGGCTACGCCGGCCGCCCGGAGAAGCGCCCGGGCGCCTGCCATGTTGCGACCGTGGGTGACCGTACGGGACCTCAGCTCGGGCACTGTGCTCCACTCCTTCGGGGCTCTCGCGGGCACCCCGCTGCTGGGAGGGTCCGGGGGCCGCTGTGGGTACCGAGCCTACGCCCGCCGTCCGGCGGGCGGACGGCCCGTCCGCGATGCGGGCAGGCGGGCGGGCCGGGGCGGGTGGGTGACCGGGTTCCCTGATCAGTCCCGTTTGACGGCCACGGTGAGGTCGAGGCCGAACGGCTCGACCACGATGCCGTCCGGGAACGCGGCGACCATGGCCTCCCGTTCGGCCGCCAGCACCGGCGCGCGCTCCTCGGGGCTGAGCGAGGCCAGGTAGGAGCGGGAGGTGAGGTCGGTGAGCACGTGCTCGACGGTGACCCGCCGCTCCCAGCGCAGCACCGTCCGTTCGACCGCGAGGCCGGCCGGGGCGAAGTGGCTGACGTGCTCGCCGATCCCGCCGTAGCCGTGGTAGCGGTCGGGGAGGGCGGCGGCCATCCGCTCGCTCCTGGCCCGGACCCACGGCACGGTCTCGTCGTACACGTTCCACCAGGCGGCGAGGGCGCCGCCGGGCCGCAGCACCCGGATCGCCTCGGGGACGGACTTCTCGGGGTACGTCCAGTGGAACGCCTGGGCGTAGGTGACCAGGTCGACGGAGCGGTCGTGGAAGGGCAGGTCGTCACCGGTGCCCCGGACCAGCGGCAGGGCCGGCGAGGAGAGCAGGAACCGGGCGGCCATGCCGGGGCTGGGCTCGACGGCGACGACGTCCGCACCCCGCGCGGCCAGCAGCCGGGTGGCGATGCCGGTACCGGCGCCGACGTCCAGGACGCGGGCACCGTCGAGGCCGCGGCCCCAGAGCCGCTCCAGCGCGTCGAACAGCTCGCCGGGGTAGCCGGGGCGGCCCTGCTCGTACTCGGCGGCGACCCCGCCGAAGCTCGCGGCGGCCTCACGGTAGTTCCGACTCTCCGTCATGTGTCCCCCTCCGTACGGCAGTTCGCGTCATTCGGGCCGTTCGCGACATTCGCGCTGTTTCGTGCCGTTCGCGTCCGGGCGGGCCGTTCGCGTCCGGGCGGGCCCGGCGACTCAGCGTACGCGCGAGGGGGTGGCGAGGTGCAAGCGCGTGAAAGCCAGGGCCTCGGCCAGATCGGCCTCGCGTTCGGCGGGGGAGGCCGAGCGCCTGGTGTTGACCTCCAGCACCACGTGGCCGTCGAAGCCGGTGCGGGCGAGGTGCTCCAGCAGCTCGGCGCAGGGCTGCTTGCCGCGGCCGGGGATCAGGTGCTCGTCCTTGCCGGAACCGCTGCCGTCGGCCAGGTGGACGTGGGCGAGCCGGTCGCCCATCCGCTCGACCATGGCGAAGGTGTCGATCCGGGAGGTGGCGGCGTGCGAGAGGTCGATCGTGAAGTGCCGGTAGTCCTCGTCGGTGACGTCCCAGCCCGGCGCGTACGCGAGCATCTCGCGGTCGCGGTAGCGCCACGGGTACATGTTCTCGACGGCGAAGCGGACGTCCGTCTCGCCCGCCATCCGGTGGATGCCCTCGACGAACTCCCGGGCGTACTGGCGCTGCCAGCGGAACGGCGGATGGACGACCACGGCGCTCGCGCCCAGCTTCTCGGCCGCCGCCCGGGCCCGGACCAGCTTGGTCCACGGGTCGGTGCTCCACACCCGTTGGGTGATCAGCAGGCAGGGCGCGTGCACGGCCAGGATGGGCAGCTGGTGGGCGTCCGAGAGGCGGCGCAGGGCGTCGACGTCCTGGCTGACCGGGTCGTTCCAGACCATCACCTCGACCCCGTCGTAGCCGAGCTTGGCGGCCAGCTCGAAGGCGACGGCGGTGCTCGCCGGGTACACCGAGGCGGTGGACAGCACCACCTTGGTGTCGGGGATGTGCAGGGCCGGGTGCCGGGGCAGCACCAGGCGGTCGGTGGTGCGCAGCAGCGGCGGACGGGCGGCGTCGCGCTTGGCGGCCTTGACCGAGCGGACGGACTGGACGGCGGCCTTGGCGGCGCCGGCGGCCCGGGCGGTGCGGGTCTCCTTGGGGGCGGGCTTGGGGGTGGCGGGGCTCGCGGTGGCGGGGTGCTGCCTGGTCTTCGCCGTCTTCGCCCCTGTCGTCTTCACCCCGGTCGTCTTCGGCCCGGTCGTCTTCGTCGCTGCCGTCTTCGCGGTCCTGGCTGCGGCCGTCTTCGCGGTCCTCGCCGTCTTCGCCCGGGTCGTCTTCGCGGTGCGCTGGGCGGCCTTGACGGCCTTCGCGGCCTGCTTGGCGGCCTGGGCGGCGGTGGCGGCCGTGACCGCCTTGCCGAGCCGGCGGCGCGGGGCGTCCGGCCGCGACTGCCCGTTCCCGGGAGTGCGGCCCTCCTGCGTTCCGTCCTCGCCCGCTGGTTGCACCACGGGAGACAGCGTAAGCGGAGCACGCTGCGAACGGGGCGGGATGACCGGCGCAGTGACCATCGGCACGTTGTCCCGGCGTGACGTGGTGTGGCGTGCCGGGCCGGTCCTCCGCCCGCTGTGCGCTCGGCGGGGCGGGGTGCCTCGCGGCCGTCCGGCGGGGCGGGCAGCCGGGGCGATGGGGCGGGCGCGCCCGGGTTACGGGGTGAGCGCCGGGCGGCGGCGGTCGGCCGGGCTGTCCATGGTGTCCAGCCGGCGCAGGATGATGCCCTCGCGCAGCGCCCACGGGCAGACGTCCAGCTCGTCCAGGCCGAACAGGTCCATCGCGGCGTCGGCGACCAGCGCACCGGCCAGCAGCTGCTTGGCCCGGCCCTCGGAGACGCCGGGGATCCGGGCGCGCTCGGCGACGGTCATCCCGGACAGCCGGGGCAGCCAGGAGGCCAGCCCGCTGCGGGTGAGCCGACGGTCGGTGTACGGGCCGGCGTCCGCCGGGGCGGCGCCGGTCATCCGGGCCAGCTGCTTGAAGGTCTTGGAGGTGGCGACGGCATGCCGCGGCGGGCCGAGCCGGTTGATCTCGCTGACCACGGTGGCGAGCTCGGCCCGGATGTGGCGTCGCAGCTCGCGCAGCCCGTCCGGGTCGGCGACGTCACCCGGCAGCCAGCGGGCGGTCAGCCGGCCGGCGCCCAGCGGCAGCGAGCAGGCGACGTCCGGCTGCTCGTCCAGGCCGCAGGCGATCTCCAGCGAGCCGCCGCCGATGTCCAGGTTGAGCAGCCGGCCCGAGGACCAGCCGAACCAGCGGCGGACGGCCAGGAAGGTGAGCCGGGCCTCGTCCTGCCCGGACAGCACGCGCAGCTCGACGCCGGTCTCGGCGGTCACCCGGCGCAGCACCTCCTCGCCGTTGGCCGCCTCGCGCACGGCGGAGGTGGCGAACGGGAGGATGTCGACGACGCCCTTGTCCTCGGCGACCCGCAGCGAGGAGGCGACATGGCCGACCAGCCGCTCGATGCCGGCCTCGCTTATCGCGCCGCCCGCGTCCAACAGCTCGGCCAGGCGCAGCTCGGCCTTGTGCGAGTACGCGGGCAGCGGAGCAGCGCCCGGATGGGCGTCCACCACGAGGAAGTGGACCGTGTTGGAACCTACGTCGAGCACACCGAGTCGCATAACTCTCCACGCTACGCGATCCGGGCCCTGGTGAGAGGGGGTGCGGCGGTGTTCGCGCTGGCCCGGGACCGGTCGGCGGGCCCGGCGGTGATCCGGTCGTCATCCGGTGGCTCGGGCCGTCCGTGCAAGTACCGCCCGGGTGCTCGGGGGGCGCGGCGGTCAGTGGCCGCGCGACCGGTGTGGCCGCCGTGCCCGCCGTCCTCGGTGTGGCGGGTGTGGCGGGTGCGACCGGTGCAACCGGCCGGTCGTCACAGCAGGCCGTCCCAGAGCTGCTCCACGATGACGGCCCACCAGTTCTCCGGGTCGGCGAAGACCGTGCCGTCCGCCTCCGCCAGCGCGCGTTGCAGGGCGTCCACCGCCGCGCCCGCGGCCACCGGGTCGAGCCCGCGCAGAGCGGGCCACCAGTCGGCGAACGCCTCCAGGCAGCGGACGAAGGCGCGCAGGCTCGCGTTGCAGTGGCGGACGGTCGCGTATTCCGGATCCACCGCACGGACGGCGCCGCCCACCGGGTCGAGGGCCAGCAGCGCCCAGCCGTCCGTCCCCAGCACCAGCTGCCCGGCGAGCGCCAGGCGCTCCCGCTCGGCCGCCCGGGTGCCGCGGCCGGACTCGGCCAGGTGCGCGGCGAGCGGGGGCAGGACGGTGCCCTGGCGGGTGCCGTCGGCGATCGCCTCCGTGCCCGGGTGGTGCAGCGCGAAGAACCCCGGCACCGCCACCGGGACGCCCACCGCCAGCAGCAGCGCGGCCACGTCCCCGGGCAGTTCGGCGCGGGCGACGTCGGCCGGCTCGAACCGCTGGACGCCGGCCGGGCCGAACCGCTCCGCGAGCCGGGCGGCGAGCGCGCTGTCGGGCTCTTCGGGCGCGGTGCGCACCGCGCGGGGGAAGGGCACCCGGTTGCGGGCCGGACCGTCCGGCGACGCGGGCAGCGCCCGTACGGCGGCGGCCCGGTGGTCGAAGCGCGGGCCGTACGGGAGCTCGAAGTCGAGCCGGGCCTGCGGCAGTTCGGCGGCCAGCGCGTACGACCAATAGCCGCCGGGCAGGGCGCTCAGCCGCAGGTCGGTCCGGACGGCGAGCACGTCCTCGGCCGCCACGCCCTGATCGCGCAGCCACCACCAGCCGCGCAGCACCGGGTGTGGCAGGCCCGCCGCGGAGCGCAGGGCCAGCGACCGCTCCTCACCCGTGTTCCCGTCCCGGTAGGTCAACTCGGCCCGGGCACCCCGGCCGGTCGCCGGCGGGAGGGTCGGGTCGTAGCCGCCGGCGCCGACGAAGTCCCGGTACAGCCCGACCACTTCGTCCACCGGCACCGAGGGCCACACCGTGAACCGACCGCTCTCCCGGTCCACCACGGCACAGGCCGCCCCCACCTCCTCGGGCGCCCGCCGCTCCGCCGTCCGCGGGTCGACCGCCACCCGGGCGGGCTCCGCCCACACCACCCAGCCGAGCTCGAACTCGTGAGTGCACACCCGCCGCACCGCCCCGGCGCCCTGCGGCAGATCCCCGTTGATCCACCGGTGCCCCGCCTCCACCGCCTGCGCCCGAGAAATCACCCGGCCACCCCCGTCCCGTCCGCTCCCCGCCGCCCGTCCCGGGCCCGACCCGGGCCCGACCCGCGACCCTACGCCCCACACCAAGCACCAGCAGCCACCCTCGCCGACTCCCCACGCAACCCCCGCACGCCCCAGAAGTCACCCCCGCCAACTTCTCGCGCACCACCATCCACCGGCCCGACTCCTCACCCGACCTCAATCGCGGAACCCCACTCGCGGACCATGACGCCCAGCCCACTTCCCCAGCCGCCCCACACCCCCTCCCCACGCGAGAAGTCGCCCCCGCCGACTTCTCGTGCAGGCCCCTCTCATCCCGCACTTCCACCGGCACAGGGCACCGCTTCGGACCGCTCGCTGGAAGTCGACCCGGCCGACTTTCTGCGCATCACCCCGGGCAAATTATGACGGTCGGTCTACTTATTTTTGCCAAGCCCAAGCCCGGCTACCCAGAATCCACGCAGAAAGTCGGGGGGCCGACTTCTCGCGCAAGCCCTCCCACCTCCAGTTGCACGGGAAGTCGACCCAGTCGACTTTTGATGCGACCCCGCGCGAGGCCCGCGCACACCCAACACATGGGCGCCAAAAGTCGGCACTGTCGACATCCTGTGCGCCACGAGGGAAGATTATGCGGACCGGTCTACATATTTCTGCCTGGCTCAGGGGTCGCGCAGCCTCGAATGCGCACAGAAAGTCGGGCCGGTCGACTTCTCGCGCGACCTCTCGCATTTTCCGCACCCGCCACCACCTAGGAGCAGCGCGGCGGGCCGCGCAGGAAGTCGAACCGGTCGGCTTCCTGCGAAGGCGCCCCTCACGGAACCCAGCGAGATGTGACAGCCGGTCGGCTCTGCACGCGCCCGGCAGCCAATCCGGCGGTTGGGCGCGAGAAGTCGGATGGGCCGACTTCTCGTGCGGGCTCCTTTCGCTTGCGCGCGCGTTCCATCGCCGGCGGGCACCGCCCGGGGGGGGTGCGGGAAGTCGGCGGGGCCGACTTCCCGTGCGCGGTTCGGCGTTGAGGGGCGGGCGGGGTCAGGGGGTGGGGGTGAGGGGGCGGCCTTCGGGGGTGAGGGTGATGGCCCAGAGGCCCTGGGTGGCGGGGTGGAGGGGGGTGGGGGCCTGGCGGGCGAGTTGGTGGTCGAGGTAGGTGACGGTGTCCCGATGGTTGACGGCGTTCCAGGCGTGCGAGCGACCGTACGGGTCGAGGGTGAGGAGCACCGCCTGGGAACCGTGGCCGGCGCGGCGGAGGTCGTCGGCGAGGCGGTCGAAGGCGCGGACGCCGTCGCCCAGGTCCCGGAAGGGGGCGCCGAGTTCGCGTTCGGCGCGGTCCCGGCCGCCGCGTTCGCCGGCGTCGCCCTCGGTGGGGATGCGCGGGGCCGCGCAGGTCGGGCGGCCGGTGTAGGTCTCGACCGCCGAGAGGGCGATCTCCAGGCTGTTGTTGGCCCGGCCCGGTTCGCGGTAGCCGCCGTCGTTGACGGCTTCCACCCAGCCCCCGGCCGCCGGGTCGGGGTGACGGGCGGGCAGGCCGTCCTCGTCCCGGGGCGCGCGGCGTTCGACTTCGGCCTGGTGCTCCGGGTCGACCGGCGCGAGCCCGCCCGGCAGGCCGTACGGTCGGCTGTCGGCGATGCTGCGCGGTCGGACCTCCGGCTCCTCCGGCCGGGCTCCGCGCCGTGCGCGCAGGGCGAGTTGGAGCGCCATCGCGTGGGCGGTGGCGACCGGGACCGCGCCCCAGGCCAAGGTGGGGTCGGCGACGCCCGCCGCGTGCTCCCGCCGCCGGGCCTCCACCGGGTGGGTTTCCGGCCGGCCGATCACCGGGGTGGTCCCGACGATCGGGGACGCTGCCGGGGGTGGCGGCGCGGCGTGGGCGGGCGGCGGTCCGACGACCGGGTGCGGCGCCACACCTGCCGGGGTCCGGGCCACCGGCGCGCCGGGCTGCGACGTACCGGGCTGGGGCGTACCGGGCTGGGACGTACCGGGCTGCGGTGCGCCGACCGCCGGGCCGCCGCCCACCACGCCGCCCGGGGTGCCGCTCGCGCCCGCCCCGACGCCGCTGCCGAACGGCGCCGCCACGTTCACGGGCCCGCCGACGGCGCCCGCCAGCGGCCCGGGCCCGACGGTGCCGACAGGCTGGTGCCCGCCGTACCCGCCGCCGTACGCCGGGGTCCCGAACTGCCCGGGCACCGCGACCGGCCGGACCGTCGGCGGAGCGTCCGGCGTCGGTCCGTACCCGGGGCCACCCGCGGAGGGCGCTGTGACGGGCGCGGTGGCCGGCGCGGCCGGCGCGCTCACCGAGTCCGTCCGCACGGTCACCGGCCCGCCGCCACCGCCGCCACCGCCGCCCGCTCCGCCTCCTCCGCCGCCATGCGAGGAGGCCGCGGGCGCCTGGAGCGGGTAGTCCCCGTCCGAGCGGACCGCTGATCCGGCGCCCTGCCGGACCGGCGCGGCCACGGACGGCGCCGGTGGCGTCCAGTCACCACCGCCGCCACCACCGCCACCCGTCGCCCGGTGCTGCCCCGGCGAGCCCCCGGCCGCGAACCCGCCGCCCGCCGGTGCGCTCGCCGCGACCGCCACGTCCGGCCCACCCACGACCGCCCCCGGATCCGCCACCGCGACCGAGGCCACCGTCACCGCGCCCGGCACCTTCGGGTCCGCCGGCCCGCCCGGCTGGTCTCCACCCGGATGGTCGCCGCCGGGCTTGTCCGCCCCCGGCTTCTCGCCGCCGGGCCCGTCCGCCCCCGGCGTCAGCCCGGCGAGCGGCACCCCGCGGACCGCCTTGCCGTTCTCGTCGGTGAGCACCGGCTGCCCGTGCTCGTCCAGCCGGACGGCCAGGTCCGCCACCCCGACGACCGGCTTGCCGTCCGGCCCGGGGACGACCAGCAGCCCGGTGGCGTCGGCCACCGGTGTGCCGTCGGCGCGGAGGATGACCGGCTGCCCGTCCCGGCCGAGGACGGGCTTGCCGTGCTCGTCCACCTTGACCGTCAGCCCGGGCACACCGACCAGCGGCGTGCCGTCCTTGCCGGAGAGCAGGACCAGCCCGGAGCCGTCCGCCCCGAGGACGCCCGGTTCACCGAGGGCGGCGGGCAGTCCGGCGGCGAGCGGGTCGAACGCGCCGCCGCGGTACGAGGCGGCGGTGATCCCCGTCCCCTGCGCGGTGCCGAGCTTCAGCAGGGCGACGGCGGCCGGCTCAAGGAGCACGCCGGACAGGGCGTCCTTCATGGCGCGGCCGAGCTCGGCGAGCAGTCCGCCGATCTTCAGCCCGGCGGCCTCGACGGCGACGGCCGCCACGCCCGCCGCGACCTGCTCGGTGGCGGCGTTCCCCACCTCGGACGCGAGGCCGCCGACGGCCTTCCGCAGTCCGCCGACCACCCCGCTCCTCGCCGGGTCGCCGTCGGTCGCCGCGGCGACCTCGGCGGCCGCTCGCTTGGCCTCGGCCGCCTGCTGCTCGGCCTGCCGGAGGTCGGCGGCGAGCTGCTGCAGGGTCGCGATGATCTCGGCCTTGCAGGTGTCCACGGCCCGTGCGGCCGTGTCGAAGGCCCCGGCGACCAGTCCGACCGCGCTGTGCGCGTCGTCCAGGTGGCCCTTGCCGCCGCCGCTGAAGCCCTGCCAGTACGTGTCGAAGGCCTCGACCGCGTGACCGGAGTTGTCGGCGGTGACCCGCCGGACGGACTCGCCGCAGCGGCGGGTGAGCCGGTCGGCCTCCTTGCCGAACTCGCGCCAGACGCCGGCGGCCTTGCGCAGGCCCTCCTCGTCGGCCTGCGGCCACTGCTGGCCGGTCCGGGCCAGTACCGGGACCAGTTCCTCGGGCAGTTTCCGGGACACGCGCTTCCCCCTTCGAGCCGGGTCCGTCAGACCGGCATGTCCTTGGGGACGGCGGGAGCCGCCCCCGGGGTTGCCCCCGGCGCCGTCGGGTACACGGCGGTTGTCCCCGCCGAGGTCCCCGACACTCCCGGCACCTCCGGGCCCCCAGGCACCCCCGACACCCTCGGGCCCGCAGGCACCCCAGGCACCGCAGGCACCGCCGTCGCCCCGAACCCGCTCGCCGCCGAGTTGTCCGCGTCGGCCGTCCGCGCGGCCATGATGCGCAGCCCGGCCCCGACCCCGGTCACCCGCCCGGCCAACCCCCGCAGCCCGCCGACGAGTTCGCCGCGCGCCTGCCCGTACACGGTGGCGAATCCACTGCCCGGCTGGTCGGTCCCCCAGGGGGTGCCGAGCGCGGCGAGGCCCTGCTCCAGGGCGGTGACGGCCTTCGCCAGCTCGCCGCCGAGCTTCTCGAACTCCCTTGCCTCGCCGTTTAGTTCCCACGGCTTGAGGACGAACTCCCCGCCCGCCTTCCCGCCCGCGCGGCCGGACGCCCCGGTACTGCCGCCTGCCATCCCCGTACCTCCCCGTAGCGGCCCCGTGGCGGACCGGCCGCCATCCTAGGCACGCCGCCGGGCCCGCCCGCAGGGCCCGGCGGACCTCTTCACCCCGCCTTCACCACGGTCGGGTCCACCACCACCGGGCAGCTCGTGCCCCACCATCGACCCCGCCACGTGCCCCGTCGCCGCGCCCTCCGCGGGTGGCCCCGGGTACGGACCGTCGCCGGAGGCTCCGCCGACGGTCCGGCCGGTCGCGGTGCCCGGGCAGTTCGGGACCCCGGCATACGGCGGCGGGTATGGCGGCGGGTACGGCGGGCACCAGCCCGTCGGAAGCGTCGCGCCCGTGAACGTGGCGGCGCCGTTCGGCAGCGGCGTCGGGTCGGGCGCGAGCGGCACCCCGGGCGGCCCGGCGGTCGGCGGCCCGGACCCTGGCGGGCGCGGCGACGCACCCGGTCACCGGTCCGCCAACGCGCCCCCGCCACCGAAAGCTCTACCCTTGCCGGGTGGCACCAGCAGAAACGTCCAAGAAGAAGGCCAAGGCGAAGCCCAAGGCCTCCCCCGCCCCCGTCGACCTCGCGATGCCGACTCTGCGGCGCGAGATCCCGCGCGACGAGGTCCCGCTCGACTTCCCCCGCGCCTGGGTCGAGTTCGCCGACCCCGCGGACGAGGAGCAGGTCTTCCGCTGCGACCTCACCTGGCTGACCTCCCGCTGGTCCTGCGTCTTCGGCCAGGGCTGCCACGGCATCCGCGAGGGCCGCGGCGAGTCGGACGGCTGCTGCACGCTGGGCGCGCACTACTCGGACGAGGACGACGAGAAGCGCGTCCTCGGGCACGCGGCCCGGCTGACCCCCGAGCTGTGGCAGAACTTCGCCGAGGGCACCGACGCCAAGGGCCGACTCAGGTCCGACGGCGGCATCACCATGCTCGACGAGGACGGCGACCGCCAGACCCGCCGGGTCAACGGCGC
Source organism: Kitasatospora sp. NPDC058444 (assembly GCF_042721415.1). Lineage (NCBI taxonomy): Bacteria > Bacillati > Actinomycetota > Actinomycetes > Kitasatosporales > Streptomycetaceae > Kitasatospora > Kitasatospora sp. NPDC058444. The sequence goes on along the minus strand of NZ_JBHXLL010000002.1, from coordinate 117,837 downwards.
CTGCATCTTCGTGAACAGCCCGGACTTCGCCGGTGGCGCCGGCTGCGCCCTGCACGCGCTCGCGCTCAAGGAGGGCCGCGAGCCGCTGGAGACCAAGCCGGACGTCTGCTGGCAGCTGCCGATCCGCCGTACCTACGACTGGATCGACCGCCCGGACGACACCCGCTACCTCCAGGTCTCGATCGGCGAGTACGACCGCCGCGGCTGGGGCCCGGGCGGCCACGACCTGCACTGGTGGTGCACCGGCGCCCCGGCGGCCCACCAGGGCGCGGAGCCGGTGTACGTCAGCTACCGCCCCGAGCTCACCGAGCTGATGGGACGGAAGGCGTACGAGGTGCTGGCCCGGCTGTGCGAGGAGCGGATCGCCACCAAGGGCGACCGCAAGGTGGCCCCGCACCCGGCGGACCCGGTCAAGAAGGCCGGCAAGAAGGACTGACCGGCCCCACGCACCGGTACCGGTCCACACGCCGGTACCGGTCCGAACGCCGGTACCGGTCCGAACGCCGGTACCGGTAGCCGGTAACCGGCAAGGGCCCGGGCGCCGCAGGTCCACGCGCCCGTCCCGGCCTACTTGTCGATGTCCCCGACCACGAAGAACATCGACCCCAGGATCGCCACCATGTCCGCGACCAGCGTCCCCGGCAGCAGCTCGGTCAGCGCCTGGATGTTGTTGAACGACGCCGAGCGCAGCTTGAGCCGCCACGGCGTCTTGTCGCCGCGCGAGACCAGGTAGTAGCCGTTGATCCCGAGCGGGTTCTCGGTCCACGCGTAGGTGCTGCCCTCGGGTGCCTTGAGCACCTTGGGCAGCCGCTGGTTGACCGGGCCGGGCGGCAGCGTGGCGAGCTTGTCGAGGCAGGCGTCGGCGAGGTCCAGCGAGTTGAGGGTCTGCTCCAGCAGGCACTCGAAGCGGGCCAGGCAGTCGCCTTCCTCCCGGGTGACGACGGTGAGCACCTGCCGCAGTTCCTCGGAGCCGTACGCGAGGTACGGCTCGTCGCGGCGCAGGTCGAGGTCGAGGCCGCTGGCCCGGGCGATCGGCCCGCTGACGCCGTACGCCTCGGCCTGCGCCCGGGTGAGGACGCCGACGCCGGCGGTGCGGGCGCGGAAGATCTCGTTGCCGAGGACGAGGTCCTCGAAGACCGGCAGCTGCGAGCGCACGGTGGCGACGGCGGCGCGGACCCGGCCGAGCCAGCCGGCCGGCAGGTCCTCCTTGAGGCCGCCGACCCGGTTGAACATGTAGTGCATCCGGCCGCCGGAGGCCTCCTCCAGCACGTGCTGGAGGTCCTCGCGGCCGTTGAAGGCGTGGAAGACCGGGGTGATCCCGCCCAGCTCCAGCGGGTAGGAGCCGAGGAACATCAGGTGGTTGAGCACCCGGTTGAGCTCGGCGAGCAGGGTGCGGATCCACACCGCCCGCTCGGGGACCTCCATGCCGAGCATCCGCTCGACGGCCATGACGACGCCGAGTTCGTTGGAGAAGGCGGAGAGCCAGTCGTGCCGGTTGGCCAGCATGATGATCTGCCGGTAGTCGCGGGCCTCGAACAGCTTCTCGGCGCCCCGGTGCATGTAGCCGATCACCGGCTCGGCGCTCACGATGCGCTCGCCGTCGAGCAGCATCCGCAGTCGCAGCACGCCGTGGGTGGCCGGGTGCTGCGGGCCGATGTTGAGCACCATGTCGGTGGTGCCCGCCGCGCCGGTGAAGTTCTCGGCTCCCGCCCCGATGCCGACCGTGGTCTCCCTCATGCCCCCAGAGTCTGCCATCCCGGCAGGGCCGCGAGGCTCGCAGGTTCCGACATGCGGACGGCCTGGACCAGCCACCCGAACCCGCCCAGCCCGCCCGGGTCGGTCAGTTCGGCCCCCTCCCCGGCCCCGCTCAGCGCCCGCAGGTAGCCGGCCGGGTCGCTGGTGGCCAGCGCGAGCGCCGGGCGCTCGCCGCTCACGCCGAGCGCGCGCAGTGCCTCGCGCTGGGTTGTCCACAGGCTGTGGAGGGCGGGCGCGGCGACGGAGTCCAGCGCGACGTGCGCGGTGACGTCGCAGGAGCCGTCCGGCACCGGGGCCACCTCCCGGCCGTCGCGGAAGCCGGTGAAGGTGCCGAACGGCGGCCGCCGCCCGGCGGTGTGCCCGTAGTCGACGGCGACGGCCAGGCCGCGCTCCAGCCCGGCCACGGCCAGTGCCCAGGCGGTGTCCCGGGGGCCGCCGAACTCCACCACCTCGCCGGGCTCCGCGGCCGGCCACCAGCGGGCGGCCCAGGCCGCGTCGGCCTCCGACACCGGCTCGCCGAGCCGCTGCTCCCCCGTCGCGGTGTCCACCTCGACGTAGCGCAGCACCCCGTCCCCGTCGACCTCGCCGGCGTCCAGCGGGACGTTGTCCAGCCACTCGTTGGCGAACAGCAGCCCGGTCACCCCGCGCGGCGGCTCGTCCGTCCACAGGGCTGTGGACGGCAGGCCGGCCGGGCGCCCGGCGATCTCCACGCCGTACGGGCGCAGCCGCGCCAGCACCTCGGCGGGCAGCTCGGCCAGGACGCCGGTGAGCAGTTCGCCCCGCCCGGCCCCCACGTCGACCAGGGCCAGCTCCTCCGGACGACCGAGGGCCGCGTCAACCTCCAGCAGCAGCCGGGCCACCGCACGGGCGAACCTCGGCGAGGCGTGCACGGAGGTGCGGAAGTGCCCGGCGGGGCCCTCCGGCCTGCGGTAGAAGCCCCGCCCGGGCTCGTACAGGGCCTGTTCCATGGCGGGCGCCCACCGCATCCAAGTCATGGGGCGCGACGCTACCCGGCCGCGCCGCGGCCCTCCCAATCGGATCAGGCGGCCCTCCCAATCGGATCACGCGGCCCTCCCCATCGGATCAGGTGCTTCTCCGACCTACGGAGTAGGGCGGATCGCCCTACCGGCGGACCTGGGCACACGGAGCGACTGCCTACGCTGGACACGTGCATCGACTCAACGCCTGGCTCCGCCGTCACCCCATGGTGGTCGACGCCGCCTGGGCGTCGTTCGTGCTGTTCTTCGGCCTGCTGCCGAACGACAACTACCTCGACGAGGGCTGGCGCTTCGACGCCTCGATCCTGGTCGCGGTGCTGCTGCCGCTGCTGATGGTCTTCCGGCGGCGCTACCCCGACTTCACGGTGGCCGCCGCGGCCGGCATCGGCGTCGGCCAGGTGGTCGCGAACGTGTCGCCGGGCGGCTCCTCGATCGCCTACCTGGTCTTCGCCTACACCGGCGCCGCCTTCGGCCAGAAGTGGACCTCCCGGCTGGCCCTGGCGGCCGGCCTCTCCGCCGGGCCGCTGGTGTTCTGGCAGATGAAGCCGGTGAAGACGATCTTCGACCGGGCGGGCGACGCCCACACCCGCCCGTACACCTTCGGCGAGGCGGCGCTGATCACGCTGCTGATGAGCACGCCGTTCATCCTCTGCTGGGCCTGGGGCCGGCTGACCAGGGTGCGCCGCGCCTACCTGACCGAGCTGGAGGACCGCGCCGCCCGGCTGGAGCGCGAGCGGGACGCCCAGTCCAAGGTGGCGGTCGCCGCCGAGCGGGCCCGGATCGCCCGCGAGCTGCACGACGTGGTCGCGCACAACGTGTCGGTGATGATCGTCCAGGCCGACGGCGCCGCGTACGTCCTGGACAACTCCCCGCAGCAGGCGAAGGAGGCGCTCGGCACGATCGCCTCCACCGGCCGCCAGGCCCTGGTGGAGATGCGCCGTCTGCTGGGCGTGCTGCGCACCTCCGACACCAGGGCCGAGGAGTACGTGCCGCAGCCGGGCGTCGAGGAGCTGCCGGAGCTGCTGGAGCAGGTCCGCACGGCCGGGCTCGCCGTCGACTACGCCACCTCCGGGCAGCCGCGCGAGCTGCCGCGCGGCGTCGAGCTGACCGTCTACCGGATCGTCCAGGAGGCGCTCACCAACGTCCGCAAGCACGGCGGCCCCGACGTGCACGCCCGGGTCGCGGTCGACTTCGGCGAGCGCGAGCTGGCCGTCCTGGTGGAGGACGACGGCCGGGGCAGCACCGACGAGCAGCTGGCCGCCGGCGGCGCGGACGGCCTCGGCCACGGCCTGATCGGCATGCGCGAGCGCGTCGGCATGGTCAGCGGCCGGCTCGACGTGGGCCCCCGCCCCGGCGGCGGTTTCCGGATCCGCGCCGTCCTGCCGCTCAAGGCGGCCCACTAGCCCCGTCCGCCGTCCACCCCTCCAAGGAGTCCACCTTGACCATCCGCGTGATGCTCGTCGACGACCAGGAACTGCTGCGCACCGGCTTCCGGATGATCCTCCAGTCGCAGGGCGACATCGAGATCGCCGCCGAGGCGGGTGACGGCGCGCAGGCCCTGGAGCTGCTGCGGCGCACCGAGGTGGACGTGATCCTGATGGACGTCCGCATGCCGCGACTGGACGGCGTGCAGGCGACCCGCCGGATCTGCCTGGCCGAGGACGGCAGCCCGCTGCCGAACGCCCCGCACGTGCTCATCCTCACCACCTTCGACCTGGACGAGTACGCCTTCGCCGCGCTCAAGGCCGGCGCCAGCGGCTTCCTGCTCAAGGACGTCCCGCCCACCGAACTGGTGGCCGCGATCCGCGCGGTGCACGGCGGGGACGCGGTGGTCGCCCCGACCACCACCCGCCGGATGCTCGACCGCTTCGCCGAGGTGCTGCCCACCCCGCAGAGCGCGCCCGGCTCGGACGTCCTCGGCCCGCTGACCGAGCGCGAGCGGGAGGTGTTCCTGCTGGTCGCCCAGGGGTTGTCGAACGGCGAGATCGCGGCCCGGCTGGTGCTCTCCGAGGCGACCGTGAAGACCCACGTCGGCCGGATCCTGGCCAAGCTGGGCCTGCGCGACCGGGTCCAGGCCGTGGTGCTGGCGTACGAGGCCGGGCTGATCCGGGCCGGGGCCACGGACTGAAGCCGGTCCGGTCCGGACCGGCGGAGATCCGCCGGGCGGGCCGGGGCGGCGCCCGTACACTGGGGCGGTACGTCCGGTACCCGTCGAGGACTGGAACGGTCATTCAGGACAAGGGTGGACATGGGTTCGTCCGACTTCAGCGAGTTCGCCCCGCTCGGCGACCAGGCCTTCGGTGATCCCGGTGACCCCGGCAACCGTCCGGCCCGGCTGGCCGTCGGCGTGGTCGGCACCGGCCGGGTCGGTCCCGCGCTGGGCGCCGCGCTGCAGCTCGCCGGTCACACCGTGGTCGCCGCCTCCGGGGTGTCCGCCACCTCCCGCCGCCGCGCCGAGGCGCTGCTGCCGGGCGTGCGGATCGTCACCCCGCCGCAGGTGCTGGCCGCCGCCGACCTGGTGCTGCTGACGGTTCCGGACGACGCGCTGGCCGACCTGGTGACCGGGTTGGCCGCCACCGGCGCGATCCGCCCCGGCCAGCTGGTCGTGCACACCTCTGGCGCGCACGGCGTCGCCGTCCTGGAGCCCGCCACCCGGGCCGGGGCGCTGCCGCTGGCCCTGCACCCGGCGATGACCTTCACCGGCACCTCGGTGGACCTGGCCCGGCTGGCCGGCTGCCCGTTCGGCGTGACCGCCCCCGAGGAGCTGCGGCCGGTCGCCGAGGCGCTGGTGGTGGAGATGGGCGGCGAGCCCGAGTGGGTGCCCGAGGAGGTCCGCCCGCTCTACCACACCGCCCTCGCCCACGGCTCGAACCACCTGGTCACCCTGGTCGCGCAGGCGATGGAGCTGCTGCGCGCGGCCGGCGTCGCCGAGCCCGGCCGGATGCTCGGCCCGCTGCTGGGCGCCGCCCTGGACAACAGCCTGCGCTCCGGCGACGCGGCCCTCACCGGCCCGGTCGCCCGGGGCGACGCGGGCACCGTGCGGCGCCACCTGGCGCAGCTCAGTACGGTGTCCCCGGACATCCCGGCGGCCTACCGGGCGATGGCCCGCGCCAGCGCGCAGCGGGCGCTCGCCAACGGGACGATCGACGAAACGTCGGCGGCGGCGCTGCTGGACGTACTGAACGAGGAGAAGCGCTAGATGGCACGCGGTAAGCAGTCGAACAAGCCCCAGCGGACGCCGAAGGTCCACCGGGCCGTCGTCACCCGCACCGTGGACGAATTCGAGGCCGCGTTCTGGCCGGACGAGCAGCCGGTGGACAACGCCGTCGTGATGACCATGGGCGCGCTGCACGAGGGCCACGCCGCGCTGATCCGGGCCGCCCGCAAGCAGGTCGGCCGGGAGGGCCGGGTCGCGGTGACGGTCTTCGTCAACCCGCTGCAGTTCGGCGCCGGCGAGGACCTGGAGCGCTACCCGCGCACCCTCGACGAGGACGTGCGGCTGGCCGAGGAGAACGGCGCCGACGTGGTCTTCGCGCCGTCCGTCGACGAGGTCTACCCGAACGGCGAGCCGCAGGTGCGCCTGGTGGCCGGCCCGATGGGCGAGCGCTACGAGGGCGCCACCCGGCCCGGCCACTTCGACGGCGTGCTGACCGTGGTCGCCAAGCTGCTGCACATCACCGACCCTGACTTCGCCTTCTTCGGCGAGAAGGACGCCCAGCAGCTGGCGATCATCCAGCGGATGGTCGCCGACCTGGACTTCGACGTCGAGATCGTCGGCGTGCCGACGATCCGCGAGGAGGACGGCCTGGCGCTGTCCTCGCGCAACCGCTACCTCTCGGAGCAGGAGCGCGCGCAGGCGCTCGCCCTGTCCAAGGCCCTGTTCGCCGGCCGGGACGCCGCCGCGCAGGGTCCGAAGGCCGTCCGCGAGGCCGCCTCGGCCGCCCTGGACGGCGCCGAGGGCGTCACCCTGGACTACCTCGCCCTGATCGACCCGCACGACTTCTCGGAGGCGGCGGACGACTTCCAGGGCGAGGCGGTGCTGGCCGTCGCCGCGAAGGTGGGCCCGACCCGCCTGATCGACAACGTCCGCATCATCGTTCGCTAGTTCGCCGGTTCGCCGGTTCGCCGGTTCGCTAGTTCGCCGGCTCGTCGGCTCGCCGGTTCGCTGGCGTGCCGGCTCGCCGGTTCGCTGGCTCGCTCCACCGTTCGCCGGCCCCCCGGCGACACCCCCTTCCGGCATGCACTCACAGGAGGCGTGACCCGCAATGCTCCGCACCATGCTCAAGTCCAAGATCCACCGGGCCACCGTGACCCAGGCCGACCTGCACTACGTGGGATCCGTCACGGTGGACGAGGACCTGCTCGACGCCGCCGACCTGCTCCCCGGCGAGCTGGTCCACATCGTCGACATCAACAACGGCGCCCGGCTGGAGACCTACACCATCGCCGGCCCGCGCGGCTCCGGCGTGATCGGCATCAACGGCGCCGCCGCCCGCCTGGTCCACCCCGGCGACCTCGTCATACTCATCGCCTACGGGCAGATGGACACGGCCGAGGCCAAGGGCTACGAGCCGAAGATCGTCTTCGTGGACGAGCGGAACCGGATCACCGGCCTGGGCGGGGACCCGGCCGAGGCCCAGGAGGGCACCGGACTGCTCCGGGGGGACAAGGCGTACGGTGACGGCAACGGCGCGGCCGACGCCGCCTCGCGCTGAAGGAGCCACCCACCCATGTCCACGCACCGCCTCACCGCCCCGGCCCCCGGCTGGACCGCCACCACCGACGTGGTCGTGGTCGGATCCGGGGTCGCCGGCCTCACCGTCGCGCTCAACGCCCGCCAGGCCGGCCTGCGGGTCATGGTGGTCACCAAGGCGATGCTGGACGACGGCTCCACCCGCTGGGCCCAGGGCGGCATCGCGGCCGCCCTGGGCGAGGGGGACACCCCCGGGCAGCACCTGGACGACACCCTGGTGGCCGGCGCCGGGCTCTGCGACGAGGAGGCCGTGCGCACCCTGGTCACCGAGGGCCCGGACGCCGTCCGCCGGCTGATCGCCACCGGCGCCGCCTTCGACCGCGGCGAGGACGGCCACGTCCTGCTGACCCGCGAGGGCGGCCACCACCGGAACCGGATCGCGCACGCCGGCGGGGACGCCACCGGCGCCGAGATATCGCGCGCCCTGGTCGCCGCCGTCCGCACCGACGCCGAGATCGAGCTGATCGAGCACGCGCTCGTGCTCGACCTGCTGACCGACGCCGGGGGCCACGCCGCCGGGCTCACCCTGCACGTGATGGGCGAGGGCGCGCGCGACGGCGTCGGCGCCGTCCGGGCCCGCGCGGTGGTGCTCGCCACCGGCGGCATGGGCCAGGTCTTCTCGGCCACCACCAACCCGGCGGTCTCCACCGGCGACGGCGTGGCGCTCGCGCTGCGGGCCGGCGCCGCCGTCACCGACCTGGAGTTCGTCCAGTTCCACCCGACCGTGCTCTGGCTCGGCCCGGAGGCCGAGGGCCAGCAGCCGCTGGTCTCCGAGGCCGTGCGCGGCGAGGGCGCCCACCTGGTGGACGCGGACGGTGTCCGCTTCATGGTCGGGCAGCACGAGCTGGCCGAACTGGCCCCGCGCGACATCGTCGCCAAGGCGATCACCCGGCGCATGCAGGAAAAGGGCGCCGACCACATGCTCCTGGACGGGCGGCACTTCGGCGCCGAGATGTGGGAGCGGCGCTTCCCGACCATCCTGGCCTCCTGCCGCGCGCACGGCATCGACCCGGTCACCGAGCCGATCCCGGTCGCCCCGGCCGCGCACTACGCCTCCGGCGGCGTGCGCACCGACCCGCGCGGCCGCACCAGCGTCCCCGGCCTGTACGCCTGCGGCGAGGTCGCCTGCACCGGGGTGCACGGCGCCAACCGGCTGGCCTCCAACTCGCTGCTGGAGGGCCTGGTCTTCGCCGAGCGGATCGCCGCGGACCTCGCCGAGCGGCACCGGGCCGGCGAACTGCCCGAGCGCACCGTGGACATCGAGGCCGCCCGGTCCGCGCACGCGGTCCCGCTACCCGCCTCCGAGGCGCGCGCCGAGATCCAGCGGCTGATGTCGCGCGGCGCGGGCGTGCTGCGCTCGGCCGCCTCGATGGCCGGCACCGCGGCCGGGCTCGGCCTGATCGCCGAGCAGGCCTACGCGCACGTGGCCGAGGAGAAGCCGGCCGACCCCCGGGTGGAGACCTGGGAGGCCGCCAACCTGCTGCTGGTCGCCACCGCCCTGGTCGCGGCCGCCGAGCAGCGCGCGGAGACCCGCGGCTGCCACTGGCGCGAGGACTTCCCCGAGCGCGACGACGCCCACTGGCGGCGCCATCTGATCACCACCCTCGCCGCCACCGGCGGCCCGGTCAGCACCCCTGAGGAGCAGTAGAACCATGACCCACTCCCACGAGGAACTCCCGATGGCCGGCGGCTGCGGCGACGGCTGCGCCTGCGGGGACGGCGAGGGCTATGAGACCGGCCTGGACCCGCAGCTGGCCGAGCTGCTGGAGCAGGCCGGGCTGGACCCGGTCGAGGTCGAGGACATCGCCACCCTGGCGCTGGCCGAGGACCTGGCCGGCGGCGAGGACGTCACCTCGGTGGCGACCGTGCCCGCCGAGTCCGTCGCCACCGCCGACTTCACCGCCCGCCAGGCCGGCGTGGTGGCCGGCCTGCGGGTCGCCGAGGCGGTCGTCTCGCTGGTCTGCGAGGAGGAGTTCGAGGTCGAGCGGCACGTCGAGGACGGCGACCGGGTGGAGGCCGGCCAGGTGCTGCTCTCGGTGCGCTCGCGCACCCGCGACCTGCTGACCGCCGAGCGCAGCGCGCTCAACCTGCTCTGCCACCTGTCCGGCATCGCCACCGCGACCCGCGCCTGGGCGGACGCCCTGGAGGGCACCGCCGTGGTGGTCCGGGACACCCGCAAGACCACCCCGGGCCTGCGCGCGCTGGAGAAGTTCGCGGTGCGCTGCGGCGGCGGCGCCAACCACCGGATGGCGCTCTCGGACGCCGCGCTGGTGAAGGACAACCACGTGATCGCGGCCGGCGGCGTGGCCGAGGCCTTCCGGGCCGTCCGGGCCGCGTACCCGGAGCTGCCGGTCGAGGTCGAGGTGGACACCCTGGAGCAGATCCCGCCGGTGCTGGAGGCCGGCGCGGACCTGATCCTGCTGGACAACTTCACCGTCGGGCAGCTGAAGGAGGCCGTCGCGCTGGTGGCCGGCCGGGCGAAGCTGGAGGCCTCCGGCGGACTGACCCTGGCCACCGCGCGCGAGGTCGCCCAGACTGGTGTCGACTACCTGGCCGTGGGCGCGCTCACCCACTCCTCGCCGATCCTGGACATCGGCCTGGACCTGCGCGCCTGACCGTCAGGTCGAGAACAGACCTGTCCCGCCTCGCAGAAAGCGTCCCCGTGCTCCTCACCATCGACGTCGGCAACACCCAGACCACACTCGGCCTGTTCGACGGCGAGGACGTGGTGGAACACTGGCGGATCTCCACGGATCCGCGCCGCACGGCCGATGAACTGGCGGTGCTGCTGCAAGGGTTGATGGGCAACCACACCGCGGTCCGGGAGGCCGCGGTGGAGGGCCTGGCGATCTGTTCGTCCGTCCCCGCCGTGCTCCACGAGCTCCGCGAGGTGACCCGCCGCTACTACGGCGACGTCCCCGCGGTGATCGTGGAGCCCGGCGTGAAGACCGGGGTGCACGTCCTGATGGACAACCCCAAGGAGGTCGGCGCGGACCGGATCGTCAACGCGCTGGCCGCCAACCACCTGTACGGCGGCCCGTGCATCGTGGTCGACTTCGGCACCGCGACCACCTTCGACGCCGTCAACGCGCGCGGCGACTACGTCGGGGGCGCGATCGCCCCCGGCATCGAGATCTCGGTCGAGGCGCTCGGCGTGCGCGGCGCCCAGCTGCGCAAGATCGAGCTGGCCCGTCCGCGCAACGTGATCGGCAAGAACACCGTCGAGGGCATGCAGTCCGGCATCCTCTACGGCTTCGCCGGCCAGGTCGACGGCCTGGTCGAGCGGATGGCCCGGGAGCTCGCGAAGGACCCGGACGACGTCCAGGTGATCGCCACCGGCGGTCTCGCCTCCCTGGTCCTCGGCGAGGCCACCACCATCGACGTGCACGAGCCCTGGCTGACCCTGATCGGGCTGCGCCTGGTGTACGAGCGCAACCGGCCGACCGCCTGAGCGGCGCTCAGCTGCCGGGGGGCGGGAAGCCCGGCAGGGTGGCCGGGCCGGTGAGCACCGCGCTCGGCCCGTCGGTGATGGTGGCCCCCGGGGCGGGGGCCAGGGGCGCCGAGCCGGAGGACCCGGGGTCCGGGCGGGTCGGCAGGGTGGTCAGGCCGGTCGGCACGGGCGACGGAACGGTGAGCCGCGTCGTTCCCGGCTCCGGGCGCGCGGTGGGCTTCCCCGCCCGCGGGTCCTCCGGGATGGCCGCCACGACCTTCTTCCAGCGCGGGTCCTTCACCACCGCGCCGAGCTGGTCCGGCGTCAGCGGCGGGTCGGTGCGGGTGATCGGCGTGCCCTGGTCCAGCGGCTTGCGGTTCCACTCCTGGAGCATCAGCTCGTACCCGGCCCCGGTCAGCGTGGCGGACCAGGTCTTGGAGCCGGCCGGCTCGCCGGGACGCGTCCCGGCCTGGTAGAGGGTCAGGTGCTCGCCGTCCGGGAGGTCGGTCTCACTGCAGGCGTCGCCCGGAAGCGGGCCCAGGCAGCCGGGCTCGACGCCGTTGCGCATGATCCAGAACAGGTACTGCACCGGGCCGTTCCCGTCGTCCAGGACCAGCCGCAGCTGCGGGATGTCGTTCTCGGTCCCCCGTGCCTCGCCCACCGTCACCGTCCCCGGCGGAAGCAGTTCGGTGAGCATCCGCTGGAACTCCGGGCCGGAGATCGGCGGGCCCACCGCCGCTCCGGAGGAGCCCGTGCCGGAGGACGCCGGGCCCATCGGCACCGGCCCCGACCCGGGCAGCAGGTTGCCGACACCGGCCGCGCCCACTCCGATCAGGGCCAGGGCGGCGGCGCCCCCGAGGACTCCGGCCCGCCGCCGGCGGCGAAGCCGGCGGCCGTACGACCAGCCGGTGTCGACCAGCCGGGTGCTGTCGGTGTCGTAGGCCCCGCCGGCCCGGCCGAGGGCCTCGGTGAAGGCCTGCTCGAACCGCTCGTCGGGCCCGTCGTGCTCTGCGGACATGCTGAACCAACCTCTCTACCGCATGAGTTGAAGTGAAGTGACGCGCCGGCCTCAGCGCCCGGCCAGCTCGTCGAGGCTGCCGCCGAGCAGCGCGCGGATCCGGCCGAGCGCGCGGAAGGACTGGGTCCGGACGGCGCCCGGGCTGAGGTGCAGGACCGCCGCGGTCTCCTCGACGCTGCGGTCCTCCCAGTAGCGCAGGACCAGCACCGCCCGGTCGCGCGGCGCGAGCCGGCCGAGCGCGTCCACCAGGGCCAGCCGCAGCTCCGGGTCGCCCTGCGGGGCCGCGCCGTCCGGCACGGCGTCGACCGGCCGCTCGCCGCTGGAGCGGCGGCCGCGGTGCGAGAGGAAGACCCGTACCAGCACGGTGTGGGCGTACCCCGCCGGGTTGTCGATCCGGCGCCTGCCCCCGAACCAGGAGGTGCGGTGCCACTGGGCGTAGATCCGCCCGAGCGCCTCCTGCACCAGGTCCTCGGCGAGGTGGGTGTCCCCGCCGGTGAGCAGGCAGGCCGACCGGTAGAGCGGTCTGGCGCGGGCGGCCGCGAAGGCCTGGAAGTCCTCGTCCCGCCGCCCCCGGCCGCCGGCCGCCTGTTCCTGATCGCCCGGTCGCATCCTGCCCGGCCCCCTCGCTCGTTCTCCCCTGACACCTGGATGACCGGGTGGGCCCCGGGCAGCGTTACAGGTGGCGGCGAAAGGCTTTTTCACCAGGCCGGACGCGAGTGGTTCGGCGCGACGTTACCGACAAATCGGATATTCCTCACGTACTGTCAGCCCATGCCTACGCCACACGGATCGCGCGGCGGCATGGCCTTCAGCGCCGACGAAGTCCGCGTGCTGCGCCGCGCCCTCGCCCAAGCCCTGCACCCCGCCGTCCCCGTCCACCTCCAGGGGCCCGACCGCCCGGCCCTCGCCGGGCCGGGCGCCGAACTCTGGGCCGAGGACGTCCAGGACGCCCTGCGCCTGACCGAGGCGATCGACGAGGCCGTCCGGGAGGGCGGCCGCCTGCGCGCCTTCCTGCTCGCCGACCTCGGGCGCTACCGCTCCGCCCTGCCCGGCAGCGCCCCCGGCTACCTGGAACGGCTGGAGGAGGCGGTGACCGACGGGTACCTGCCCGGGCCCGAGGACCTCACCGCGCTGCGCGGCCTGACCCGTCAGCCCTGCGGCCAGGGCGAACGGGCCCGCCGCTCCCGGCTGGCCGGGCGCTGCCACGCGCTGGCCGAGGCCGCCGTCCGCGAGCGGCTCGCCCTCCACGCCGGGCAGCCCCGCCACCTGGTGGCGGTACCGAGCCCCGCCGCACCGCCGCACTGTCACCCCACCCCTGTAGGAGGACGGACCACCATGAGCAGCACCGACTCCCGCCCGGAGCAGCCCGCCGCCGCGAAGACCCCGCCCCGTCCGCACCGGATGCCCACCCCCGCCGAGCTGTTCGGCCGCCGCCCCAAGCCCCCGGCCCGGCCGGCCCCGCCCGCCGACCAGTCCGGTGAGGAGATCGAGGACGTCGAACTCGCCACCGGCACCGGCTGACCCGGCCCGTCCGCCGCCCCCGAGGGGAGACCGCCACCGCGGTCTCCCCTCCGTCCGTCCTCCGCCCGCCCGTCCGCCCGCCCGTCCGCCTGTCCATGTATCGACAATGCCGTGATTCCACCGGCCGCCGTCGATCACGTCTTGATAACTTCACCCCGGTGACCAGGGCGTTCGATCCCGTCCTGGGCGAATTGGCCACTGATCAACCGGCTTGACGGCCGCTCAACAATCCCTAGGGTGCGGAGCCTCATCACTCCATTCGCGGGGGATTCCCATGTCTTCGACTCGCACGCGCCGGATCCTCGGCGCGGGCACGGCCACCGTCGTGGCCGCCCTGGCCGCCGGCACCGCCGCCGTCCCGGCGCACGCCGCCGGCACCCAGCTCCGGATCTTCCCGACCGGCACGATCCAGATCTCCACCCAGCCGGCCCCCCAGCCCCAGTTCGGCGAGAACATCCACCTGCGGATCGGCCGGACCGGCACCGACGTCGTGACCGGCGCCAAGCTCGCGTTCGACACCACCGGCATCGACGGGCTGGCCACGCTCAGCGTCCCGGGCTGCGCCACCGCGGGCAAGGTGATCACCTGCGACATCTGGCGCCTCGACCTGGAGAACATCAACATCACCAGCCACCCGTGGCTGAGCGCCGTCGCGGGCGTCCGCCCCGGTTCCACCGGCACCCTCCACGCCACCCTCAGCGCCCCCGGCGCCGAGACCGCCGAGGCCGACATCCCGGTGGAGATCGGCGGTGCCGGCTTCCGCACCAAGGAGCCCTCGGAGCAGCGTGACGTCAAGGTCGGCAGCACGCTCCCGTCGACGCTCGCCTTCGCCAACCACGGCGAGGTCGCGGCCCGGCGGGCGGTCGTCGAGGTCTACCTGACCCCCGGCCTCGACGTGGCCACCTGGCCCTCGAACTGCGAGTACGCGAAGGACAAGGGCGACTGGGCGGGCCGCGGCTTCGGTTCCCCGATGCCCACCGTGCACGGCATCTGCACCATCGACGGCGAGATCGCCCCCGGCCAGGCCGTCAAGCTGGACGGCCTCGACCTCACCGTGGGCGCGGACGCCCGCTACGCCTTCGCCGGCTACGCCGTCTTCCCCTCCGAGGGGGCGAGCGGCAGCAGCGCGGCGGACATGCGCCGGCGGATGTCGTTCCAGCGCGGCACCGGCGCTCCCGCCACCCTGGTGCCGACCTCCGGCGAGGGGATCCCGGACGGCCTCGACCCGAACGCCTACTCCACCGAGCAGGAGGTCCTCGCCGACAACGGCGCCGACTTCGCGGTGAACGGCTCCTGGGCACCGGACGCCTCCGGCACCACCGGCACCTTCACCCTCGGCGCCGTCAGCGGCGGCCCTGCCTCGATCATGGACCGCAGCGGCGGCGAGAGCGCGCCCGAACTCCAGGTGCAGTTCCCGGAGGGGGTCACCGTCACCGGCCTGCCGTCGACCTGCCGGCCGTACGACTACGTCCTCGGCCAGAAGTCCGACAAGCCGCTCAACAAGTTCGCCTGCGAGGGGCTGGGCGGGTTCTTCATCCCGGCCGGCGCCACCAACTCCCACAAGCTGACCCTCTCGGTCCCGGCGGGCACCGACGAGCTCGCCGCGACGGTCTCGCTGCAGAACACGACGAGCAACTACGAGCCTGGCCACCCCAGCGCCGTGATGGGCTGGGACCGCAACCCCGCCAACGACCTGCTGAAGGTCTCCCTGCGGGCCGCCCCGGCCACCACCCCCGGCACCGGGGGCACCCCCGCCCCGACCCCGACCGGGACGCCCACCACCGCGCCCACCACCGCGCCCACCGCCGACCCCTCCCCCGCGCCGACCACCGCGGTCGTCCCGGCCGGCCTCGGCGACAAGGACTCCGCCGGCCCCGTCCGGGAGACCGGCACGGACACCGGCGGCACCGGCACTGGCACCGGTACCGGCGGCCGCGGCACCGGGACCGTCCGGACCTCCGACGGCCCGCTGGCCGCCACCGGCAGCTCCGCCGCCCTGCCGCTGGCCGCGACGGGCGCCGCCGCCGTGGTGCTCGGCGCGGCCGGTCTGGCCACCGCCCGCCGGCTCCGGACCCGCCGCGACGGCTGACCGGAGCGGGTCCGTTCCCGCGGGCGGGGCCGCCGTCACGGCCCCGCCCGCGGGAATCCCGGCGCGGAGCACCGTGTGTGGCTGGCTACCCTTGTGGGGTGAGCGATCAGAGCCTTGTTCCCGCGACCGACGACCTTCCCGAGCAGATGCGCGTCCGGCGCGAGAAGCTGGACCGGCTCCGGGCGGCCGGCGTCGACCCGTACCCGGTCGGATTCCCCCGCACCACCACCATCGCGGACCTGCGTGCCAAGCACCCGGACCTGGAGCCGGACACCGCGACCGGCGAGCGGGCCGGTGTCACCGGCCGCGTGATCCTCTCCCGCACCGGCGGCAAGCTCTGCTTCGCCACCCTGCGGGACGGCACCGGCGACCTCCAGGTGATGTTCTCCCTGGACAAGCTGGGCGCGGAGCGGCTGGCGGCCTGGAAGACCGACATCGACCTCGGCGACCAGGTCGGCGTCGAGGGCGAGGTGATCACCTCCAAGCGCGGCGAGCTGTCCGTGATGGTGGACCGCTGGGAGCTGACCGCCAAGTGCCTGCGGCCGCTGCCGGACAAGCACAAGGGCCTGACCGACCCGGAGGCCCGGGTCCGCCAGCGCTACGTGGACCTGATCGTCAACCCCGAGGCCCGCGAGATCCTGCACCTGCGCAGCAAGGTCGTCCGCTCGATCCGCCGCACCTACGAGGACCGCGGCTACATCGAGGTCGAGACCCCGATGCTCCAGCCGGTGCACGGCGGCGCCAACGCGCGTCCGTTCAAGACGCACATCAACGCGTACGACATCGACCTGTACATGCGCATCGCCCCCGAGCTGTACCTCAAGCGGCTGGTGGTCGGCGGCGCCGAGAAGGTCTTCGAGATCAACCGCAACTTCCGCAACGAGGGCGCGGACTCCACCCACAACCCGGAGTTCACCTCGCTGGAGTCGTACGAGGCGTACGGCGACTACGACACCCAGGCCGAGCTGATCCGCGAGACGATCGTCAACGCGGCCCGGGACGCGCTGGGCACCACGGTGATCAAGGGCGTGGACGCGCACGGCGTCGAGCACGAGATCGACCTGGCCGAGCCGTGGGACGAGGTCGCGGTCTACCCGGGCATCTCCGCCCGCCTGGGCGTGGAGGTCACCCCGGAGACCGGCGTCGAGGAGCTGCGCAAGCTGGCCGCCGAGCACGGCATCCCGTTCGAGAAGGAGTGGGGCCACGGCCAGATCGTGCTGGAGATGGTCGAGCGCCTGCTGGAGGAGAACGCCGTCCGGCCGACCTTCATCAAGGACTACCCGACCGAGGTCTCCCCGCTGACCCGCCAGCACCGCTCGCAGCCCGGCGTGGCCGAGAAGTGGGACCTGGTGATCTTCGGGACCGAGATCGGCACCGCCTACTCCGAGCTGGTCGACCCGGTCGAGCAGCGCGCCCGCCTCACCGCCCAGTCGCTGCTGGCGGCCGGCGGCGACGTCGAGGCGATGCAGGTGGACGAGGACTTCCTGCGCGCCCTGGAGTACGCGATGCCCCCGACCGGTGGCCTCGGCCTCGGCGTGGACCGCCTGATCATGCTGCTGACCGGCAAGAACATCCGGGAGACGGTGCTCTTCCCGCTGGTGAAGCCGGAGCCGAAGGCTTCCGCCGCGACGGCGGAGAAGACCGAGGAGGAGTGACCTGATGGACTACGTCAGCGCGATCGTGCCACCGCTGGTCATGGCGATCGGCTTCGGCTTCCTGGTGCGGGCCATCGTCCGCAGCCAGGGCGGGGCCCAGCGGGCCAAGGAAGACGTCGACTGATCCCCGCGGGGCCGGCCAGGCCCCGCGAGGTCCGCGAGGACCGACGGGCGGAACCGGCGACCGACGCCGTCAGCCGCCCCGAACGACCGGCGCGCCGCCATTCCCGATTCCCGGGGGTGGCGGCGCGCCGGTTTGGCGCACTTCACAAGATTTGCCCCATTCACTCCCTATCCTGGCCGCACTATGGTCCGGCAACTCGGCGAACTTGAGAACGCCATCATGACCCGGGTGTGGCAGTGGAACCGACCGGTCACGGTTCGCGAGGTTCTCCTGGATCTGCGGTCGGAACGCGAAATCGCGTACACCACGGTGATGACCGTCCTGGACAAGCTCCACAGAAAGGGCTGGCTGCGCCGCGAGCGGGTCGGCCGGGCCTATCGATATGAACCGGTCTCCTCGCGCGAGGCGTACACGGCGGCTCTGATGAACGACGCCTGGGCCACCAGTGACAATCCGGCGGCGGCCCTGGTGCACTTCTTCGGCCTGATGTCCCCCGAGCAACGCGAAGCGCTCCGGGACGCCTTGCGGGTGGCCGCTCTGTTCCCGTCCGATCCGGCCGGGGCGGATTCCCCGGACGACGGACCGGATACCGGCGCGACGGAACCGGGAGCGGCGCGATAACGTCCCGGACCATGGAGGTCACCATCCGCCGGGCGCGGACCACGGACGTTCGGGCAGTGCGCCGGCTCATCGACACCTACTCGCGCGACGGCATTCTGCTGGACAAGCCCACAGTCACACTGTTCGAATCCGTGCAGGAGTTCTGGGTCGCGGAACGCGACGACAACGGCGCGGTGGTGGCCTGCGGCGCACTGCACGTGATGTGGGAGGACCTCGCCGAGGTCCGCACTCTCGCGGTGGATCCGGTCGTCCGGGGCACCGGGATCGGACACCTGCTGCTGGAGAAGCTGGTGCAGACGGCACGCTGGCTGGGCGTCCGTCGGATTTTCTGCTTGACGTTCGAGGTCACGTTCTTCGCGAAACACGGTTTCGTCGAGATCGGTGAGCTCCAGGAAACCGATGATGGTACGACAGACCCGGCGGCGATCGCTACGGACGTCTATGAAGAACTCCTCCGCTCGTACGATGAAGGCGTCGCCGAGTTCCTCGACCTGGAGCGGGTGAAGCCCAACACACTGGGCAACTCGCGCATGCTGCTGCACCTCTGAGCCGCTCCACCCGGGTCAAGGGTTTGTGTTTTCCGGAGAAAGGCGCTTTCCTTTCCTTAGGCAATGGGTCGTTTAGCGGAAAGGGAAGCCCGTGGCACAGAGGGTGCAGGTCATTCTTGAAGACGATCTCGACGGCGGTTCGGCGGACGAGACGGTGACGTTCGCCCTCGACGGCGTTGCCTACGAGATCGACCTGAAGAGCGCCAACGCGGACAAGCTGCGCGGTCTGCTGGCGCCGTACGTGGAGAAGGGCCGCAAGCAGAGCGGCCGGCTCGCCGGTGCCCGTCGCCCGGGCCGCGGCGCTGCGGCGCGTCCGTCCGGCGGCGGCGCCCCGGACACCGCCAAGATCCGCGCGTGGGCCAAGGAGCAGGGCCTGGAGGTCAACGACCGCGGCCGCGTTCCGAGCAACGTGCGCGAGGCGTACGAGAAGGCCAACGCGTCCTGATCCCGGCGCCGCAGGCCCGCCGGAGCGGGTGCGGGGCCCCGGCGGCCGAGGACGGCGCCGCCATCACACGCACGGGGCGCGGAGGGAATTCCTCCGCGCCCCGCGGCGCGTGCCCGCCGGGCCGCGCCACCAGCGACGCCGCGGGCGTGCGGGGCACGGACCCGGGCTCGGGCTCGGGCGGCGGAACAATCACCGGCTGTGCAACGCTGTAGGGGCGAAGCGGTAAGCGGACACCGGGCGGCGTACCCGGCCCCGGCCGCCGTTGAACCGCCGTCACCACGGCCCGACTTCTCGCCAGGCGAACACCGCCACCGCGGAAACTGCGCGAGAACCGCCCCGATACCGGGTATGAATGCAGGTGGACGGGTTCTTCGGCCCGTCCAGGGGCAGTATGTGCGACCGGCCGGACGGTTCCGGCCGCGCCCCCGGCGGCACGTGTTCGCCGATGGCGTAGCGGAATCCGGTGCATCCGGCCCGCCTGCGGGAACACCGTTTCCCAGCATCAGGTTGGGATTGGTGTCGGCTGGTCGCGCAGCATCTCGCTCCTCTACCGGGGAGTGAATCCGTGGGCCGCGCCGCTGAGCGGGACTAGCATGCGGAAGGACAGGGCGGGGACGGACCCCGAACTGCCCGACCGCTCTGAGGAGCGATAAACGATGTTCGAGAGGTTCACCGACCGCGCGCGGCGGGTTGTCGTCCTGGCTCAGGAAGAAGCCCGGATGCTCAACCACAACTACATCGGCACCGAGCACATCCTCCTGGGTCTGATCCACGAGGGCGAGGGCGTCGCCGCCAAGGCCCTGGAGAGCCTCGGGATTTCTCTTGAGGCCGTTCGCCAGCAGGTCGAGGAGATCATCGGCCAGGGCCAGCAGGCCCCGTCCGGCCACATTCCCTTCACCCCCCGGGCGAAGAAGGTGCTGGAGCTGTCGCTCCGCGAGGCCCTTCAGCTCGGCCACAACTACATCGGCACCGAGCACATCCTGCTCGGCCTGATCCGCGAGGGCGAGGGCGTCGCCGCCCAGGTCCTGGTGAAGCTGGGCGCCGACCTCAACCGGGTGCGCCAGCAGGTCATCCAGCTGCTCTCCGGCTACCAGACCGGCGGCGGCAAGGAGTCGGCCACGGCCGGCGGGCCCGCCGAGGGCACCCCGTCGACCTCGCTGGTCCTGGACCAGTTCGGCCGCAACCTCACCCAGGCCGCCCGCGAGGCCAAGCTCGACCCGGTCATCGGGCGCGAGAAGGAGATCGAGCGGGTCATGCAGGTGCTGTCCCGCCGCACCAAGAACAACCCGGTGCTGATCGGTGAGCCCGGCGTCGGCAAGACCGCCGTGGTCGAGGGCCTGGCCCAGGCGATCGTCAAGGGCGAGGTCCCCGAGACGCTCAAGGACAAGCAGCTCTACACGCTGGACCTGGGCGCCCTGGTGGCCGGCTCGCGTTACCGCGGTGACTTCGAGGAGCGCCTGAAGAAGGTGCTCAAGGAGATCCGCACCCGCGGCGACATCATCCTGTTCATCGACGAGCTGCACACCCTGGTCGGCGCGGGCGCCGCCGAGGGCGCCATCGACGCCGCCAGCATCCTCAAGCCGATGCTGGCCCGCGGCGAGCTGCAGACCATCGGTGCCACCACCCTGGACGAGTACCGCAAGCACCTGGAGAAGGACGCCGCGCTGGAGCGCCGCTTCCAGCCGATCCAGGTCGCCGAGCCGTCGCTGCCGCACACCATCGAGATCCTCAAGGGTCTGCGCGACCGCTACGAGGCCCACCACCGGGTCTCGATCACGGACTCCGCCCTGGTCGCCGCCGCCACCCTGGCCGACCGGTACATCTCGGACCGTTTCCTGCCGGACAAGGCGATCGACCTGATCGACGAGGCCGGCTCCCGGATGCGCATCCGCCGGATGACCGCGCCGCCGGACCTGCGCGAGTTCGACGAGAAGATCGCCGACGTGCGCCGCGAGAAGGAGAGCGCGATCGACGCGCAGGACTTCGAGAAGGCCGCGTCCCTGCGCGACGACGAGAAGCAGCTCCTGCAGGCCAAGGCCAAGCGCGAGAAGGAGTGGAAGGCCGGCGACATGGACGTCGTCGCGGAGGTCAACGAGGAGCTCATCGCCGAGGTCCTGGCCACCGCCACCGGCATCCCGGTCTTCAAGCTGACCGAGGAGGAGACGTCCCGCCTGCTGCGCATGGAGGACGAGCTGCACAAGCGCGTCATCGGCCAGAAGGACGCCATCAAGGCGCTCTCCCAGGCCATCCGGCGCACCCGTGCGGGCCTCAAGGACCCGAAGCGCCCCGGCGGTTCGTTCATCTTCGCCGGCCCGTCCGGTGTCGGTAAGACCGAGCTGTCCAAGACGCTGGCGGAGTTCCTGTTCGGCGACGAGGACGCGCTGATCGCGCTCGACATGTCCGAGTTCTCCGAGAAGCACACCGTCTCCCGGCTGTTCGGCTCCCCGCCCGGCTACGTGGGCTACGAGGAGGGCGGCCAGCTGACGGAGAAGGTCCGCCGCAAGCCGTTCTCGGTCGTCCTCTTCGACGAGGTCGAGAAGGCCCACCCGGACATCTTCAACTCGCTGCTGCAGATCCTGGAGGACGGTCGTCTGACCGACTCCCAGGGCCGCGTGGTCGACTTCAAGAACACCGTCATCATCATGACGACCAACCTCGGCACCCGGGACATCTCGAAGGGCTTCAACCTCGGCTTCGCGGCCACGGGTGACACCCAGACCGGGTACGAGCGGATGAAGGCGAAGGTCGGCGAGGAGCTCAAGCAGCACTTCCGCCCCGAGTTCCTGAACCGTGTCGACGACATCGTGGTGTTCCACCAGCTGTCCGAGGACGACATCATCCAGATCGTCGACCTCATGATCGCCAAGGTGGACGAGCGGCTCAAGGACAAGGACATGGGCCTGGAGCTCAGCGTCGAGGCCAAGAAGCTGCTGGCCAAGCGCGGCTACGACCCGATCCTGGGTGCCCGTCCGCTGCGCCGCACCATCCAGCGCGAGATCGAGGACCACCTCTCCGAGAAGATCCTCTTCGGTGAGCTGCGGGCCGGCCACATCGTCGTCGTCGACGTCGAGGGCGAGGGCAAGGAGGCCAAGTTCACCTTCCGCGGCGAGGAGAAGTCGGCCGTCGCGGACACCCCGGCCGCGGTCGCCTCGTCCGGTCCCGACCTGACGAAGTAACCCAACTTTTAACAGACAACTTCACAGCCACCGAGCCCCCGGCGTTCACGCCGGGGGCTCGGTGCGTTCCGCTCCCGCCGCGGCCGGCGGCGGTGCGGACCGGGATGGCTGGCTTCCGCGCTGACTGGTGCGGGTGCGTTCAATTTCTCACTGACCTTTCACGAACATACGGTTGACATGAGGTCAGATGATGGGAAGTCGCGGAGCATAGCGCCGTGACCATGTCACGGTCAAGGTCTATCTTTTCCGTGCACGCTTGGATCAAATGACGTCCACCTGTCTTTCATTTTGGTTTGCCGGGCTTTGCCCAGAAGCTGGCCCCGGTCGGGGAGGACGTCACAACGTTGAAGAACACCAGGAGAACCGCTGCGGCCGCGTCGGCCGCGGCGGTCATAGTCGCGCTCGGCGCGGGCCTGTTCCCGAGCACCGCCGTCGCCGCCGGCTCGGCCCCGGTCCCGAAGGACCCGGCCGAGGCCGTCCAGAACACCGAGCACAACATTCCGGGCCCGCTGACCGCGAAGGTGGAGGCGGAGCAGAAGGCCGCCACCGAGAAGCTGCTCAACGGCACCGCCCAGGTCGAGCAGCACAACGGCAGCACCAGCGTGAAGCTCGGCAAGGACAAGTACGTCGAGCTCGCCCGCGAGCGCACGGACAAGATCTTCACCATCCTGGTCGACTTCGGTGACCAGGTGGACAACACCACCAAGACCGCCGACGGCAAGGTCAAGTACGGCGGTGAGCCCGGCCCGAAGCACAACGAGATCGAGGCGCCGAACCCGGCCACCAACAACTCGACCGCCTGGCAGGCCGACTACAACCAGCAGCACTTCCAGGACCTCTACTTCAGCAAGGACAAGCCCTCGCTGAAGACCTACTACGAGAAGCAGTCCTCGGGCCGCTACTCGGTCGACGGTGTGGTCCAGGACTGGGTCCGCGTCCCGTGGAACGAGGCCCGGTACGGCTCCGACTACTGCGGCTCCAACGTCTGCGGCAGCGCCCAGGACCTGATCCGCGACGCCGTGGACATCTGGTACAAGGACCAGCTGGCCAAGGGTCAGACCGAGGCCCAGGTCAAGGCGACCCTGGCCTCGTACGACCAGTGGGACCGCTACGGTTCGCACCACGACGGGAACTTCAACCAGCCCGACGGGTACATCGACCACTTCCAGATCGTGCACGCCGGCGAGGACAAGTCGGCCGGTGGCGGCAAGCAGGGCACCAAGGCCCTGTGGGCGCACCGCTCGTACGTCTACGGCAACCTGCAGGGCTCGGCCGGTCCCGAGGGCAACAAGCTCGGCGGCGTCCAGGTCGGCAACAGCGGCCTGTGGATCGGCGACTACACGATGCAGCCCGAGAACGGCGGCCTCGGCGTCTTCGCCCACGAGTACGGCCACGACCTCGGTCTGCCGGACCTCTACGACACCGCCGGCAAGGGCATCGACAACTCGGTCGGCTTCTGGTCGCTGATGTCCTCCGGTTCCTGGCTCGGCGAGGGCAAGAACAGCATCGGCGACATGCCGAACGACCTCGACGGCTGGAGCAAGTACCAGCTCGGCTGGCTGAAGGTGGACCGCGCCAAGGCCGGCACCGAGTCGACCCACCACATCGGCCCGGCGGAGTACAACAGCAACCTGCCGCAGGGTCTGATCGTCGACCTGCCGAAGAAGAGCATCACCACCGACATCAACAAGCCGTTCGGCGGCACCGGTGAGTGGTGGAGCGGCAGCGCCGACAACCTGAACGTCACGCTCACCCGCGACATCGACCTGACCGGCAAGGCCAAGGCCAGCATCAACGCCAAGGCCTGGTACGAGCTGGAGCAGGACTTCGACTACGCGTTCGGCGAGGTCTCCACCGACGGCGGCAAGAGCTGGACCGTCGTGGACGGCACCTGGAACGGCACCGCCCTGCCGCGCGAGAACGGCCGTCCGGCCCTCAGCGGCCAGGTGGCCGCCTGGGGCGACCTGTCGTTCAACCTGGACGCCTTCGCGGGCCAGAAGATCAAGTTCCGCTACCGCCACACCAGCGACGGCGGCCTGCACTTCCGCGGCCTGACCCTGGACAACGTCGCGGTCGTCGCCGACGGCGCCACCGTGTTCAGCGACGACGTCGAGAACGGTGACAACGGCTGGGTGGCCGACGGGTTCTCCCGCTTCGGCGGCTCGTACACCAAGGACTACGCGCAGTACTACATCGCGGAGAACCGGCAGTACGTGTCCTTCGACCAGACCCTGAAGACCGGCCCGTACAACTTCGGCTTCGCCGACAAGCCGAACTGGGTCGAGCACTACTCGTACCAGCCCGGCCTGCTGATCTGGTTCTGGGACGCGTCGCAGACCGACAACAACGTCAGCGCCCACCCGGGCCACGGCCTGGTCCTGCCGGTCGACTCGCACCCGACCCCGCTGAAGTGGTCCGACGGCGCCCTGATGAAGCCGCGCGTCCAGGGCTTCGACTCCACCTTCGGCTCCCGTCGCGTCTCCTCGCTGACCCTGCACAAGGCCGGCGTCGAGACCGTCATCCCGAAGGCCAAGGGCGTCGACGAGTTCAACGACCTGAAGTCCTGGTGGAGCAAGGACAACCAGTACGCCGGTGTCGACGTCCCGAAGACGGGCACCAGCATCGAGGTCGAGAACGAGTCCTCGAACTACCTGGAGACCTGGATCCGGGTCCGCCCGGTCGACAACTGATCGCCACCGAGGTAGCGATCGGCCTGTGACCAGGCAGCTCTGACAACTCCACGTCCGGCCCGTCCCCGCAGCACGCGGGGGCGGGCCGGACGCTTTGTCAGGACCTGCCGGGCGGCAGCCGGTCCAGGAAGGCCGCGGCCGCCACCGCGACGTCGGCTCCGGTCCAGTCGAGGGCGGGCGCGGCGACCGTGACCTCCGTCATCGCCAACCCCGGCGGCCCGCACTCGCGCCAGGCGCCGAACAGCCCGATCCCGGTGTCCTCGGCCAGTCCCAGCCCGGCCTCCTCCAACTCCCCGGCCCGGTACGGCAGCCAGAGCTGGAACTGGTGGGTGTGCGGCGGGGCCGGGTGCACCCGGGCACCCGGAACGGCGGCGAACGCCCGGACCAGCGCCCCGGCGACCGTCCGGGCGTGCGCCACGTACTCGGGCAGCCGCGGCAGTTCGCGCTCCAGCCCGGTCAGCGCGGCCAGCGCGAACGGCCACTGCTGGTACAGCTGCCCGCCGTAGCGGTGCCGCCAGGCCCGGGCGGTGCGGACGAAGCCGCCCCGGCCCACCAGCGCGGCTCCGCTGATCCCGCCGAGCGTCTTGTAGAAGGAGATGTAGACCGAGTCGGCCAGGGCGGTGACCTCCGGCAGCGGCCGGCCGAGGGCGACCGCCGACTCCCAGATCCGGGCGCCGTCCAGGTGCAGCGCCGCGCCGTGCTCCTCCCGCACCACCGCGGCCAGCTCCACCAGCTCCGGCCAGCCCGGCAGCACGAACCCGGCGTCGCGCAGCGGCAGCTCCAGGCTGAGCGCCGCGTACGGCTCGTCCAGGGCGCGCAGCTCCTCGGCGGTGGGCTGGCGCGGCTCGGTCGTCGGCCAGAGGGTGCGCAGGCCGGACAGGACGCCGAGCGCGTGCCGCTCGTGCCGGTCGGTGTGGGCCAGCGGGTGGGTGGCCACCGTGCGCGGGCCGGCCGCCTCGGCGTGGATCCGCAGGGCGACCTGCTGGGCCATGGTGCCGGTCGGGAAGAAGACCGCGTCCTCGGTGCCGAGCAGCTCGGCGACCCGCTGCTCCAGGGTGCGGACCACGCCGTCGCCGTACTGGTCGGGGCGGCCGTCCAGGTCGGGGACGGCGGGCGGACCGCCGGCGCCGTCCGGAGCGGGGGCTCCGGCCTGCTCGGGAGCGTCGGCCGGCTCGGGAGCAGCGCCGGGCTCGGGAGCGGCGTCCGGCAGCGGGCCGGCCAGGTCGGCGAGGCGTTCGCGGATGCTCTGCGGCCGGACGCCGGACAGCAGCCGCTCGCAGCCGCGCAGGGCGGCGAAGCGGCGGTCCGGCAGGCTCGGGCGGTCACTGGCGTCGGGGTCTTCGCTCCTGTTGCCATACATGGCTCGATGGTCCCGCAGCGGGCCGGACCGGTCAGCGGTGCGCGCGGAAAGCGTTCGAGCCCGTCAAACCGCGGCCGCGCGTGGTGCTGGTCACAGGCCTCCGGCCCGGTACGAGCGCCGGTAGTAGCGCGACCGGCGGAACCGGCGGACACCCCGAAGCGGACACCGGCGATCGGATCTCATGATCGTTACTCCATCGGCTTGAATCTCCGGCGCCACGCTGACTACACGCCGTAGTAGTCACCCCGTTTGGGACTCCGCTCGGTGACCGTTACACCTGAGTGGTCCCCCGCTCAGCACGCGCCCGAACGGGCCCTTCGTGCTGCCCTCGTACGACCCGTGAGGTACGGCAAGCGATGTCCACCGTCCCGCCCCTGGGGCCGGCCCTGCGCCGGCTCGCGGCCCGTGCGGCAGACCGCGCGGCGGCCCAGGCCGCCGTCTGGCAGCCCCGGATCGGCCACGCCGTCCGCACCCACGCCGCGCCGCTGCGCGCGCTCGGATCGCCCCGGCACACCACGCTGCCCGGCAGCCGCCAACGGGCCGAGCACGACCACGGGCTGGTCTCGGCCGGAGCGATCGCCGTGCTGCTCGCCGGTGTGCTGCTGGTCGTCGCCCCGGGCTCGGCCTCGGCGCACACCGTGCGGCCCACCACCCCGGGCAGCTCGGCCTTCACCGTGCCGCAGGCGGAGGTGCCGAGCGCGGGGCTGGTCCAGGTGGCCGACCCCAGCGCGTACCGGCTGCCCGACGACGGCGACTCCGCGCAGCAGTCCGTGGCGGTGGCGGACAACCTGCTGCCGCTCGAACCGCCGGCACCGGAGCCGGAGCCCGCCGCCGAGCCCGCCGCCGAGCCGGCCCCCGAGGCCGCACCGGCGCCCGGACCCGAGCCGGCCCCGGCTCCCGGCTGGTCGGCGCCGGTGCCGAACGCGCCGACCAGCAATCCGTACGGGAAGGCCAACCGCAGCTACGCGGCCGGGTACCACACCGGGGTGGACTTCGCGGTCTCCCCGGGCACGCCGCTGCTGGCGGTCGGCGACGCGACCGTGGTGTCGGCCGGCTGGGACGGCGCGTACGGCAAGGAGGTCGTGCTGCGGCTGGCGGACGGGCACTACGCCCAGTACGCCCACATGTCCTCGGTCACCGTCTCGGCGGGCGAGCGGGTGTCGGCGGGCGAGCGGGTCGGCCTGTCCGGGAGCACCGGCAACTCGACCGGACCGCACCTGCACTTCGAGATCCGCACCAGCAACCGTTACGGCGCGGTGGTCAACCCGATCGCCTACCTCGCGGGGCACGGCGTCACGAACTTCTGAGCCGCCGCCCCGGCCCGGCCCGCCCCGCCGCCGTCAGCCGGCGCTGGGGGCGGGGTGGCTGATCCGGGATCCGATCTCCAGCGCGATGTCCCGGGCCGCCCCGATCGCCTCGTCCAGGTCGGCGGGGGGCAGCCGCTCGCCCCACACGTTCGGCGCGTGCTCGCAGTCCGCGCTGTCCTGCTTGACCAGGAACAGCGAGGAGTGGACGGTGAACAGCGCCATCGCGGCCCGCAGCCGGTCGTGGAAGTCCGCCTCCGGCCCGTGCACCAGCTGCACCATGGTGATCATGCGTTCCTTGAAGGCCAGCCCGGCCGGGGACTCGCGCATGGCGGGCTGGTTCTCGTGGAAGAAGCGCAGCAACGGGGCCCGCTCGGCCATCCCGTCCGCGAAGCGGCGGATCAGCTCGTCGCGCACCTGCGGGCTCCAGGTCTGCTCGCGGCCCCACGCGATGCTCTCGTCGATCGGCGCGGCCATCCGCTCGACGATGCCCAGGACGATGTCGTCCTTGGTCTTGAAGTGGTAGTAGAGCGCGGCCTTGGTGACGCCCAGGCGGTCGGCGATCTCGCGCAGTGAGGTCTGCTCGTAGCCCTGCTCGGAGAAGAGCTCCAGTGACACCTCGATGATGCGAGCCCGGGTGTCGCTACGGGGGCTGTGCGGAGTGCCCATGGCCTGCCTCATGACTGCGTCGGTGACTACTGCGGACCCCGGGGCGGTGATCGCCCCGAACTCATTCTCCCTGCCCGCACGGTCGGCCGGGAAACTGGCTTGACGACCGGCTAGTGGACAACCTACCGTGCCGACGGTCGATAAACTAGCCGGGCGACAAGTAAGTGAGCCGCCGCACGGCGCCGCGCTCCGTCCGAACCGCTCCGTCCGAACCACCCTCCGGGAGACCCCCTCATGTCACAGCCCAAAACCGCCGGCCCGGCGCCGGAGGACAGGACGGCCGAGGAGGAGCAGCCGCGCTCCCCGCGCGAGATCCGCCTCGTCATGGTCGGCCTGGTCGTCACCATGCTGCTGGCCATGCTCGACAACCTGATCGTCGGCACCGCGATGCCGACCATCGTCGGTGAACTCGGCGGCGCCGAGCACCTGTCCTGGGTGGTCACCGCGTACACCCTGGCCACCGCCGCCTCCACCCCGATCTGGGGCAAGCTCGGCGACATGTACGGCCGCAAGGGCAGCTTCCTCACCTCGATCGTGATCTTCCTGGTGGGCTCGGCGCTGTCCGGCCTGGCGCAGAACATGAACGAGCTGATCGGCTTCCGCGCCGTGCAGGGCCTGGGCGCCGGCGGTCTGATGGTCGGCGTCATGTCGATCATGGGCGCGCTCGTCCCGCCGCGCGACCGCGGCAAGTACCAGGGCATGTTCGCCGCGGTGATGGCCCTGGCCACCGTCGGCGGCCCGCTGGTCGGCGGCTTCATCACCGACCACCTGAGCTGGCGCTGGACCTTCTACATCAACCTGCCGCTCGGCGTGATCGCACTCGCCGTCGTCATCGTGACCCTGAAGCTGCCGAAGGTCCGCAGCTCCGCCAAGATCGACTACCTGGGCGCCGTCCTGCTCACCACCGGCATCACCTCGCTGGTGCTGATCACCACCTGGGGCGGCCAGCAGTACGCCTGGGGCTCCAAGGAGATCCTCGGCCTGGGCGCGCTCGCCGCCGCCTCGCTGATCGCCTTCTGCTACGTGGAGCAGCGGGTCGAGGAGCCGATGCTCCCGCTCAGCCTGTTCCGCAACCTGAACTTCACCATGGTCTCGATCATCGGCTTCATCGTCGGTTTCGTGATGTTCGGCTCGACCGTCTTCCTGCCGCTCTACCAGCAGGTCGTCCAGGGCGCCTCGGCCACCAACTCCGGCCTGCTGCTGATGCCGATGATGTTCGGCATGCTGGTGATCTCGCTGGTGGTCGGCCAGGCCGTCACCAAGACCGGCAAGTACCGGATCTACCCGATCATCGGCACCGTCGTGATGACCGTCGGCCTGATCCTGCTCTCCACCATGGGCACCGAGACCAGCAGCTTCACCTCGGCCTGCTGGATGGTCGTGCTGGGCGCCGGCATGGGCTTCCTGATGCAGATCACCATGCTGGTCGCGCAGAACAGCGTCGAGCTCAAGGACATGGGCGTCGCCAGCTCCACCGCCACCCTGTTCCGCACCATCGGCGGCTCCTTCGGTGTCGCGCTGTTCGGCGCGCTGTTCAACAACCGGGTGACCGACACCATGAAGGAGCGGCTCGGCGAGCAGGCCGTCGCCGGCGGCGGCATGCAGGACCCGGGCCAGATGAGCCCGGCCGCGCTGCGCAGGCTGGACCCGGCCATCCAGGACGCCTACCACCACGCGGTGTCCAACGGCATGCACACCGTCTTCCTGTGGGGCGCGGGCGTGGCCGTGATCGCGATCGCCGCGGCGCTGTTCCTGCGCGAGGTGCCGCTGCGCGGGACCGGCAAGGGCGAGAAGCCGGCCGAGTCCTCGCTGGAGGCGGCGGCCGTCTGACGGTCCCGCCCGTACGACCCGTACGGCGCCCCCGGGAGGTTCTCCTTCCGGGGGCGCCGTCGTCGCTCCTGCGGGAGGGGTGGCTCTGCGAGTGGTGCGGTCCGCGGGGAGCGCCTACTGGGGCAGGCGGTAGACGCCCTGCTCGACCGGCTCGACCAGGCCGTCCGCCACCAGGCCGTCCAGCGCCCGGGCCCGCTGCACCGCGTCCGGCCAGACCGCGTCCAGCCGGGCCTGCGGCACCGTCCCGTGCGACTCCCGCAGGACCGCGAGCAGCTTGCCGCGCACCTGGCGGTCCGTCCCCTCGT
This sequence comes from Kitasatospora sp. NPDC058444, assembly GCF_042721415.1. NCBI lineage: Bacteria > Bacillati > Actinomycetota > Actinomycetes > Kitasatosporales > Streptomycetaceae > Kitasatospora > Kitasatospora sp. NPDC058444. Next base: position 87,546 of record NZ_JBHXLL010000002.1, on the reverse strand, counting down.
AGGACTGGCCGCGCCGGGCCGGGCCCTCGTACGGCGGGCGGCCGGCCCGCTGCCAGGCACAGGTGGTGAACAGCGGGCAGTCCCCGCACTCCGGGCCGCGCGCGGTGCAGACCAGCGCGCCCAGCTCCATCACGCCGACCGCCCAGGTGGCGGCCGTCTCGGCGTCGTCCGGCAGCAGCGCGGTGGCGGTGCGGCGCTCGGCGGCGGTGGTGGCCTGGGCCGGGTACTCGACCCCGGTCACCGCACGGGCGAGGACCCGGCGGACGTTGGTGTCCAGCACCACGTGCCGCTGGCGGAAGGCGAAGGAGGCGACGGCGGCGGCGGTGTACTCCCCCACCCCGGGCAGCGAGAGCAGCGTGGCGTGGTCGTCCGGGACCTCGCCGCCGTGCTCCTCGGTGATCGCCACCGCGGCCGCGTGCAGACGCAGCGCGCGGCGCGGGTAGCCCAGCCGGCCCCACATCCGGACGGCCTCCCCGGACGCCTCGGCGGCCAGGTCGGCCGGGGTCGGCCAGCGGGTGAGCCAGGCCTCCCAGGCGGGCAGCACACGCTTGACCGGGGTCTGCTGGAGCATGAACTCGCTCACCATGACCGCCCAGGGCGTCGCGTCGGGGGCCCGCCAGGGCAGGTCCCGCTTGCTCGCCTCGTACCAGTCCAGGACGGTCGAGTGGAACAGCGGCAGGGGCATCGGCAGCCGGGCCGCGTCGGTGGCGGCGGCAGGGACGGCAGGGGTGGTGATGGCAGTCATGGCCCTTCGATCCTCCCATGCCCGCCGACCGGACCGAACTGGATCAAGCCACTCCGGATCCTCCCGGGAGAGCTCCGGAAATCGTCCGATTGGAGCTCGCTCGAACGGATCAAATGGCGGATCATGTGAAGGAAGGGGCGACTGTGCGGTGTTGGTGAGTCAATCGCCACACACAGTCTCGTAGAGTTTGATCGTGCCTTCTCTGCGTCAACCCGTCGGACCACTGCCGGCCTCGATCTACTGGCGTCGGCGCATCGTCGTGCTCGTCGCCGTCGCGGCGGTCGTCGCCCTGATCGCCTGGCTGATGATCGACCAGGGCGGGGGCGGTGACGGCGGCTCACAGGACAAGGCCGCACAGGCCGTTCCGTCCCAGTCCCAGACCCCGGCCCAGGCCATCACGCCCGGCGCCTCCCCGAGCGGCCCCGCGGCGCGCCCGGGCGGCGGCAGCGGCGGCGGCCCGGTGGCGGGCGGTGGCGGCACCGAGGTCAACCTCAGCGGCGGCACCGGCGCCGGCGCCAACCCGGCCCCCGGAGGCGGCGCGGCGCCGGCCACCGGCGGCGGCGCGGGCGGCTCCGGCGGCGCGGGCGCCGCGGGTGGGGCGGGCGGCGCTCCGGCGGTGAACACCCCCGAGGTCATGGCGCTGCCGGTCTGCGCCTCCTCGCAGGTGGCGCTGGAGCTGGCCGGCACCCAGAACTCGTACCAGCCCAAGGACAAGCCCCGGCTGGCCCTGACGGTCAAGAACTCCTCCGGCACCAACTGCCGGGTGGACCTGGGCCGCACCGCCTCCGTGATCACGGTGAGCGGCAGCAACAACGACCGGGTCTGGTCCTCCGGCGACTGCCCGGCCGACAAGGGCAACATCTGGGTGCAGCTCGGCGCGAACGGCAGCCAGACCGAGACCTTCACCTGGGACCGCAGCCGCAGCAAGCCGCAGTGCGCGACCGCCGACCAGACGCCGCCGCCGAGCGGCACCTACGTGGTGCTCGCGGAGCTCACCGGGCTCTCCGGGGACAAGGTCTCGGCGCGGGCCTCGATCCGACTGGACAGCTGAGAACCGGTCAACTTCCCTCGGAGCCCCCGACCGCAGCGCGGCCGGGGGCTCCGCCGTGTGCGGGGGCGCGGTTCGGGCGCGGGTGTGGCGCGGTACGGGCGGTGGTTCGGGCGCGGTACGGGCGCGGTTCGGTGCGAACACGGCGACGGCCCCCGGGATGCGCTCCCCGGGGGCCGTCGCCGTGTTCGGGTGTCCGTACGGCCGCCGCGTCAGGTCAGACGTAGCGCTCCAGGATGGACGATTCGGCAAGGCGGGACAGGCCCTCGCGGACCGAGCGGGCACGGGTCTCGCCGACGCCCTCGACGGTCTGCAGGTCGTCGATGCTCGCGGCGAGCAGCTTCTGGAGGCCGCCGAAGTGCTCGACCAGGCGCTCTATGACCGTGTTGGGAAGGCGCGGGATCTTCGCCAGCAGGCGGTAGCCGCGCGGCGAGACGGCCGAGTCCAGCGACTCCGGCGAGCCCGAGTAGCCGAGCGCCTTGGCGACGGTCTGGAGGTCCAGCAGCTCGGCGTGGGTGAGCGCCTCCAGGTCGGCCAGCACCTCGGTGACCGTCCGGCCCTTCTTCGCGGCCCGCTCCGGGAAGTAGTCCCGGGCGACCAGCTCGCGCTCCGGCTCCACGCCCGCGATCAGCTCGTCCAGCTGGAGCGAGAGCAGCCGGCCGTCGATGCCGAGCTCCAGCACGTAGCCGGCGATCTCGGTGGCGATCAGCCGGACCATCTCCAGGCGCTGGGCCACGGCGGTGACGTCCCGGACCGTCACCAGGTCCTCGATCTCCAGCGCGGAGAGCGTGCCGGCCACCTCGTCGAGGCGCAGCTTGTAGCGCTCCAGGGTGGCCAGCGCCTGGTTGGCGCGGGACAGGACGGTGGTGGAGTCCTCCAGCACCCGGCGGGTGCCGTTGACGTACATCGCGATCAGCCGCATCGAGTGCGAGACCGCGACCACCGGGTAGCCGGTCTGCCGGTTGACCCGCTCGGCGGTGCGGTGGCGGGTGCCGGTCTCGTCGGTGGGGATGGTCGAGTCCGGCATCAGGTGCACGCCGGCCCGGACGATCTTGGTGATGTCCTTGTCGAGCACCACCGCGCCGTCGAGCTTGCACAGCTCGCGCAGCCGGGTCGCGCTGAACTCGACGTCCAGGACGAAGCCGCCGGTGCACAGGGACTCGACGGTCTTGTCGAAGCCCAGCACGATCAGACCGCCGGTGTTGGCCCGCAGGACCCGCTCCAGGCCGTCACGAAGCGCGGTACCGGGCGCGATGGCGGTGAGGGAGGCCCGCAGCAGGGCCTCCTCGCGGGAGGCCTTGTCCGCCCCCCGGTCGCTGGCTGCCACGTGACTCCTCCGGTCGACCCGTGCCGCGCGCCTCACGCCGTGCGCCGGTCCGCGGTCTGTTGCTCTGTCGCTCAGTACCGCTCGGTACTGCCTTCTGGCCAATGAGACTGGGGAAAGTCTAACTGTGTGTGGCTTCGGCAGGGCTTGGGTCAGCGCAGTTCGTCGGAGTCCAGCGGCTCCCAGCCGTCCATCAGCTCCTCGGGGTACGCCGCGGGGCGCTCCGCGGCCCGGGAGGAGCGCGGAGCCGGCGGCGCCGACGGTGCCTCACCGCGCGACTCGGTGCGCGGCTTGGCGGCGGAGCGGCGGCGGCCCGGGATGGCCCGCAGCGCCTCGCCGATGTCGGCCACCTCGACCACCTTCATGCCCGGCGGCACCTTGCCCGGGTCCGGCGGCACGAGGGCGTGGGTGAAGCCCAGCCGGTGCGCCTCGGCGAGCCGCCGCTGCACACCCGTCACCCGCCGCACCTCACCCGCCAGGCCGACCTCGCCGATCGCCACCAGGTTGCTGGGCAGCGGGGTGTCGGTGGAGGAGCTGGCCACCGCGAGCGCCACCGCGAGGTCTGCGGAGGGCTCGCTCAGCTTCACCCCGCCGACCGTCGCGGTGTAGATGTCCTGCTTGCCGAGCTTCACTCCGCCGTGCCGCTCGACCACCGCCAGGATCATCGCGATCCGGGGGGACTCCAGGCCCGAGGTGGTGCGCCGCGGCGAGGGGATCTGCGAATCCACCATCAGCGCCTGCACCTCGGCCACCAGCGGGCGCTTGCCCTCCAGGGTGACGGTGAGGCAGGTGCCGGGAACGGGCTTGTCACGCCTGGTCAGGAAGAGACCGGACGGGTCGGCCAGGCCGACGATGCCCTCGTCGTGCAGCTCGAAGCAGCCCACCTCGTCGGTGGCGCCGTAGCGGTTCTTGACCCCGCGGATGAGCCGCAGCCGGGCGTGCCGGTCGCCCTCGAAGCTCAGCACCACGTCCACCAGGTGCTCCAGCAGGCGCGGGCCGGCGATCTGGCCGTCCTTGGTGACGTGGCCGACCAGCAGGGTGGCCATGCCGCGCTCCTTGGACGCCCGGATCAGCGCGCCCGCCACCTCGCGGACCTGGGCCGGGCCACCGGGGGCGCCGTCCAGCTCGGCGGAGGCGATGGTCTGCACCGAGTCCAGGATCAGCAGGCCGGGGCCGACCGCCTCGATGTGCCCGAGCACCGCGCCGAGGTCCTGCTCGGCGGCGAGGTAGAGGTGCTCGGAGAGGGCGTTGATCCGGTCCGCGCGCAGCCGGACCTGGCCGGCCGACTCCTCGCCGGTGACGTAGAGCGTGCGGTGCTGCGCGGTGGCCGCCTTGGCGGCGACGTCCAGCAGCAGGGTGGACTTGCCGACGCCGGGCTCGCCGGCCAGCAGCACCACCGCACCGGGGACCAGGCCGCCGCCGAGCACCCGGTCCAGCTCCGGCACGCCCGTCGAGCGGGCCGTCGCGACCTGGCCGTCCACCTGGGCGATCGGGCGGGCGGGCGCGCTGACCGGGCCGGCGGCCGTGGTGCGGATCGGCACCGCGCCGTACTCCTCGACCGTGCCCCAGGCGTTGCACTCCGGGCAGCGGCCGACCCACTTGGGCAGCTGGTTGCCGCACTCGGTGCAGCGGTACGCCGGGCGGGGCTTGGCGGTGGTCTTGGAACGCGGAGGCATGCGGCCCACGGTAGCGCCTGGGTGTGACAGCGACGGTCCGCCGGCGGGCTCGCCGCGCATCCATACAGATGGGCGATGTTGTTACCCGAAAGAAGTACATACGCGGCGAATGGTCAGGGTCAGCCGTCGGCGTTCTCTACCGTCGGACGGGTGACGACGAGAACCGTTGGGCCGACCGGGGCGGTCGGGCCGGGCAGGCCCGGCAAGTCGGGGTGGCCGGGGTGGCCGGGATGGTCGGGGAGGCCGAGCGGGACGAGCGGACCGGCCGGGACGGTCGGGACCGCCGGATCGGCCGGATCGGCCGGATCGGCCTGGGCTGCTGAGGCTGCCGGTGCTGCCGGGGCCGGGGCTGACCGGGCCGGGGCTGTCGGGCCGCGGGCCGCCGCCGCGCTCGCGGCGTACGAGCGGCAGGTGGACGGCCTGTTCACCTACTGCCTCTCGGTGCTCTGCGAGCACGACGCGGCCGCCGACGCCCTGCGCGAGGTCCGCGCACTGGCGCGGCGGTACGGCGCCCGGCTGGCCGAGCCCGGGCTGCTGCGCGCCTGGCTGTTCTCGCTGGCCCGGTACTGCTGCCTGCGGCGGCTCGCGGAGGGTGGCCCGGCGGAGGGCGGCCCTGCGGTGGGCGGCGAGACCGGGTGGGCGGCCGGGGGCGAGCAGACGGTCGAGGGGGGCGAGGCCGAGGCGGCCCGGCGGCGGCGCGAGCTGTCCTCGCTCGCCTGGCCCGAGGCGGCCGGCACCGACCCGGAACAGCGCGAGGCACTGGAGCTGTCCGTCCGGCACCGGCTGACCCCGCTGGAGGTGGCGGCGGTGCTGGGCCTGCCGTTCGAGCGGACCCGCGCACTGCTGGCCGGGGCCGAGGCCGAGGTCGCCCGGACCAGGGCGGCGCTGCTGGTCCTCGGCGTGGGCAGCTGCCCGGAGCTGGACCGGCTCGGCGGAGCCGGCGCGGAGTCCTGGCGGGACTGGGTGCTCGGCCCGGCGCTGCGACGGGAGCTGGTGCAGCACGTGGTGGACTGCCCGACCTGCCGGGGGACGGCGGAGCGGGTGGCCGCGAACGAGGCGGCGGAGGGTGCGGCGGGGCTGTCGGGGCTGGCGCTGCTGCGGGCTCCGATGGACGCCCCCGGGGCGGTCGCTGCCACTGGCGCGGTCGCCGCCGTCGCGACTGCCCGGGAGGCGGCGGGTCGGGAGGCGGCGGGGCGGGAGACGGCGGGTCGGGAGGCGGAGCCGGGGCTGCGGTTCGACCAGGGCGGCTTCCCCCGGCACCGGGCGCCGGACGCGGGGCGCGGGCTGGCGGTGCGCCGGCGGGTGGTGACCACCGGGGTGCTGGCGGCCGTACTGGCGGCGCCGGTGATCGCGCTCTGGGCCGGGCACCGGGGCGACGGCGGATCGGATTCGGCGGCCTCGGTGTCGGCGGTGCGGGTGGACGAGGCCGGGCGGCCGGGCGGGCAGCTGCCACGGGCCGCGGCGGACGGCCCGACGGGGTCGGGTGGGCCCGGCTCGCCCGGGCTGGAGCTGGCGGGCGCCGGGGCGGGGACCGGGACCGGGATGGTCGCGGGTGGTGCCGGTGCGGGCGGTGTCGGTGTCGGCGGTGCAGAAACGTTGCTTCCCGGCTTTCCGCGGCTCACCTTCCAGGGCGCGGTGATCCCGGTCCCGGCCCACGGCACGACCCCGCTCGGCAGCCCGGACCTGGTCGCCGCGCCGGCCCCATCGGTCGACCGGGCCTCCGCCACGGGCACCGGCGAACCGGCCCCGGCCGGGCTGCTCACCGTCGAGGCCGCCGAGTACGGCAACCGGACCGTCCTCACCCTCACCAACTCCGGCACCACGGAGATCCGCTGGCACGCGGCGACGGACGCCGGCTGGCTCCGGCTCAGCCGCGACTCCGGCACCCTGGCGCCCGGCCAGCGGATCACCGTGATCGTCACCGTGGACGAGGACCAGGCGCCGACCACCCACTGGACCGCCCGGATCGCGCTGCCGCCCTCGCGGGCGGTGGTCACCCTGGAGGGCGGGCCGCACAACCGCGGCGGCTCCGCCTCCTCCCCGGCCGACCCTTCGCCGTCCTCGACACGCTCGACGCCGACGCCGACCCCGACCGGTTCCGCCAGCGCCTCGCCCACGGCGAACCCGTCACCGTCCAGCCCGTCGACAGGCTCCCCGTCCCCCTCGGGCACTGGCACCCCGCCGCACCCGTCGGGCACGGCCACAGCCTCGCCATCGGGTCAATGACGTCCCGCACAACTCGACCCCGCCACCACCTGGTTGCACCTCCGGCCCGCCGAAGCGCAGAAGCACCCGGGCGCGGGGGGGGGGGGGGCCCCCCCGCCGCACCCCCCCCCCCGCGCCGGCCCCCCCCCCCCCCCCCCCCCCCCCCCCCCCCCCCCCCCCCCCCCCCCCCCCACCCCCCGC